>CAVKBP010000021.1:0-20436 GCA_963654395.1 Ruminococcus sp. CAG:382
ACCTTAAATACATATGCTGCTGTGTCATCATCCAGCTCATATATATTGTTAAAATGTTCCTTCGGCAATATAAGAACATGTCCTTTAGCAGCAGGATTGGCATCGAAAATAACCTTTACGATATCATCCTCATAAAGAGCATTCGTTGGAATCTCGCCGTTTGCCAGCTTGCAAAAAATACAATCATCCTTTTTCATATTATTTCCTCACTTTGCGCGAAATTTGTCGAAATACTTTTCTTTACATGTACTTCGAGTATGTATATACTTTAATATCATAACTTAAAGAGGTTCTGATTACAACCTCATAGCCAAAAACTTATTAAATTAATGTCTGAAAGGATTTATTATAAAATGCTGAACACTGATGAATATAAAAAGATATATAATTTAGTAAATGATACTCCTGATTTAAAGCCTGTCATTGATAAAATGTCGTTAATGTCGCCTTCAGAACTATCTATCGACTCCCACAATATTAAAAATTATATCGCATATTTAAAAACCAGCTTCCAGCTCTTAAAGAAGAAATCTCCCGAACTATCCGGCAACATCTATTTTAATCGCATGGATACGGTATTATCTGAGCTGATATATCATATAGACCGCACAACTCTGTACCGTTACAGCATGAAGGAAGCAGATAAATTTCCGGTATGTCTTAATGATATCCTTTATGAATTACCTGATATCATCGATGAAAAGATAGATAACACCTGCAGCTTTGATTTTTCTCTTTCTGACCTGCCTGATGTATCAGTTAATCCTGACCAGTTCAGAATGATGATGACTGAAATTTTATTAAATGCATGTGAGGCATCCGGCTGTCTTGGAGAAATCATCATACAATCTGACTTCTGTGATAATACTATACGCATTAATATAATAAACACTTCTGCTGATACTACTGAAGATACATCACTTGAGCATATCAGCCAGCCATTTTTCACCACAAAGAAAGGTCACTGCGGTGTAGGTCTTTCAATTGTACATCAGATATGTCTTAGATATAATATGTCGGCTTCAATATCCTTTGATAACAGCCAGACGCGGTTCAGTATCAGCATACCTGTATCAGATAACCCTGCTTCTATATTATAATGTGTCTATATTATGATACATCTATATTATGCGTCATTCAGATTTCAGATTAATTCTGAAATCTGAATATTTCATCTAACATCCTTAATGTCTTAAGATTGCCTCTTGCTGTCATTGCCCCGGTCATGAACGCCCTGTGAAATGTCTCTCTTCCTTCAACTATATTATCAAAGGTTTCCCGGGTGAGTCTGCCTATCACATCAGCCCCCTTGTTTTCACCAAGCTCGACCGTTATTCTGCCTGCATCAACATATATACTTATCAATTTCTCTTTATCGCTTACTGATAGCATATATGTGCTTTTAAAGCCTGCAACCGGTCTGAAATTTTCCTTGAACACATTAATATAATAATCATCTCCGCCATTTTCCTGGTCATTAAGCAGTTCCTTATATATGCTTGCAAGAGATTCAATATCCTGCTTCTGAGTTTTAACAAAGTCGTCATCTGACGCATACTTTGATAACTGCTCACTCTCCTGTGGAGTAAGCTTAATTGTATCCTTAAGCATATTATTCTTTATAGTCTGACTGCTTGATGGAAGCTGTTTTATCTTCTGTGAAACTGTCCGGTATACATTCTCAGCATACTTCTCAATTATAGTATTATATTCAGGATTAAACTCAAAATCTGTTGTATCATCAATATATGCGCTTAATGCCTGACCAATCTTTCCACCAATAATCTCCCATGAATTATTTAATGCCAGAGTGACCTCTCTTTCTCCATATGTTCTTGCCATTACAACAGGAAACATGTATATGCCAGACACCTGTGACTTGTCCGAATACAGCCAGCACGAATCAAGAAGCGTCTGCATATATCCTCCCATGCCAACCCATTCAACCGTTGTTGCAAGAATGACTCCATCAGCCCCGGTAATTGTCTGTGACAATGTCGTGATAGTATTTTTCATTTCATACAAATTGTATCTTGTAACATTAACATTCAGCTCTGTAAGCACTTCCTGTATCTTGTTAATAACAAATATTGTAGGGTCATCTACAAGCCCTCTGCCACCATAATATATATTAATATTCATTCCAATAATCCCCATATATATTTAATTACATGCACCACATATTTATAGTGATATATCAGTCAGAATATAGCATATAATCTAGCTTATTTCAACCTCGAAGGCTATCGCTGCAAGCTTAAGCACATCTTTATCATGCAGTTGGATTTTCTCATGGTTATTGAGTCTTTCCCCATTAATATATGTTCCATTAGTGGCATTAAGGTCCTCTACGCTGTATATATCATCCTGATTATTTTCATGATACACACAGCAATGCATACGGCTGACAACCTGTGAATTCACTACCACATCTGACATCTTCCCGAGACTGCCAATAATATATGGGTATTTATTCATTGTTATCGTCCTTGTATTCTCTTCTTCTGGCGTATGTATATCTAACCAGCCAGTGAAATTATCATCCAATAAATGTAATTTTAAACTTTTCTTCTTTCTCTTTGTTCCCACATAATCTGACAGAAGCATAGTTTCATTACATATATCATCATATATATCCGGCACTGTCTCTGTCTTATCAGTTGCATTTTTTATATTATTTACATTTTTTATATTATTTACATCTTTTATATCATTCTCATTATCTGTCTTTTCATCTTCTCTTATGGTGTATGGCATCTCCTCCTTTTCAACATGTGTCACAGTATCATCCGGAATCTTTTTCCTTCTGGATGAGTAAAACAATATTCCAACTCCTGTTCCCACACATCCAAAATACACCATTTCCGGCAGATTTAATGGAATTATATCCGGCATAATTATATTAATAAATCCGAATAACATAATTATCACTCCTGCAATTGGTAATTTAGAAGATGATTTTTTCTGCTTTTCTTCTTTATCTACAAGAATCTGCTCTGGAAACACCGTCGGTATTTCCTTTTTTACTTCTTTTTTAATTTCTTCCTTTTCTATCCTGTCTGTATTAACCTGCTCTGTTCCCTTACGCACTATTTTTTCTTCATAATTCTGTTTTTCCGGCATGCCAAACATTTTTATCAGATTAAACGGATCATATTCTCCAACTAACACCTTCTGATATATCTCGTATAATTTCACAATACACTTCTTATCAAGACTATGGTCAAAGTGTTCAAGTATAAACTCAAACAGCATTTTTAATCCCTCATTAAATGTATTGGAATTGACATTCGTGTGATATACAAAATATAGCTTTTTTGTTCCCACATCCATATATATGTATTTGGGTTCAATCTTCACATGATCTATATCCAGCATGTAATCATCTGCAATCCTGACCATCTCAGAAATATTTACACATATTGATTTAACATCTTCCATTGTCATCTTTCCATATTCATAGAATTTACTGACCTGCTGTTTTGATGTTATATCATAATATATCCCGTACTTACTATTCACTGAATACATTGACATCTTCAAAAAATGATCCGGCTTATTGCGCCGCAGCATTTTGTATTGATACTCTTCATATTCTTTTTCATCCTCTATCACCAGATAATTACTGTTATTCTGGTGTTCATACCGTACATTTATACTACTGTTCCCCAAATTACACCCTCCTCTAATTAACCGCCTCAATTAATGCCCGCATTATTCTTATATTTTTCTCTGGCTGGCTTTTCTTTATTGGTGATTCATCCGCATTAACCTTATAGTTATGGGTAAATATACATCTTTCCTTCAGATATTCTCCGGCAAATCTCTCCATATCCTTTTTTCTTTCAGTGTCCATTTCATTCAATTCTACCTCTATTCCAATCTGGCTTGTAACATTCTCTCTGATAATTTCATCATGAATATTACATGTGAATGATACCAGTAAGATAATAATCATTGAAAACAATGGAACTATGACTGCATTTTCCACTGTGTACGAAGCTCTTACCCACACAACATCACCCCCACATACGAAAATAAAACAAAAGGTAAAAATGCTATTCTGTCCTTAAATTTTACTTTTTTCATCAATAACAGAACACCTGCAAATGCACTGACAAGAAGCAGTGATATCATCAACACTCCTACTGCTCTTCTGATACCATCCAGGAAAGCTACAATGCCTATTAAAATCATGTCTGCAAGCCCAAGCATTTTGCCATATACACTAATCAGCATAACCATAGCCACATATATTAAAAAATATACAAGCTGCATAATCCCTATCGTCTGCTTCTCCTTTACAATGCATATTATTTTCAAAATAATAGAAACACTTGAAAATACTATCAGCAGCCATAGTGGTACTGCCTTTCTTTTCACATCAATAATTCCCATAATTAACAATCCTGTTATAATAAATATATCAACCATTATTTTCCCCCTAATTATTACTCTCTGCACATTTAATACAGCACCTCATTGTTTTCTCTGCAATCTCCCGTTTTATTCTTTTGACATTGCGCTGCAGCGCCTCACATGTGGAAGATGTGTGATACCTGCGTCCATATGGCGTATAATAAATTGTAGATGAATTCCCTCCACATTTACGGCATTTATAATACTTAGCACCTGCCTCATTTCTTAATTGTGAGACATCATTTATACTGGCAGTCCTGACCTGATGCAATAAATATGTACAATCTATTTTCGTGTGAAATACTGTTCCATTTTCTGTAATATAGACATACTCATCCATCTGGCTGTATTCAGATGGCACATATGTATTTTTATCTTCTCCAAGCCATGCATCTGTCAGGCAATGCTCTTCAATATACATCCCCTGTTTTCCAAATATATTGAATGGATTATATATCCGGTATGTAAGCTTCACATCTATTGCCGAGCCATTATCAAGCACTTTAGAGCCGGCAAATATCCAGCCTGCATTACCACCTGTTATATAATTTTCACTGGCATAGCCCCTGCCAATTTCATCTATAAAGATAGTCATTAATTCAGCGTTCGTAAGGATGCTTCTGCATATACCTGCATTTTCTCCGCTTTCCTTTAAGGTGCTGAGTATATTATTCTTATCTTCATCTGACATTTCCCGCACCGACTCGCTTATATACGCATATCTGTTTATCCTTCGTACCGTGTTATACAATGCATTGTTTACCTGTGTTCTCACCATCAGTACATGCAGCATAAATATAACTGCTATTGTGGCATAAACAAATAACGGTATAACCAATGCCGCTTCTACAGTCGCCGACGCAGAAATATCTTTTTTTATGATATATTTTTTTAGGGTGATCTCTTTAATCAGACTGCATCTCCTTTCATGATTATATTTGATTAATATTTCTGCGTCAGACTGCTATTTAGAAGCTGATTGCCGCTAAACAAAATTATATATACGAGCATTTCATATATTGCTTGTATACCTTCAAACGGCCTGAGCATTTAAAAAATGCGCGTGCCTGTGCCGAAGCAATATAATCCTTCATTCTGAAATCTTCATGTCCCATACTTATCATTTTCAGTTCCATTGCTCCCATTGTCCTGTAATTCTTACATTCCGCTTTCTCCATGACGAGCAGCATTCTTATATATCCTTCATAATCCATGCCAATGGAAGCTTCATCCCTGTCACTATTAAAGTCCATTGCCAGAAGCTTTTCCAACGAAAGATTCCATGTATCTCTGGTCTTTACCAGTTCAACCTTTTTACCCGAATACAAATTCTGCAGATCTGTAACTGCCTCTCCATATGCCCATACCGACAATATAAGGTACTGTCCTGCCTTTATTACCGCCATATTGCCAGTAAAGCTTAATGCTCCGGCTGCCAGTGTGTATGCCTGTGCCTTCTTTTCATGATCCGTTAGAAGATATGCCAGATTAATTCCTGTTCTTATACCAGATAACTTCATCATAACCTGCTCCAGATTCTCTTTATCACTGTCACTGCCCTCAAGAATATATTCGAGTGTATAATCAAGACAATCATTCCGCTCTTTCCCACCATCTAAATAATCTGTATATGAATTGAACTTCATAATAAGATATTCATTCATAAGCAGGGCATCCCTGGTTTTATTAAATGCAGATTCTCCATTATCATATTTTTCAGTCATGCCTGATGATAAATCCGTATAGCTTATCTGTTTTTCAGAAATACTGTCAGTGTCAATAACCAATGCAAGAATACCATCCGTAATCATCTGCTTTATCTTCTTAAATGCGCCAAGTCCTGATCCATCAGAAGAAAAATCTATCCCGGAGTAATCAAATTCCATGCCATCTGCAGACAACCCTGATAACAACCCCTGACACTTAACCACCTTCTGTCTTACTGATTTACAGTTATCCTGCAGCAATCCGGTATCGAGTTCGTCAAGCACATCACATGCACCATCCAGAATAATTTCATTTCTTTCCAGCGCATTTCTCAATGTATCTGTATCACACAGCTTTAAGCCATCAGCTTCCCCGGCAGCATTCATGTCATTAAGATCCTGCAGCATTCCGTTATATATTTCTTCGCCAATTATTTCTCTGTTGTTTTCCAGTTTGTTAATGCATTCATATATATTATCATCCACTCCCGACTTTGCTGATGTATAACCATCTAATACATTTATTGCCTCTTTCGTTTTGTTCCGGCTTGTTTCCAAAGCATTTTTCAATGCCTCATAATTTCTTTTATAAAGCTGTGCATAAGAATTATTTCCAGCGGATTCACTTTCCTCATCTCCTATTTCATATAAGCCATCTGCATCATCTATCATGTCCTGCAGTATATGTGAGACATCTGTATATCCCCAGGCACTATTCTTTACTGTGTTATATATTCCTGAATTACTGACACCAACCGCTGACATTGTTACCTCACCATTGACTGCCATCTTAGCAAAGCCTTCTGTAACAGCCTCTGCCCGTCCATTCTTTATAACAAGTCCGGCTTCGGTAGTCCTTATTCCATCAACTAACTGGACAAGCTCCAGAATTTTTTCATCTGCTGCCCACCTCTTGTCCTCACATGATGAAATATCAGCCGCTATTTCATTAATTGCCTCTGCCTTTTCCACCTGTCTTTTAGTATCCTTCAGCATATCAGCAGCCTCAGAATATATTCCATAATTCATATATGCCGTAATCTCTTTCATCAGATTGTCACCACCATCAGATGTCATATAACTGAAATCATTGAATTCTATTCCTGTAAGCTCTATGCCGCTGTTATCTGTCCTCAGGTTCTGTCTTATATAATCCTCAGTATGTCTTTTTATGTTATCTGTCTTTTTCATTACCAGAATATCGTACTCATCAAGCATATCATTATGGTAACACGAAAAAGCCCCCTCTATTGCCAGCATACAGGCTGACTTAATGTATGTATTTCTCATAACATCTGATACTGACTTTATGCAGGTCAGTATCAGAGATAATACAATTGTCATACTTAAGGCAGCCATTATTGTAATCTGGGCTTTTACATCTTTTCTTATCTCCATATCCTCCTATCAGATTTTATTAGCCTGGCTTGACATCTTTGTGAGAATAGTATTAACCAGAGATGTTATCTGCTTCTTGAACAAAATAACAAGACCTATCAACACAATAGTTATAAGAACTACCTCAACTACTCCCATACCATCTTCATCGTTCCAGAACTTCTTAACCTCATAACATAATTTTTTCATCATAGACCTCCATTCCTGCCCGCTTTTCGGGGCATCTCTACAAATTTTTCGTTTAAAAAACATTTAGTTTCACACCAGACTTATTTCATGTCTGTACTTTTACATATTAAAATTCATGACTGCCGGTATCATAATTATTGCCATTACAACACCAAGCATTAAAAGCATTGGAAATAACAATTTCGTAGTTGCTTCCTCACCTTTAATCTTTGCCATATTTTTTCTTTTTTCAAATGATTCATTAACCTCCTGTTCTAACAATGTCCTAAGCTGCTTTGTTCCTTTTTTCATATTAGTCTGTAACAGGGAGGCCAGCTTCATGTATTCTCTTGTATCGCATTTCTTGCCAAATCTCTCATATGCTGCTGCCTCAGAGATTCCTGCCTGCATATTGCAGTCAGTCTCATACATTTCATCATAAGCCGGTCTTGGCTCAATGCTTCCATTCTGCCTTTTCTGATTATAGTCTCCTGCAATCTTATGCCATGCCATTCTTGTAGTCATTCCGGCGCCTAACAGCAGTGTAAGCTTAGAAACTATTTCAGAATAATCATATGACAGCTCTTTTTTTCTGTTTTGAAGCATATCCCTATTTTTCTTCTTTTCCATAAGGACTATAAGGCCTGCTGCCAGCATTCCTAACACATTGTATATGTAAGGCGGACTGGCATCATCTGATGGCTCATAATCCACAGCCTGTCCATCAATATATTCAGGAAGCACTATATCCTCAGACTGGGGATTGCTGTCCGCTGCCTGCTTTATACTTTCCTGCGCATGAACCTTAATTCTGGTCTGTGGATCATACTCCGGTGCGGTAACATTCACACTGATATCATATTCATTCTTGTATTCTCCATATCTTGTTATCAGCACAAGCTTAACTTCTCTCTGGTCATTCTCAGAAAATCCCTGGTTATTAACCTTTCCATCATAACTGATAAGCTCATAGTCCGTTGAATACCACTCAAGCTCGATAATTCCCTTCTGTGCAGTCTCGCACAGATTCAGATCTGATGTTACATGGCTTAAGCTTTCATTATCGTTAAGCATGGTTGTCAGGGTTTCCTGATATGCCTTTTCAAAATATTCAAAAGCTTCCTGTTCTGATAATTGTCTCGGCTCAACAGTGATATCTAACTGCGCCAGCACCTCGCCGTCTTTATCAAGCACATTTATCTGCTTAAGCTCATCAGCTTCTCCCGGCTGCGGGCGTGTCAATGCACTTGTTTTTCCTTTGTCCATCTGGTTCATTGCTGCACTTATACAGGTAAATACAACACTTATTACTATTGCAGCTATTATTTTCTTTTTCATGTCAGGCTTCTGACTGTTTTTAATTTTTAATTTTTTAAATTCAAACTTCAATATTGACAATCCTCTTCGCCCATATGTTGGAAATAAGATATACAACAAGACAGACGGTCATAATAAGCATTCCTGTCACATTGCCATATAACGGTTCAATAAATTCCCTTGCCGTCACCTTAAGATATATAACTATTAATACCGGAATTGCACTCATTATCTTCTGTTCCATTCTTTTTCCACTTACAATAGTTTCCACCTCTGATGCAACCTCCGTTTTCTGCTGGATAATATCTGCTGTATTCCTGATTATGGAAATCAGATCTCCACCGCTTCGTTTTGCATACCTGAACACCTCTGCAAAATACGATATGTCTTCAACCTTACATTCATCAGCAAAATCAACAAGAATGTCTTCAAGATTTTCATTCTGGTTAATGCGGATAACTATATTCTTAAATTTCCGCGCTATGTCTGCCTCCTCACCATACAGAAGTATCAGCTCTTCTATTGCCTGTGAAAATGCATTTTCTATTGAATATCCGACATTCAGTGCAAATGAAACTGCCATAATTCCATCCTGGAACTGCCTTGTCAGGTTGTGCTTTCTCTTTGCCTCGGCTATCCTGCGCGCCTCTTTAATATGTATAACTATATATGGTGACAGCAGCACAGCCATAAATACATTTTCATAAAACACATATGAAGCAATTATTATCACACCAATTCCTTCTGCAATATATCTTAGGTCATTCAATCCGGATTCCGGCAGCTTCAAGCTTTTTCGTCCTCTGGATACAGGCACTCTGTCTGACAAGCTCCCCAAGAATCCTGCCATCCTTTGTCTCGCCTTTTTCAACATATTTAAATAATGGTGTAAGTTCAATCCTTCCGTTTTTGTAATCACCAACCTCTGCAATCTGCACCACCTTTCTGCTTTTATCCCGCTGTCTTGCAAGATGAACTATAATATCAATTGCTGAAGCTATCTGTGTCCTGATTGCATCCACCGGCATACTCATTCCCATAAGAACCATAGTCTCAAGCCTCGTAAGCATATCCTTAGGACTATTACTATGTCCTGTTGACAGGCTTCCGTCATGGCCAGTGTTCATTGCCTGCAGCATGTCTAACGCCTCCGCGCCTCTTACTTCACCTACCACAATTCTATCCGGCCGCATTCTAAGGCTTGATTTAATCAAATCTCTTATTGATACCGCATTTTCACCCTCGGCATTAGCCATTCTTGCTTCAAGTCTTACAATATTGCTGATATTATGTAGCTGAAGCTCCGCAGAATCCTCGATTGTTATTACTCTCTCATCGCTGGGTATATAATCTGACAATACATTTAAGAATGTAGTCTTACCGCTTCCTGTTCCTCCGGATATGAATATGTTGTATCTGCTCCTGACAAGCTTTTCCAGAAAATCCGCCGCCTCATGTGTTATTGACCCAAGCTCAATAAGCCGCTCTATCGTTAATGGTTTGTCATAGAATTTTCTTATTGTTATAACCGGTCCATCAATCGCAACTGGCGGCAGCACAATATTCACTCGTGAACCATCCTTTAACCTTGTGTCAACAATCGGAGATGCTTCATTAACCATCCTGTTCGACATTGCGGCTATCCTTTGTGCAATATCAGCAAGCTTCTCTGCACTTTCAAACTTTCTGTCCCACTTATTTATCCGCCCCTGTCTTTCGTAGAAAATGCACTCTGCACCATTAACCATTATTTCTGTGATTTCATCATCATCTAAAAGCTCCTGCAATATATCCAGTCTTTTTATAGAATTATATAATCTGCTTCTCAATTCCTGTCTGTGCCTGATTGATATAATCCTTTCCCTGCTTGCTTCATATATGCAGCTATCTATAACCTGATATAATTCATCATCAGTGACATCATGTCCTATATCCAGATTCATGTATACCTTCTGACGGATGCTTTTATATAACTCCTCCATTACATTCCACCTGAATCAATCATAGACTCTAAGCCCTCATAAAATTCATTGAACGGTAATTTTCCCCATATATCCTCCACAGGAACATCAGGCTTTATATCCACCCTGACTTTATTCATTTTTTCAGATATATTATTCATCCCCTGCTCAATAAGATATTTTTCAAAATTCTTTACCCGGCTGTTTTCTATGGTATCCTCTCCACATGTTATGTAACACTCATCACAGCATTCCAGTACATCCCACGGCATTCTGATACAATCACCGATATCCGCAACAACATATGCATAGCCAAGCTCCCTGCCTATCCCCTGTATAAATGCGCCTATCTCCTGCGGCTTTATATCTGCCACATCTTCTGCACAATCTGCTTCAGGTATATAATCAAGCCTGTCGTAATGGCTTATTGAATTGGCAATATTCTTGTGAAACTGATTATGATTCTGCCTGAATGCATATAATGCATCCGAGAGATTCTCACTGCTGTCACATTTAAATATGCCAGCCAGACATGAAAACGACTCAAAGCTGATATACAATGTCGCCGCTCTTTCTGACAGTATTCTTGCTAAAGCCAGAGAAAGCACCATTCTCTTAGTACAGTCAAAGCCGTACACTCCAGCTACTTTAAGCATACCGCCTCTTAAGACTTTTCCCTTCTTTTCATATTTCATTACAGACTGCAGAAGCTGATATGATGGCTGATACTTACATACTCCGACTATCCCATCTCCTTTTCCAGCATTAATTACATCAGCGTCCTCGTCTTCTTCACACAACACAACAGTTTTATTTCCGGTTCTGTCTGAATTATACTCATATGCATCTTCACATATCATGAGCATATCAGCCCTTTTTTCCTTAAGATACCTGTCTAAATCAACCTCTTCTGTGAATACCTGTGCATTATAGGGAATATCATTATCATCATTAATTACAGACATAAGCCGTTTTGCATAATTTTCATCCGAATCATATATTACACAGATATTGTTCTTCCCCATGCTGTCACCCCCTTCTTAAATTCATATCATCTGAATAACACTGTTCACAAACACAACAACATAAGCAATAAGTATGGCAATCGCATAATGAAATCCATGCATCTGCACCTTAGCTTTTCCATATCCAACCACGCGGGTTTTCTTTATACACAACTCAACAATTCCGGTAATAACTCCGGTTATAAGTGATATAATCATTAACTGTATTATCATCACCCTTCCAAGCAGCAGTCCAAGTACTGCAATAAGCTTAACATCTCCCGCACCTACGGCCTTAATAATATAAAGCACTAACATTCCCGAAAATCCCACCAGAATTCCAGCAATATAGCTCTCTATATGTTCACCGTTCAAAGCTCTTACAGCAAGCATTAATGCTCCCGCAATACATCCTGCCACAATAAGCCTGTTCGGTATCCGGAATGCTTTCACATCCTCTGCTACTGCCCACATAATCAATATCAGCGCAGCCACTGCTGATACAATATCTGTCACTTATCCACCTCCTCTAAAAAACATGTATAGAATTACCATTAACTGCCTATACTTTTTAATACAAGGCATGAAAAGTCCTGATTATGATGTTAAGGAGTAATTCTATTGAAAATGTTTGGTAAAAAAAAGATTCCTGCTACATACGATGAAAAATACCTGTTACAGGAACTTATGATGACTAAAAAGGCACTGTACACTGCCTATTCTAATCTTGATAATGTTACTGATCCTGACCTGATAGACTGTTACATCTACCAGCTTAATTCGGAACAGAAACGGTATAGCTACCTTATTGCTAAGGCAAAAGAATCTCAGTTATCCGCATCCGGATTCTGATTTCTATTAGAATTGTTGTGTTGTACAGATAATATACATTTTATTCTAAAAATTGTCAATACACTTTATATATTTTAATTTAAAAATTCATAAATTTTTTAATTGACATTTCATAAAAGCTAATATACCATTTAAGAATAGAATATATTTATGTGAATAACTTAAGAACAATTAACAGAGGTGATACACTATGAATAATAAGAAACGCACTAATCCCTTTATGATAACGACTTTAATATTTTTTTCGACGACTGTCATGTTCGGTCTGCTCACTACAGCCGTTCTCATTAAGTATAAGAATGCCACTGTGAATACTGTCAGCAGTGAAAAAGTTGAACAGATTAAGGCTGAAGAAAGAGAAGACCTTCTTTCTGATATGAAGCTGAGATTTACCAGCGGAGAGGGTTCTCTCTCGATATTGAAAAGCTATTTTCCTGACAATATCGTATATGTCAATAATAAGGGACAGTATGTATTTGCACCGATACTTTCAGAGCTTGCGAAGAACAATTACATGGATGAGAATTTCATCCAGGATAATGATGGAATTATTACATACAACGACAATGGTACTGTTATCTCACATATGGGAGTTGACGCTTCCAAGTTTCAGGGAAGCATTGACTTTAAGAAGTTAAAAGAACAGGGTGTTGAATTTGCCATGTTAAGATGCGGATTCAGAAGCTATGGCAATGGAATACTGAATACTGATTCTTCATTTGACACATTTGCAAAGGACGCAATCAAGAATGATATTAAGATTGGAGCATACTTCTTCTCATCTGCAGTTACGACAGATGAAGCTATAGAAGAGGCTGACTATGTTCTTGACATTATCAAGCCTTACAAGGTTACATATCCTGTAGTTATTGACTTCGAGGAAATTTCTGGAGATTCTTACAGACAGGAAAATCTTTCAGAGCAGGAGCTCACCGATATAATAATCGCTTTCTGCGACAGAATTGAAAAAGCAGGCTACAAGCCAATGATATACTCCAACCTCAAGGGCTTTGTTGGAAGACTTGACCTTACCCGCTTAGAAAAATATGAGAAGTGGTTTGCCTATTATTCAGACATTCCTTACTTCCCATATGAATACTCTATATGGCAGTACTCTGATTCCGCCAAGTTAGACGGTGTCAGCGGCAATACCATAGATCTTGATATAAGCTTTAAAGATTACAATTAGATACGGCTTACATGCTCACTGCGAAATTTTTCAATCATTTCCCTTGTGAGACTGATATGGTCATCAATTACATCTATATCATCAGCCTTGACCCAGGTGCCGACCGATAGCTCATCTTCTTCTAGAGTTATCGTGTCGTCACCGTCAAGCTCACAGAAATAACCAAGAAGCTGTGAACCGCTTAGTCCCCATGGCTGGCTCTTGTAATAGGTGATATTCTTGACCTTCACGCCTACCTCTTCCATAACCTCTCTGCTTACAGTTTCCTCTGTTGTCTCACCAATCTCAGTAAATCCGGCTATAAGCGCATAATTCCGGTAAGTTCTTCCTGCATATTTGGTAAGAAGAATTCTGTCCTTGTCAGTAACTGCAACGATAACAGCCGGACATATCTTAGGAAATACCATATTTTTACAACTGTCACAGCGGAGCATTCTCTGCTTTTCATCATGCTTAAGTGGTTTTCCGCACCTTCCGCAGAAATGATTATCCCTGTACCAGCCATACAGATGAAATGCGGTAATAGCCGCATAAGCATACTCTTTTGGCTGAGCCTTACGGAAGGAATCAACTCCGATGAATTCATAGCCTTTAACGAACGAATACATATCCTTATGTACCGCCGAATCAGCCATCTCTCCTAGGAATGTGCCTCTTTCAAGGCTTCCGGTCTTTCTTGCGAGGAAAAAATGTTCCTCATCAATTGACAACAGGTATATAAATTCAAAGTTATCCACAGCCTTCTTTCCATACGAGGATTTTATCCCCTGAATGAACTCACTGTACTGTGGATATATTAATACATTTTCTTCAGGATTCTGTGAGTTGAAATGTCCTGAGGGTCTTGCGAGCAGTGAAGAACCCTGAAAATAAAACACAGTGTCTTCATTGCCCGGCTTAAGATTCTTATACTGGTTATCCAGATGCTTTGGAAATATATCCTGTATCATATCAGAAGAACACCATCTCTTCCCTCGGTGCACCTGTCTTTTCTACACTTTCAACATAAAGCACAGGTCCCTTCTTCTTATATGCCATCTGGAATTCGTACTTAATAGTAGCTGTAACCCATATCCACTCCCTGTTTTCAAGAGAAGATATATTATTATAAAAGCTTATATAACCGATAAACTGTGTATCCTCTGCACAGCATGTCATAACCTTTCTTCCCGGAACGAAATTCTTGTCCTTAAAGTACTTGTTCTTAAGAACCTGTCCCTTAAACCTTACCTTCTTACCTGTATATACCTCCGGTCTTTCAGAGACATCCATATACCAGATACCATAGTCTTCATCATCAACCTGGATAACATCAGCGTTGATATCATATGGAAGCTGCTCAGATATAGCAACCTGATCGCCCTTCTCATCCTCAAATATAATCTGAAGCGCTGGATTTAACGCCCTCATGCTTCTTCTGTAGCTGCCAAGATCCATGCCTGACTTACATCTGTTAAAGATAACCATGTCAGCATATTTCACAGACTCTGCAATAATAGACTTCATATTAGCCCACTGCAAGCCAAATGAATTGGCATCGACTAAAGTTATAGACTGATATATCTGCCATCCTCTTGGCTTTTCACTTCCAAGTAAAAGAGCCGGATCCCACATGCCATTGTACTCAACAATAACAATCCATGGATCATATTTCTTATCCAGCTCGTTAAGAGTATTGATATTAAAATTCTCCTTCTCAACGACAACCATATCAACACCGTTGTCCTTAAGAAGCTTTTCGCTGTACTCCTCTTCGCCTTCCTCGCACACAATAAGAAGCTTGTTCTTGGCATCTGCAAACTGTCCCATTGCTATAGTATCGGAGATAAATCTTGTCTTACCGCTGTCAAGCTGACCGTTAATCAAGAAAATCGGAATCTGATATTCCTCATTTGCCATATTTATCCTCATTTCCGCGCATATGCGCTATCAATTCATTATAAAGCGTTGTATAAATGTGTTCCTGAACGAAACACTGATTAAACCTCAAAAAGTTCCTTAAGAGCATCTTCCTTAAGCTCAGAACCGATTACACAGATTCTTCCTGTGAAATCAGCACTTCCCTCGCGGATTTCATATTCTTCCGGTACAAGGTCGAAATACATCCATGTCCCATCTGTGCAAGGAAGCATACCCTTAGAACGAAGCACCTTACCATAATCCTCGCTCTCAGAAAGCTTCTTTAATATGCCCTCAAGCTCTGACTTCTCATACTTCTTAGGAGTCTCTGTTCCCCAGCTTGTAAATACATCATCTGCATGGTGATGATGATGTCCATGTTCCTCATTATGCTCATGATGATGTTCGTGCTCATGCTCGTGATGATGTCCATGTTCCTCATCATGCTCATGATGATGCTCATGCTCGTGATGATGTCCATGCTCCTCATCATGCTCATGGTGGTGTTCGTGCTCATGCTCGTGATGATGTTCGTGCTCGTCATCATCATCGTCGTGATGTCCTCCACAACAGCAGCAGCACTCATGTCCGTCTTCGTGGTGATGATGGTGGTGGTGCTCCTTCTCATGTTCCTCATAAGCCTTCTGTGCTGCCTCAGCAAGCATGTCTAACTCAAGATTAGTAACATTTTCCATAGCACCAAGAATCTTAGTTCCATCAATATCATCCCAAGGAGTTGTGATGATATGTGCATTAGCATTAACACTCTTAATAAGCTCAATAGCTGTCTTTAACTTCTCCTCAGAAACATTCTGTGTCCTGCTTAAAATAACAGTTCCGGCATGTTCAATCTGATTATTAAAGAACTCACCGAAATTCTTCATATATACCTTAACCTTAGAAGCGTCTGCAACTGTAGACGCACTGTTAAGAACGATTTCATTCTCAATATGAAGGTCTTTAACTGCCTTAATAACATCAGAAAGCTTACCAACGCCAGAAGGCTCAATAATAATTCTGTCCGGATGATATTTATCTACAACCTCCTTAAGAGAAGTTCCGAAATCACCAACAAGCGAACAGCAGATACAGCCTGAATTCATCTCTCTTATCTCAACGCCGGAATCCTTAAGGAAGCCTCCGTCAATACCAATTTCACCAAATTCATTCTCAATAAGAACTACCTGCTCTCCCTTTAAAGCTTCCTTTAAAAGCTTGCTTATAAGTGTTGTTTTACCTGCTCCTAAAAAGCCTGAAATTATATCTACTTTAGTCATTTAATCAACCTTTCTGCAGTATATGACTGCTCTTTTATTACCGCCATCCAGAACATTTACCCAAAAACCAGTCTAAACCCAGTCCTTTTCTTAGCTCTGCACAGCTATCATAATTATACACTTCTTGTCAATCCCTGTTTGAAAAGAATCTGTAAAATCTATTAAACATTTGTAACCATTCAAAGCCAGCCTCCAAAACACTTCGCATTCTATGAACGGCTGCATACCTTTAATCAGACGGAAAGCCCCATGCTCTGCCTTAATTCATCAGCTCTCTCTCCAATCTTTCTTAATCTGTGGTTCACACCCGACTTGCCAACCGGAGGATCTGACAGCTCACCAAGTCCCTGCAGGCTCATATCAGGATTCTCAAGCCTTAGAAAGGCTATCTGCCTCAGGCTGTCATTTAAACTGTCAAGCCCAACAGTGTCCCTTATGAATTCAATATCCTTAATCTGCTTGACCGCCGCCTCAATCGTCTTATTAAGATTAGCTGTCTCACAGTTTACCTTTCTGTTGACATCATTACTGATGCCCTTAAGAATCATGACATTGTACAGATTCATCTGTGAGACAACCGCGCCCATAAGATTAAGAGTATCCGTTATATTACTGCCCTCTTTCATATAGACAACAAAGCTGTTCTTCCTTACGATAACCTTAGCATCAAGTCCGAAGAAACGCAGCATGTCCATAAGCATATCCGCGTCCTCTTCGTATTTGCACACAATCTCATAGTGATAGAACTTGTTCGGATCGCTTATAGAACCACGCTCCATGAATGCGCCCCGTATAAATGCTTTCTTACAGCAATCCATGGCTATAATCCTTGAATCCACGAACACCGGCTCAATCTGTGTAAACTGGTCGTCACACCATTTTAAAGTCTGCAATATCCTTGCAACATCATTCTGCCCGGTTATTCTTACGATAATTTCCCTGCCATTCTTTATCACTTCATTGCTGTCAGCATCCGCCCTAATGCCAAATATTTTCATTAACAGCTCACTGAACTTCTCAACTGACAATTCATTTTCAGTAACAAATTCCAGACACAGCTCCCCGCTATCAGTCTCGCTTACACTGCCAGACATTCCCATAAACGCAGCAAATTCCGCAATCTGGCAATGCCTCGCGGAATCTGTTTTCTTAACTAATTCTTCTTTTACTTCTGATGAAAATGACATACTTAACCTTTTCTCTTAGAATCCTTTTCGATATCTCTGTGTTCAACCTTGCAGCCATACTCCGTCATGCTTATAAGCTTATAGATTTCATTGGCAAGTGTAACTGAACGGTGCTTTCCACCTGTACAGCCAATCGCAATTACAAGGCTGTTCTTTCCCTCCTTGACATAATTCGGCAGAAGGAACTTCAGTAAATCATCAATCTTTTCCAGAAATTCAGTTGTTTCCGGAGCTTTCTTCACATAATCCTGCACAGGCTTATCATTTCCTGTAAGATGCTTAAGCTCTTCTATATAATACGGATTAGGAAGGAATCTTACATCAAATACAAGGTCTGCATCCGCTGGTATTCCATATTTGAAACCAAAGGAAAGAACTGTAACGAAAAGATTCTTAAAATTCTTATCATTAAAAAATATGCTCTCCAGCTCTGCCTTAAGCTCCCTTGTAAGCATCTGGCTTGTGTCAATAATAACATCAGCCCTTTTCTTTAAGAACTTAAGCTCATCTCTTTCCAGCTTAATGACATTATCTATCCTGTCATGGTCGTCCTTTGCAAGCGGGTGGGTTCTCCTCGTCTCCTTATAACGCTTTACAAGTACCTCATCACTTGATTCCAGAAACAGAATTTTATAATTAAAATGCTTATCCAGCATATCATCAAGAACTGAATCCAGCTCTACCAGCGCATGACCGCTTCGTATATCAACACCAAGCGCTATATTGCTGTATCCGTCTTCCCCAGCATTGGCAAGCTCTGCAAACTTTGGAATAAGAGATATCGGCATATTGTCAACACAATAATATCCCTCATCCTCCAGCACATTAAGCGCTGTCGACTTTCCAGCTCCTGACATACCAGTAACAATAATCATCTTCATCTTATCATCTTCTCTTTCTTATCAGTCTCTCATTATGTGTTTTTTAAATGTGCATATCAAAAAACGCAGGCGTAGCGGGCTACAGCGAGGCTTTTTGGTATGTGCAGCCAGAAAAACAGGCAGGTTATTGGGATAGTTATTTAGAAATCGCTGTGCTAAACCCCAACCTTTACAACCTCTAGCTCCAGCTTAACTCCGGTCTTTTCCATGACTACTTGCTTAATATAATCGGTAAGCTCACATACATCCTTTGCAGTAGCATTGCCTTTATTCACAACGAAGCCGGCATGCTTTTCGGAAACTTGTGCGCCGCCCCTGCTGCAGCCCTTAAGCCCCGCATCCTCAATAAGCTTCGCCGCAAAATATCCTTCTGGTCTTTTAAATGTGCTTCCGGCGCTGGGATATTCAAGCGGCTGCTTCTCTCTTCTCTTAGCAGCCAGCTCCAAAATATTTTTTTTGATTGCGTCAGGCTTGCCTTTTTTCAATCTCAATACTGCCTCTAAAACAATCATATTGCTTTTCGCTATAATACTTGTTCTGTACCCAAGCTCAAGCTCATCCACAGAAAGCTCCCTGATATTACCTGTATCGTCAATAACCTTAGCACTTACAAGAATATCCTTGAATTCGCCGCCATACGCGCCTGCATTCATTCTTACTGCACCGCCTATGCAGCCCGGAATACCTGTTGCAAACTCAAAGCCTGCAATCCCATTAGCCGCAAGCTGGTTTCCAAGTCTGGTAAGCTTCATGCCTGCACTCGCCCTGACAATTACATCTTCCAGACCGGTCTGCATACCATCCTGTACTATCTCATAGCTTCCAAAGGCATCTCCAAGCTCAACGACCACTCCCCTGAAGCCATCATCACTGACAAGAATATTACTTCCGTTGCCAATAACGATATACGCAATGTCCGATTTTTTCAAAAATGCAATAACATCCGTTACCTGCTTTTCTGTCTGTGGTGTCACATAATAATCCGCAGCACCACCAATTCTGAATGTAGTGTGCAGCTTCATTGGCTCATCTGCTCTTACATTCCCGTCACCAAGCATTGATATCAATGCATCTGATAACATTTTATTACCCATAAATATCACTATCCTTAATACTAATCTCCCATTCCGCAGGCACAAAGTGCCGGAGGAATCGCGAGCCAAATGTCAGATTTGGCT
>CAVKBP010000022.1:0-17635 GCA_963654395.1 Ruminococcus sp. CAG:382
AAACAGGCAGGTGAAAAAACGAAAGTTTTTTCACCCGCCAAGCGATGTTCCCCAAAGGGGAACGAGCCCACCCAGAAGCAGGCATGTTTTATGGTGTGTTGCACTTCAGACCGTTGAAAGTGCGTCGGCACTTAGCGAACGCACTCCCGCAGGGAGCAGTGAGCTTAGTACCGCTACGCACTTTCACGAGCGGGAGCGTGTCTGAAGTGCAATACACCATAAAACCCTTATTCTATATTCTTTAGTGCATCCGTCTTCGGAATTCTGTCAATCTTCACCAGCAGAAGCACAGCAACAACCGCATAGCACACAATTCCAAGCACAATCATCTGCACAAAGCAGCTCTTCCGCACCATGTACGGAATATAACCAGTCATCATCGTATACAGGTATGACGAAAATGCCCATTTAAGAATCGTATTGACTATAGGAACAGATACAACCAGCGATAATACTACCATAATAGATGTTGCAACAATATATAGCCCGCCAATCTCACCATTCTTAAAGCCTAATATCTTAGTCATAGATATTGACTGCGCATTTTTCTCAATAATCTGCTTCGATAAAAGATACATAAGCAGCACGAACATTATCACTCCGAAGCCCTTAAGAATAACCATCATGTCACCCATTGAAACCTTCATCTGGTTAGAAACCTTGGTAAGGTCATCGATTGTAATTACAGAAGCAATATATTTATCATCAATATCAGTCAGCCTGCTGTCAGTGAAGTATCCAGTAAAGTAATCTTCATCCTTGTCAAATGCAGCTAAGTAATTATTTCTTGTCATAAATACAGCAAGTGCGGCATCATATTTATAACTTCCGGCAATTGTGAATTCATACACCTCATCTGAATACGGATTCTTAAGCTTAAAGGTATCGCCCTTCTTAAGTCCGAATTTTACCATTACTCCGTTAGACACAAGAATTTCATCATCATTAATATCCACATCAATATACTGGCTGTTATCCTGTATTCCATATACCATGACATCATCTGTCATATATTTCTCATCAGTTGTATCAAGCGAAGTCACACAATATTTTTCTGCACCGGAAATATTAGTTTCCACCTGGCTGTTCAGGATATACTGGTATCCGCATATCTGCGATTTGCTGACAACATCGGCATAATCATCAATAAGCGGCTCAAACATAGTGCTGAATACTACAAGCATTCCTGCAATCATTATTCCAAAGAAAAGCGTCAGATAGTTCGGTATATTCTGAATCATAATCCTTAGTCTGAATCTTGTCATGAAAGGCAGCCTGTGATTAAGCTTGATGAGCTTCTTTTTCTTTCTGTTAGTAAGCTCATGTCTTAAGAATTTAAGCGGTGAAAGGCGCAGCTTCTTTTCAAGCACTAAAAGATTAATAATGAACATTATAATAACCGGTACAACTGTTGTATTAACAAATGCATCTGCATTCAGCAGTGTCGTATAAGTACACAGACTGTAGCTGTCGTAATATACCTTTACAAAAAGCTTCTCCATAGCAGTATAACCAAGTATGTTGCCCACAATGGCGGCTGCAAGTGTTACTGCAACCGGAAGCACCATATAATGTCTTATAATCTCACTTCTCTTATAGCCCGATGCCCTTAAGGTTCCTATAACACCCGCTTCCTGACTGATTGTATTAGAAGCTGTAACAGCGAATACAAATGCGATTACAACCACAACGATATAATCAAAAAGCATAATCATTGCCTTGTCAGAGCCCATATCATCACCGGTAAAATTAATTGCCTTATTAGTATAACGCGGAAGATAATCAGATACATTTATAATATCTGTACTGCCACTCATAATAAGCTGTGTATCATATTCCTTGACAGCAGCTCCAAGGTTTTCCAGAAAATCATCAGAAGCCTCTTTTTCTGCCTTATCTCCCGAAACATTTTTGTTATACTTCCATGCGTAATTGTATTTCACATGATTACTTGAAACATTTTCAAATCCGGAATCAGTCATGACAGCAATAGAAAAGCTGGTTGAATCAAACATCATATCTGAATTATTCTCGAAAAGACAGCTATAATCCGGAACAGCAATAAAGCCAGTGACTGTCAGTTCTTTTCCTGCAAGCTTAATGGAATCCCCGATATCAAGCTTCGCATTCTGCGCATACATGCGGTCAAGTGCTATTTCATTATCAGCCTCCGGCATACGACCTTTCATGACACACTCAAGATTAACCTCATTTCTGTCCTTATACACCCTGATTGTGTCGCCGCTGTCTGCCACCTCCTCTTCAAAATATTTTAAGTCATAAAGCGTGCTGCCAGTCCTGCTTTCAATGTCATTTAAAAGGCTGCTGTCAGGCTCCTTATCTAATGCAAAATGTCCATCTTCAATATTATATTTTTCAAAGCCCTCATCATACGAGTGTTTGACACTGTTGTCTGCCACAAGGAAACCGCTGACCAGCGAAATCATCAGAACCATGAATAAAAATATAACAAGATATTTACCCAAATCATGCTTTAACTGCCTAGGCAGACGCTTATTTAAAGGATTTCTCATACTTACTCCTCTCTTACCTGTTTTCATACATCTCAAGTTTACGCACTAACACAATTCCTGTGCGAAAAATCTTCTCTCATCTGTTTTTCATAGCACCCCAAGATTATGCGCCAGCACAATTCTTGAGTGAAAATCTTCTCTCATCTTTTTTCATGACATCACAAGTTTGTGCGCCAGCACAAATCTTGAGCGAAAATCTTCTCTCATCTTTTTTCATAGCATCACAAGTTTGTGCGCCAGCACAAATCTTGAGCGAAAATCTTCGATTTTCGCACCTACCACTCAAGCTCCGCGGCAGTTATTTTTTTATCATTAACATAGTTCTTTCGAATTCTACCGTCCCTTAATGTAATAACTCTATCTGCCATATTCTTGATAGCGTCATTATGTGTGACTATTATTATAGTGTTTCCATACTTCTTATTGACATCTTCGATAAGCTTTAATATATCCTTGGATGTGTTGTAATCCAGTGCCCCAGTCGGCTCATCGCAGAGCAGTATATCAGGATTTTTTATAAGCGCCCTGCCTATAGAAGTCCTCTGCTGCTGGCCTCCGGACAACTGGTTAGGCTTCTTGTCAGCATGTGAAGAAAGCCCTAATGTATCCAGTATCTC
Source organism: Ruminococcus sp. CAG:382 (assembly GCA_963654395.1). GTDB lineage: Bacteria > Bacillota > Clostridia > Lachnospirales > Lachnospiraceae > Lachnospira. The sequence goes on from CAVKBP010000022.1 coordinate 3,152, forward strand.
GTCTGTATCAAGCGCCCTGTCACTTAAGTAAGCACCAACCTCAATATTCTCTCTTACAGTAAGGTCAGGAATAAGATTATACATCTGGAACACATATCCAAGATGCTTTCTTCTGTACTGCGTAAGGCGCTTCTCATTCATGTCCGCTGTCTTCTCGCCGTCGATAGATATGTAACCCTCATCAGCGTCATCAATACCACCGATAATATTAAGCAGAGTTGATTTGCCAGAGCCTGACGGACCAAGCAGTACAACAATTTCGCCCTTATTAACCTCAATGTCTATCCCATTCAGTACCTCTACCCTGCTTTCGCCATCACCATAATGCTTTTTGATACCCTTAATCTCCAAAAACATATTTACCTCCTTAATGCCCCTTATTATATGAACATTTATTCACATATTTATTGCGTTAGCACTTATTAATTTGTATCACTAGTACAGCGTTTCATAAATAACTGGTTCAAAAATGCAGAATGTTTTTAAATGTGCATATCAAAAAAAGTAAGTGCAGTTAGAATCCACTAACCACACTTACTTTATCACATTTCACTATATAATTCACTACATCTTATTGATAAATATTATCATAAGCATTATCAGTTGCCACTATTTATCCTTGCCTGTTATCTCATCAATAAGTTCAATCGATTCCATAATCATGCTGTCACAATGAGCCTTTTTCTCTCCACCCTTCTGCGCATTATCTCTTAAAAGGTCTGCACAGTCAGTCATGCCATTGTGGTTATCCCTGATAGTTCTCTGGAACGCTCCGACAGCTCCCGGACTGCTGACTCCCAGCGCACCAAGCACCATAAGGCCGCCTGTAATTGCGCCACAGGTTCCACCACATTTCATGCCGCCACCGAAGTTACAGCCAAGACACTCTGCCTGTGTCTCACTTAGTCCTAAATCATCAGCGTATGCCATCATAATAGTTTCTGCACAGTTATGGCAGTTTAATGGCGAACGAAGCTCCTTGGCTTTCTCTATATGTCTGTTCATAGCTTATCCTCACTCCTTTAGTTTTCCATATATGCGAATTTCTTCTTTCTCACCCTTATAAAGAAGATTATGCTAAGCCCCACCGAAGCAAGCTCGGCAATTGGCCATGCCCACCATACAAGATTAACATTCCCTGTTTTAGAGAAAATATAAGCACAAGGAACAAGGAATATAATCTGTCTTACGAAGGACACAAGCATACTGTATATACTGCTTCCAAGAGCCTGAAAGAACGAACTGCATATAACAGATATTCCTGCAAATATAAAGCTGATTGAAATAGTTCTCAATGCCACAACGCCCATTTTAATCATATCATCAGAGGCGCTGAAAAGGTTAAGCATCGGTATCGGGAATAGCTGTACTGCCAGCATACACAGAAGCATAATAATCTCAGCATACACTACAGCAAGCCTGAGAGTACCAATTACTCGCTTCTCATTTTTAGCACCATAGTTGTAGGCTATAATTGGAACCATTCCGTTGTTCATACCGAATACCGGCATGAATGCAAAGCTCTGCAGCTTGAAGTAAACACCGAATACCGCAACCGCCGTTGATGTAAAGACTACAAGAATCTTATTCATGCAGAAGGTCATAACTGAACCGATTGCAATCATAATAACCGAAGGCACACCTATGAATAAGATATTTTCAATCCTTCTTCCGGATGGTCTGAAGCCCCTGAATGTAATATGGATATCCTTATTAATTGTAAGGTTAAATGTCATAGCCATAACCGCAGCTACAATCTGACCTATAACTGTGGCAGCAGCCGCACCAGTAATACCAAGCTTTGGCGCGCCAAGCAGACCGAATATCAGAATCGGATCAAGGACAATATTAATAATTGCACCTGTTCCCTGCGTAATCATGCTGTAAAACGTTCTTCCAGTTCCCTGTAATAATCTTTCAAAAATCATCTGGAACAGACATCCGAAGCTTGCTATAAGAATAACTGAAAGATAATCATATCCGTAATCAGCTATCACATCATTAGCTCCCTGTATAACAAAGAACTCTCTCGCAAAGAAAAGCCCAATCAGAAGAAATATAAAATAACTGCAGCCTGCTATGAATATACCATGCACAGCCATTTTATCAGCTTCCTCACGCTTTCCCTCACCCAATGCCCTTGAAAGCAGCGCATTAGTACCTACACCGATACCACCCGCAACACCTATCATAAGATTCTGCATCGGGAATGCCATAGAAACCGCTGTAAGCGCCTCTTCGCTAATCCTTGCAACAAATATACTGTCAACCACATTGTACAGCGCCTGCACAAGCATGGATATCATCATAGGCAGAGCCATATTGATAAGCAGCTTATTGACAGGCATAGTACCCATTTTATTCTCTTTAACTGTGTTACTCATAAAATTCTTCTTTCCTGATTTATCCTAACTTTCCTAATCTTATTCTGTAATAATCTCCATTCTTGCCCGTTTTTCAGAGCATCTCAAGTTTGTGCGCAAGCACAAATCTTGTGTGTGAAAAATCAGATATCAATCTGATTTTTCACACTATTTTCTTCATTATGTCAGCCGGAACAAAGTAGCTTACGCCAAGCGGATTAATAACAATACCTGACGCGCCTATCTCCTTAACAGACTTTAACAGCTCCATATATGTATAGAGCATATTCTCATGCTTGTCAGTGTAGCATTTGTCAAGCTCGAAGCCATCAGTAAATACAGGCAGTGCAAGCACCTGCTCGCCCTCCTTATGCGATACCCTGTCTGTAATATCAACATATGGATGCGCAATTGAAACTGAATCCTCTGTCTCCTCCTTCGTACATGGAACCATATACTCTGCATTTCTTAATGCCACGCGAAGCTCTGATTCCTTAGTTGCCAGTATTGCCGATTTATCCACAGCGTCCGGCTTTCTGAATTCCTGAAAAAATGCAAGCATCGCACTCTGTAAGCCCGGATTGGTAACATAGTCATCCTTAAAGAATTTATCATATGTTGCGATTTCTTCTCTTGGCACAATAAGCATGTTATCCCTGCCATCTGTGAATCTGATATTTTTCAAGCCATTGCGGTACATATGTCCGATTTCATAGTATATGGAATCCGTATCCTCTATGCCGAAGGACACATTAAAGCCGTTCCTTGCAAGCTGTTCAGCAACCTTGTCATGATTAGAAAAATCGTATAATACAACAATATCTCCGTCCAGCACATATGGATATCCAGTGCTGTCGCAGTATATTGTCCACAAATGTTCTGCATTAAGCAGCTTCTCAATAACAATCCTGCGGTATATCTCACTTAGCTTGCCAAAATATCCGGCATCATTAACATTTTCCTTATTCTCCGCTTCCCTGATAAGTGCCGGAAGCACCTTAGTCAATACCTCAACGCTGTCTGGCATGGACATTTCCTTAATATATCCACAGCCCTTATCCTCATCCTTAAAAATGTGTCTCATAATATCCTGTGCTTTAATTGAATCCATTACATTCTCCCATCTGTCAATACTTTCTTAATTGAATCACTGTCGCTTTTATTATTCAGCAGAAACGTAAGCAGTATCCTTGCCTTAAGAGGCTCCATATCCGTATAATAAACATTATCTCCATAATCCGGCAGACTGCCTGACTCCAATGCGTCACTGCTGCAGATGACAACCACAGGTCCGATATTATTCTGCGAAATAACAGTGCCCATATCATCAGACAAAGCAGCATTATTCATTGAAGACACAACAACCGTTCCATCATTGATATAGATATTCTTAGAAATATCATCCACATTTTTACCAGGATAATCATATACAATATCTACATCAGGCAGTGCTTTGCTGTCAGATATATCATATACATCCTGTGAATTCCTGTTAATAACACAGCCCTCCGGCAGGGAGGCGGTATCACCATTGATGAATGACTTAACCTGACTGATAAGCTCTGCCTGCGCGGTATCGTCATCTGACTTTTTCATGATAACCAGCGGCTTACTGTCTTCAACAGTTAATGATATAAAATATGATATATAATCCATATACTGTTCATCCCCGATAAGTACTATTCCTTTCGTCTTATCGTCACTGATATTCTCATTAATCTCATTAGATATCTTAAGCATATTTGTCAAAGAATAATTAGAAACCTCATCTGTGCCAAATATATATATTCCGTCACTGTTATCCTGCTGTGAAGACGCCTCTTCATCAGAGGAAGTCCCTGTACCAGAGCTTTCCGTATCCTTCTGCGTTTCAGTCTGCTCCTGCCCTGCCTCATCCTGACTTAAGACATATTCCATTGGATTACTAAACATTGCGCTGCAGCCTGTAACTGATAACGAAGCTATCACAAGACCAGACACTGCCATACATAACTTTTTATTAAACATACATTAACCTCTTGCAGACACATTTGCTGTCACAGCTTTCTTATTCGAAGAAAGTAAATATACCAAGTGATTTAAGAAGAAGAAGGAATAACAGAACAGGTGCAATCCACTTAACCATAGCCCTGTACAGAACCTTTCTTCTCATCTTACCGCCTGTCTTTTCCACCTCATCAATAACCATATCCGGCTTAAGAATCCATCCAACAAGGATACATGTTCCTATAGAGACAATTGGCATAAGAATATTATTACTTACATAATCCATAATATCAAGCACCTGCGCATTAACTCCGTTAGGAAGCTTGATATTAAAGAAGAGCTTATTATAGCCTAAGCATACGATAATACCGGCAACAATACCGATTACTGATTCAATTCCTGCCGCCTTGGTTCTGCTTAACTTAAACTCATCCATAAAGCTTGAAACAACAGCCTCCATAATAGAAACTGCACTTGTAAGCGCAGCAAAGAATACCATTGCAAAGAATATTGCGCCAATAATATTTCCTGCAATTCCCATCGAATCGAATACCTTAGGAAGTGAAACGAACATAAGGCTTGGACCTGATGCAGTCATTCCATCTCTTCCCATGAATACGAATACAGCCGGAATAATCATTACACCTGCAAGAAATGCAACTAAGGTATCGAATATCTCAATCTGGTTGATTGACTTTCCAAGATCCGCCTCATCACTTACATATGAGCCATACGCAATCATAATACCCATGGCAACACTTAAGCTGTAGAAAAGCTGTCCCATCGCATCCATAAGAACAGTTCCGAACTGCTTTATAGTAATACCCTTAAGGTCAGGAATTATATACACTCCGAAGCCCTGCAGACCGGTTCTTGTCACACCTGACGCATCTGTGTGGCTGATTGTAAGAGAATATGCAGCAATTCCGAATACGAATAAAATAAGCAACGGCATAATAATCCTTGATGATGACTCAATACCCTTATTAACTCCGCGGAATATGATAAATGCGACTATTAATGTAAATATTAACATCATCACAACCGGCTCTGTTGTCCTGCCGATAAATTCTGAGAAATATCCGTCCTGTGCTGCTGCATGTCCGTTACCTGTGAGGTAGACGAAAAGATACTTGAGCACCCATCCACCGATAGTTACATAATACGGAAAAATCATAATAGGTACAATACATGCAACTATACCGAGCGGCTTCCACTTACTCTTTAACTTTCCATAAGCTGTGAGTGGACTCTGCTTGGTCTTTCGTCCAATAGCAATCTCTGTTGTAAGCAGGGTAAAACCAAATGTTACTGCTAAAGCAATGTATATAACGAGGAATAATCCTCCTCCATCTTTAGCTGCCAGATAAGGAAATCTCCATATGTTACCAAGTCCTACAGCACTACCCGCTGCCGCAAGGACAAACCCTATAGAGCCCTTGAATGAATTACGCTTTTCGTTCATTTTATAACCGTCCCTTTTTCATTAAATAACAGTATCAGCCCAGAGCCAGCCTCTATAATGCTATATATTCAAAATCCTGCCGATTCTGAACAGATACAAAACATACTTGTAGATTATACCCAATAATCCACACAAGGTCAATAAATCGCGCAAGTTTACGCAAAAAAAGAGACTCTGCACTATAACGGAGTCCCTTTTTAATATGCACTATTACATCTGATTATTAATGTACAGCGCCCATGCCTTTATTCACTTCTGCCTTAACTTCTTTTTTAATTTCATTCTTAGCCACAGGCTGTCCCTTCTTCATTTTCTGTCCTGCAATTTCTGCCGCCTTGGTAATCATACTCTCTGCTACATTCTGGACTGCTTTATCAGAAAGCATGCTTATCCTGCCTTCATTCTTAATGAATCCATACAAATCGCCATATGTCATTTTGTCAATCTCTTCCTTGACATTCTTGTTATTAAGCACCTCTTCTTTTAATGACTTGTAATCCATCTTCAATTCTTTACAGGTATCCAGAATCTTTCCAAATGTAGACGCTTCACCATTCTTGTTAATCATATTCATGATAGTTACTGATGCTACAACATCCTTGACATAATCCATATTGGCATCTGTAATCTTATCACTCATACTGTTCTCAACAACCTTGCTATCAAAGCCTAATTTATCAACTTTACCAGCCTTAGTGACAGACTTTATGAATTCGTCATACGCTTCATTGTAATAATAATTATTCTTCAAATTCATATCTAAATTGTCAGAAATGGCTATAGCTGCATTTTTAAAGGTTTCACCATAGCTGAAGCCTTGTGACTTCTCATATTTATCTGCATCAAGCCGCTTATCAATCTCTCCAAGTCCGTTCTTTCTGATAAGAGAATCATACATTTCAAGATGGTTCTTAGAAGCATTAATTGAATTAGTAATAGCTTCTTCAGCCTTCTTAGCTTCATCAAGTCTATTGCTGCATTCAGCCATCTGTCTCTTAGTTTCAGCTATCAGGTCCGCATAGTAATATGCATCATCCTTTTCTCTATCCATATGACCGCTCTTCGTAACATTAAGGTCAGTAAGTGAGCTTATCATTCCATCAAGCTGTGTCTTAATGTCCTGGGCAGCCGAATATCTCTTCTTTCCAACGAAATTAAAGAACTTATATGTTCCGGCATCATGCTTGTATCTTATGTAAGCCTCTACAGAATCCCTTACTCTCTTAAGGTCATCAATCATCTTTTCAGCCTTCACAGGATTAGCTACATCAAGAAATTCTTTAGCACCTTTATTCATAAGAGTTGCCAGTACATCCTTATTTTTATCTCTTAAGAATGTAAGCTCATTCTTCATGTCATTGTATCTTTCACCCTTTTTAGTTCCATTAGTTCCATCCAGCTTTACAAGATCCGCCTGAAGCTTCTGTGAAAATGTTATGAATTTTTCTTCATACTTTCTTGCAGCAAATGTATTATTGAATGACTTAATATAATTCTCTCTGAATGTGAGCATTCCTGATGATTCAATATAAGCTAATTCATGCTCTAATTCACCAACCGTAGACTGTGCAGCAGGAAGTTCCTCTTCCTTATCCTGTATATTCTTTAATTCCTTATAATATCTGCTCTGGATAAAACCCTTCTGCTCATTCTTAGCAGCTTTATCTTTTTCGGCATTTTCAGCCTTATTAGATAAATGCATAAAGCTCTGTGCGCCCTTTATATAAAAACCAAGATATGGCGAATCGATTTTATTCTTCTTAATATCATTATCATTGTCATTCTTCCACGAATAATACATCGCATAACTATTTTCAAAAAGATATGATTTACTAGTGTGGTTACCTATAGATGCCTTAATCATTCTCTTATAGTCATTCATCCCATTATCAGGTGATTTTTTATCATAAGCCTTATTGAGTGTATCCTGAAGCTCCCTGCCTGTTATATCATTCAATAAATCATTATAAAGCTCTGTCTCCTCTGAATTAACTCCATCCGGTTTTCCAAAGCTTTCAAGCAGTCTGTTTCTTAACATCTTGTGGATGCCAGACATATTCTTGTCTTCGCGGAGACTGTCCATCACCTTATTAAAATAAACAGGTACAGTGCGGTTGTGGATTTCATCCTCTTTTTTAATTTCGTTATATGATATTAAATTAACCGAAATCGTCGAGAATTCCTTTTCATTCTTACTATACTTATATAATTCCACAAAGCAATCCACGAATTCTGTCAGCTTATCATAATTCTTCTTATACTCTTCATCGTTTTCATCAACCCATTCATAAAGACTGTCTATAGCGTTGCAGCTTGCCTTGCGTGCTTTTGAAAAGCTCATCTGCATCTTGGTTACTAATTCCTGTATTCTCTTTTCATCTAATTTTTCCTGTTCTAATTCTGGTCTTGGCATAATATTTTCCTCCTGTTTGTTAACTCATTTCTTATCATGGCCGTAGTATAACACATTAATGTAGACAAAAGTGAGACAAATGCTTAACTATTTTCTAAATTTTTCTATCAAATTAAAAAACCTGCCAGTCTGGCTTAATGCTGACTGACAGGTCGTAACAACTAATTATTTCCACGGTTATCTATCTTAGCAATATCAACGATAGATAATTCCTGATTATTGAATGCATGCTCAAGGCTTGATATAAGCGCATGTGCTGTATCAAGACTTGTAAGGCAGTGAACGCCTGTCTCGATAGCATATCTTCTTATAAGGAAGCCGTCCTTGGCTCTCTCAATACCACTCTCCGGTGTATCAATTACAAGGTCAATCTTATGCTCTAAGATAAGGTCAAGGAGTGTAGGTGCTTCCTGTCCAATCTTATTAACCTGGATTGCATGTACTCCATTTTCCTTAAGAACCTTGGCTGTTCCTCTTGAAGCATATATCTTATAACCAAGTGCCTCGAATCTCTGTGCGATATCAATACCATCCTGCTTATCCTTATCTGCAAGAGTCATGATAATCTGCTTATGCTTAGGAAGTCTGATTCCAGCTCCCTCGAATGCCTTATAAAGTGCCTCATCAAAGCTCTTAGATATACCAAGGCACTCACCTGTAGACTTCATCTCAGGTCCAAGGCTTATATCAGCGCCTCTGATTTTCTCAAATGAGAATACAGGCATCTTGATAGCATAGTAATCAGCAGCCTTCTGAAGTCCCGGCTCATATCCTAATTCCTTGATTGTCTTACCGATAATTACCTGTGTGGCAAGCTTGACAATCGGAATTCCTGTAACCTTGCTGATATAAGGAACAGTACGGCTTGAACGAGGATTAACCTCGATTACATATACCTGGTTGTTATATACGATAAACTGTATATTAATCATACCCTTTACATGAAGTGCTCTTGCAAGTCTTCCTGTATAATCCTCAATCATGTCAACAATCTCTGGTGATATTGACTTAGCCGGATATACTGAAATACTGTCTCCTGAGTGGATACCAGCCCTCTCAATATGCTCCATGATACCAGGAATAAGAATATCCTGACCGTCGCATACTGCATCTACCTCTATTTCCTTACCCATAAGGTACTTATCTACAAGGATTGGATGATCCTGCTTGATTCTGTTGATGATGTTCATGAATTCAACTACATCCTCATCAGATACAGCAATCTGCATACCCTGTCCACCAAGTACATATGAAGGTCTTACAAGTACAGGATATCCAAGCTCATTGGCAGCCTTAAGCGCTTCATCAACTGTGAATACAGTCTGTCCTTTAGCTCTTGGAATCTGTGTCTGCTCAAGAATCTCATCAAAAAGCTCTCTGTCCTCGGCAGCATCTACATCCTCTGCCTTAGTTCCAAGAATAGGAACTCCCATCTTCATAAGTGCTTCTGTAAGCTTGATAGCTGTCTGTCCACCGAACTGTACAACAGCTCCGTCCGGCTTCTCGAATTCAACGATTGATTCAACATCCTCTGCTGTAAGCGGCTCGAAGTAAAGCTTATCTGCAATATCAAAGTCAGTAGATACTGTCTCCGGATTATTGTTGATAATAATTGTCTCAAAGTCTTCTTTTCTGAATGCCCATGTACAATGAACTGAACAGAAGTCGAACTCAATACCCTGTCCGATTCTGATTGGACCAGAACCAAGTACAAGAACCTTCTTCTTATCCTTAGTCTCTACAGCTTCATTCTCACTGCCATATACTGAATAGTAATATGGAGTTGTAGCTGCGAACTCGGCAGCACAGGTATCAACCATCTTAAATGCTGCATGGATATTATACTGGTCTCTTAATTCCTTGATTTCTCTTTCTGTATGTCCTGTTAATTCTCCGATAACATTATCAGGGAATTCAATTCTCTTAGCTTCTCTTAAAAGGCTCTCTGTAAGAGGTCCTCTCTTAAGAGCATTCTCCATATCAACGATAATCTGGAGCTTATCAATAAACCATAAGTCTATCTTAGTAATATCATGCATCTTGGCTGCAGAAATGTGTCGTCTCAAGCCCTCTGCAATCTTCCAGATTCTTCTGTCATCAACAATTGCAAGCTCTTCTAAAAGCTCTTCATCGCTAAGTCCTGTAAAGTCATATGACATAAGGCTGTCAACATGCTGCTCAAGAGAACGGATAGCCTTCATAAGACCACCCTCGAAGTTATCAGAGATACTCATAACCTCACCTGTAGCCTTCATCTGTGTTGTAAGTGTTCTCTTAGCTGAGATAAACTTATCAAATGGAAGTCTAGGAATCTTGACTACGCAGTAATCCAGTGCCGGCTCAAAGCTTGCATATGTCTTGCCTGTTACAGCATTCTTAATCTCATCAAGTGTGTAGCCAAGTGCAATCTTAGCTGCAACCTTTGCAATAGGATAACCTGTTGCCTTGGAAGCTAATGCTGATGAACGGCTTACTCGTGGATTAACCTCGATTACACAGTACTCAAAGCTGTCCGGATGAAGCGCATATTGTACATTACATCCGCCTGTGATTCCTAATTCATCAATGATTCTTAATGCAGATGTTCTTAACATCTGATATTCCTTATCAGAAAGTGTCTGTGAAGGAGCAACTACGATACTGTCACCTGTATGGACTCCGACAGGGTCGATATTTTCCATGTTACAGATAGTAATACATGTTCCGTTGCTGTCACGCATTACCTCGTACTCGATTTCCTTCCAGCCAGCGATACAACGCTCAACTAATACTTCACCAACTCTTGAAAGTCTTAAACCATTCTCAAGGATTTCTCTTAATTCCTGTACATTTTTAGCGATACCACCGCCGCTTCCGCCAAGTGTATAAGCTGGACGGAGTACTACCGGATAGCCTATCTTTGCTGCAAATGCTTCACCATCCTCAACATTGTTGACTACAAGTGAAGCTGCACATGGCTCGCCAATCTTTTCCATAGTCTCCTTGAACATAAGACGGTCTTCTGCCTTCTTGATTGTAAGTGCAGTTGTACCGATAAGAGCCACATTGTGCTCCTCAAGGAAGCCTGTCTCTGCTATCTCCATTGCAAGGTTAAGACCAGCCTGTCCACCAAGTGTAGGTAAGATGCTGTCTGGCTTTTCCTTTAATATAATCTGCTTTAATGCTTCTACTGTAAGAGGCTCGATATATACCTCATCAGCGATATCCTTATCTGTCATGATAGTAGCCGGGTTAGAGTTTACCAGTACTACTTCGATTCCCTCTTCCTTAAGAGAACGGCATGCCTGTGTTCCGGCATAGTCAAATTCTGCTGCCTGACCAATAACGATTGGACCAGAACCTATAACTAATACTTTCTTAATATTCTCATTCTTTGGCATGTCCTTAGTCCTCCTTCTTCATCATATCCATAAATCTGTCAAACAGGTAAGCTGTATCCTGTGGACCTGCGCAGGCTTCCGGATGGAACTGCACTGTGAATATATTCTTTCCGACATATTCAAGTCCCTCATTAGTCTTGTCATTAACATTCTCGAATGCAGGTACTGCAACCTTGTCATCCAGTGTGCTCTCATCTACAACATAGCCATGGTTCTGTGATGAAATGTAGCATTTGCCAGTCTTTAAATCCTTAACAGGGTGGTTCGCACCTCTGTGGCCATACTTAAGTCTGTGTGTATCAGCGCCTGTAGCAAGTGCCATAAGCTGATGTCCAAGACAGATTGCAAATATAGGGACATTGCTGTTATACAGCTTCTTAATCTCTTCAATTATCTCTACACATTCCTTAGGATCTCCAGGTCCGTTAGATAACATGATTCCGTCCGGATTAGCTGCAAGAATCTCTTCTGCCTTAGTATATGCAGGATATACTGTAACCTCACAGCCTCTTTCATTAAGTGACCTTGCAATATTCCTCTTGGCACCGAAATCCATAAGTGCAACCTTAGGACCTTTACCTGAAAGGACATATTTTTCCTGACATGTAACCTTTCTTACAACTCCCTTGACGCTGTACTCCTTAATCTTAGGAAGCACCTCATCAAGCTTGTAATTCTCATTAGTTGTAATCATACCATTCATAGTACCCTTTTCTCTTAAAATCTTAGTAAGGGCTCTTGTATCTATTCCGCAGATACCAGGTATGTCATTATCAAGAAGGAATTTCTGGATAGGATCTTCATTTCTGAAGTTGCTTGCCATTCTGGAAAGTTCACGCACAATATAGCCGTCAGGCCATGCTTTCTGGGATTCCATATCCTTATAGCATACGCCGTAATTACCGATAAGAGGATATGTCATAGTTACTGCCTGTCCTGCATATGAAGGATCAGTCAGCACCTCCAGATATCCTGTCATAGATGTGTTAAAGACAATCTCACTAATAACTTCGCGGGTTGAACCTATGCTGGTTCCTTCAAAGACCGTTCCGTCTTCAAGTATCAAAAATGCTTTCATGAATGCCACCTTAAATTCCTTTCGTTCGTTATATTTATTTCCAAGAGACGCAGGAATGACTTTTGCGCAAAAAAAAAGACACAAAAAATGTCTTTTTTCTCTCAAACTTTACAATATGTTACCATAGTTATATGTAATTTTCAAGCAGATATTTGCCTATATATTGCATAAAAATACATACTTATATCTGCTATTTCATTCTTTCTATTCTTTCCCTGTCAACCCTCCATATCTGTACGCACTGCTCATCCGGAACACCTTTCCCATCTGTGGCAGATAAGCTTCCATAGCTTGCGTACCATCCAATGCCATCATTGTACGCTGTATCATTAAGCATCGTCCTGCCATACGAATCCGACGAGATTCTTAGGCATATGATATTCTTCCTTTTCCACTGCGCATATATTGTATATTCACCATTGTCCTCTTCAACAAGCTTTGATAAGGAAGCATTCTTATCATATCTTGTTCCATGCCCATCGCGGTCAGTATTCCAGCAATCAAAGTTATACCCCGGTCTTATCGTTTCCTGCGGCAGTGAATTATACTGTTCATATCCGGTTGTTATAGTCATATCAGCCTCTTTACCGCCGTTCATATTAACATTAATGTTATACACATTTTCTCTCCACAGGGCATACAGGGTGATTACTGCACCATCTACATTAGTCAGGTTCTTCTGCCACCCCGATGCTATGCTATATGCATTGCCACCGGACATGCTCCAGCCTGTTCCTGTCCATCCAGTAAGCTTATACACCTCGTATACCTGCGGAATATATACAGCAGAATCATAGCTGACAGTAGTCCTGTAATATCCTCCATCACTCCAGCTCCAGCCCTCCTGTCCGCATACAGTCATATCACCGCTTGCATTCTCCGGCTTATTCCCATACAGGCAGACATCATAGACTATAGGGCGGACATATATATTGAGGCTGACAGCCTCTGTCATAGTACCGCTTAAGCTGCTTGTTCCTGCATCCAGCTTCCATCCGGTATGCGGACTTACTGAAATGCTGTAATCCTTATCACCCTTTACCATGCCATCATATCCGGCAGCACCAGCTTGACTGCTTTCGCCATCAATACTGACACTCACATCACAATGTCTGTTATTATCATCCTGCAGACACCATTCTCCGTTGCCCGAAAGGTAATAAGTATTCACCTTCAGCTTATAGGAGCACCTTTCCCAGGTTGCTTTGATAGTGACATCCTTTCCGGTATATGCCCCGATATATACCTTTATTCCATTCTCCTTATCGTTAAAATTTCTGTTCTCATCTACAGAGACATCCCATCCGGCAAAATCATAGCCCTCTCTTGACACTTTTCCAAGCGCCACATACGGCGTAACACCTACGCAGTCATAATAGCCGGTTACAGTTTCCCCAGCCCTTGGTGTGGGCGCACTATAATCATTAATCACATGATATGTTCCATACCAGTCCGCAAGGTTCTGTCCGGTTCTTAACCCGTCAAACCATTTTCCTGCATTAGCACCTCTGTCCTCTTGTGACATATAGCTTATGCTGTCACAGGTTCCCCCACCAATATCAATGGTAATATTGTGGCATATCTTATATTCGTTGAATTCCGCAAGCACACAGACTACAACTCCTGCAATAACACATATGGCAGCCACAGCCATAACAATTAATCTTTTCTTCATACCTTTCATACAATCTCTCCATATTCCAATCCGGAATTCATGCAGCCGTATAAAGAAAGTCAAAAAACACGCGTATATAATATAATCCCTTTGCTAAGAATTATATTACCACGCGTGTTTATAT
>CAVKBP010000022.1:17645-19586 GCA_963654395.1 Ruminococcus sp. CAG:382
CGTAACTGTTCAGAGCCAGCCTCCAAAATGCTTCGCATTTAGTCTTTAATCCTTAATCTCCATCTGACCGATATATTTCCAGGTCTGTCCATTATCCGTCGACTGGTACTTCGCCGCGGTCTTGCCATCATTATACACACCATTCTTGCCCTGTGTAAGATATATAGTTATAACACCGCTTGAATCAATAACCGGAACGATAGCCTCTTTATATACATCATTCCATTTTAACTGCTCTGTCGATTCAGCCGTACTGCCAGTCGTTGATGATGAGCTGTCAGTCTTCGTCTCCTGATTCTGGCTGTTCGCTGCAGAGCTGTCAAGCTCCTGTGCATCCATTACCAGCTTCGCAAATGTCTTTCCACCATCATCTGTCTTATACAGGTTGCTGTCCATGCCATCCACATAGTCATAGCAGAAAAATCCGACATCAGCAGCAGCATATACAACGCCCTTAATAATATTGGTAGCCGGGCCGCTTCCAACTGTCTCCCAGCTTTCACCGCCGTTAGAGGTCGTGTATATCTTAGATGATTCACTGGTATCGTTGCTTTTAGCATATCCGCATACAACAACACCATTGTCAGCGTCAAAGAAATTAATATAATAGTAATCTGCATTATATATATTATCAAGCTCACAGGTAGTCCAGTTCTCGCCCTTGTCATCCGAATAGCTGACAGTGACAGGCACCTTCGTGTTTCCTGTCGTCTTACCGCCATAGACAAATGCTGTCTTTTCAGTTGTTATCATGTAGCTGTCCTGCTTAAGGCTCGTCGTATTATTATCCTCATACAACAGATAAGTATATGACACAGGTACTGTTATATATTTCTCGCCGCCATCATATGTGACATATAACGAATTGTCCTTTATGACATAGTTGGCAAGCGCGTCCTTATTAGAATTGGTAGTAACCTCTGTATCACCGCCCGAATCTATGTCAAGATTGGCATAATACTGCTTCAGTCCATAATCCTCAGAGCTCATCATTGAGGTAACATATGCAGTCGTTGTATCATCAGAATCACTGTCCATATAAAAGGTTACAACCCATTCGCATTTCAGTGCGTCATTGTCCATAATTCCATCCCATGATGAAAAATAATCCGAATCAGCCTCCTGCGGTATAATCCAGAATGACAGAAGCACCGTATTGTCTGTGGAATCCAGCACATTTATTGAATCAATACCGTATTTTTTAACAGACATTGAATATGATATATATTTCTGCCTGAACTGACCTATGTACCCATCAAGCCATTCCTTTGAAACCTCTTTGATATCATCCACAGAAGCTGCACTGATATTCTGGCTGAAGGTATATCTTGACTTTATCTCAAGCCTGCTCCTGTGATAACTATAAATGTAGCTGTTAATAAATGTGACTATAACAATCAGGCAGAATACCGCCAGAACTATATATGTAAGCATTTTAGTCTGAAACATCTTACTTCTCCTGTTCATAGCAGCCTCCTGTGATTAAAATTCTCTCTTATTATGCATTGCCTCTCTTATAATTACCCTGTAATACTTATACCACCATAAGAAATACATCGCCCCTGCTCCAAGCGCCAGCATAATCACTACAACAAATGGATGAATTGCATATATCCATGTCGGTGAAACGCTTCTGTTAAGCACCGGCAGACCGTATGCAAGAAGCACACATATCGCCATAATCGTACCATTAAGCACGCTTCTGTTCTCATATATTCCCCTGAAATGGTCAAAGGTTATGATAGCAAGCATCTCACCTATCGGCCTTGAGCAGGCTGTAAGAAGGCACAGCATAAGACTGTTAAGAACAGGCACACGGAAAATCATAAGAATTATAAAATAGAATACAAATTCTGTTACAACCTTATATATGAATTTTCCCAAGAAATTCATATACGGACTGACAAGCAGCACCCTTATCATAAGATAATCCCTGTCGCC
>CAVKBP010000023.1:0-19268 GCA_963654395.1 Ruminococcus sp. CAG:382
CCAAATAAAATTTCAAAATCATCCATAGGAATGCAAGCATTCCATGTCTGATTTGAAATTTTGCCTAGCTCTGAACAGTTACAAAATATGTAAAAATAATAACATAAATTCTGTCTGTATGCCACTATTATTCTGCATCCGTGGCTTCCTGCTTATCCTCTGCAGCCTGTAGCTGCACATCCTGTACAGCTTTATCCTGTGCCTCTTTATCCTGAACTACTTTATTAAGCGCATACCTGATAATCACTCCGCATATGTAAAACACAACCATCACAGCTATCAGAATCCACATGAAATTAATCAGCGGATATCTGTATACAATCATGATAACACTGGTTATAAATCCCGCCAGCAGCGTAATTAATGCCGGTACATTCCTGAATCTGTTCATAAAGCCTCCATTTTACAATCAGCATACTCATATTATCAGCTATATAGTTTTGGGTGGTTTACCTACTGCCTTAATAATATAATCACCTGTCTCCGAATAAAATTCTACTGTCCTCCCAAAATTCTCGCCACAATCCTCAGCCAGAATTCTTATATTAAGACTTTTTAACTTCTGCTTCACCGCAATTACATTGCGTTCCCCTACCCTCAGCTTTTCATTATTAGTCCTGTTGGCAAACATCTGCGCACCGCCTGCTATTTTAGCCACAAGCCGGGTTCCATTCGCACCCATGCATTTCATCTGCCTGATTAATTCGTCAATTCCGGTATCAGCAAATTTAGCAGCATTTGCATTATTCCTGAACTGGGTACTGTCTGGCAGCATGCAGTGAAGCAGCCCGCTGACCTTGGTTAACGGATCATACAGCGCAACCCCGACGCATGAGCCAAGCCCCAGTGTTGTAAGAGAATCAGGATATCTGCATACCTTTAAATCAGCCATGCCTACCTTTATCATATTTCCCATAACTATAACTCTTTCAAAAATGCTCTATACCCCTAGTGACTCCAGCAGCTTATCATATGAATCCAGCTCGGGAATCATCAGAAAATATCCATTAACAAAATCTATTTCGCCAAACTGGGACTGTATAAGTAAGAGCTTGTCACCATATTTGCCGAATTCAGAAGCCGGGACACTAAGCAGTGCCCCAATCATGTCAATCGTCATCTCAGGAACTGTTGATATCATCTTAAGATTAGTAAGCTTAGATATTGCGGTAAGATATGAACCTGAGACAATATTTCCTATTTCATTAAGAGCTGACATATCCATATCCGAGAATCCGGCATCCTCTTTAACACCATCCTCCCTGTCTCTCATCATAAGAGTATTAACCAGATGATGTGCTGATTTCGTATCAAAAAGGAACATCATCATTCCTTCTATATCGCCCTCAAAGCCTAACATAATACCGACAACTGTCTGATCCTCAGGTCCTAAAACATCCGATATCGCATTAAATGGCACGAGTGCAACCTTTGGAACTGACATATCCATTTTCTGGTTAAGCATCTGTGATAATGCTGTTGTTGCATTACCAGCCCCGATATTGCCAATCTCCTTAAGAACATCATACTGCATATCATCAAGCTGGTTCAAATCAATCCTTGACATATCCCACCTCTTACATTAATTATTCTCTACAACAAGACTCACTATGTCCAGAAGCGAAATAAGTTCGCCATCCTTCTTTCCAATTGCACTGATATAACTAGCTGTCGCATCATCATTAGTTGCCCTGCTGACGCGCTCAATATCTCCACTTTCAAGTGTAACTACTTCTTTAACCTGGTCAACAATCACTCCGATAGAAGCACCTTCTACTTTTACAATTATGAATCTTGTCTTATCTGTCAGTACATCATCTGCGAGTCCTAATTTAAGACGGATACTCATTATAGGACATATTTCACCTCTTAAATTAATAACGCCCTTATAGTACACCTGTGTCTTAGGAACTCTTGTTATACTCTGGCTTCTCACGATATTATCAATGTATTTGATATCTATGCCGTACTGCTCATTACCTATTTTGACAACAATATACTGTACAGAAGTTGTTGACTCTGAATTTTTATCATCTATAGCATTAACATTTCCCATTACATTTTCCTCCTCTATACAAGTGTATTGGCATCTATGATAAGAGCAACTGAGCCATCACCAAGAATTGTAGCACCGCTTATCATTCTGTTAATATTAATGTACTTGCCAAGTGACTTGATAACTATTTCCATCTGTCCAATCAGATTATCAACTACAAGACCTGCCAGCTTGTCTCCCTTTCTTACTATTACGATAACAATATTATCGGTTTCCTCTGGCTCACCAGGTACATCAAGAAGCTCTCTTAATCTTATTAACGGAATTACATTGCCTCTAAGATTAATAACCTCTTTAGCGTGTACATATTTAATTTCACTTACAGGAACATCCTCGATTGTCTCTATTGAGCCAAGTGCTATTGCATATTTTTCATCTCCTACCTTAACCATAAGTGCCTGGATAATAGCAAGTGTGAGTGGCAGTCTTATACTAAATGTGCTTCCCTCTCCATATACTGTCTTAACCTCAACATCGCCGCCAAGTGCCTCAATCTTGGATTTAACAACATCCAGACCGACACCTCTTCCTGATACATCAGTAACCTTATCAGATGTTGAAAAGCTTGGCTTGAACAGAAGGTCAACTGCTTCCTTCTCTGTAAGTGCATCTGCCTGTTCCTGTGTAAGATTTCCTTTCTCGACAGCCTTCTGCTTAACCTTCTCTACATCAATACCATTACCATCATCTCTTACCTCGATAACAACATTGTTGCCTTCCTGATAAGCATCCAGCCAGATTGAACCAACCTCAGGCTTGCCTCTCTTTACCCTTACTTCTGCACTTTCAAGACCATGATCTGCAGAATTTCTTAACAGGTGCATGATTGGATCGCCGATTTCATCAATAACTGTTCTGTCAAGCTCTGTTTCCTCACCTGACATATAAAGCTCCATCTTCTTTCCAAGCTTTTTATTTAAGTCTCTTATCATTCTAGGATACTTGGCAAATACACTCTCGATAGGCATCATTCTTACCTTCATAACTGACTCATGAAGGTTGGTTGTCACTCTCTCCAGATATTCTATCTGTTCTGCAAATTTCTGGTTGACTGATGCTGTGCCGCCATCCTCTGCCACGCTTGCTGACACAAGTCCATTCTTGGCTATGATAAGCTCACTTACAAGATTCATAAGCACATCAAGCTTTTCAATATCAACTCTTACAGTGTGGCTTACTGTCTTAGACTGCTTATTATTGTTAGCTGCCGGTGCCTGCTTCTTTGCTGCTGCCTGTGCAGCCGGCTTTGCCGCTGGTTCTGCTTTCTTCTCGTCCTGCTTTGATTCTTCTTTCTCGTCTTCCTTTTCCTCTTCTTCAACAAAAGGAGTCGTGATAGCTTCACCTGCGCCGTCCTTAATCTCTGATACATTCTTAATTATTCCTGTAATGGAATCATAGCTTTCTTCTGTAACAACTACTATACTGAAATCCAGGTCAAACTTTTCATCCTCAATATCCTGTACTGAAGGCTCTGACTTAATAATATCACAGTGTCCCTCCAGATTCTTAAACACAAGAAAAGCCCTGGCCGCCTTAAGAATACAGTTCTCATCCACGCTTACCTTAATTATGAATACATTCATCTTCTTTTCAAGCGCTTCATTGACAGCATTCTTTTCAAAATCAGCAAATACAATATTGTTATACTTAGTATATGCACCGGCTGCAGCAACAGTCTCTTCTATTTTCTGTGCAGAAGCCTCTTCCTTCTTAGGCGCTTCCGGTACTGCACCTTTATCATCATTGCCTTCAATAAATGAATTGAGTGCCTTGATTACAGGCTCGTTATCATCCGTTCCCTCGTCTGATGTTTCCTGGATATTATTAACATACTGCTCAAGTGCATCAAGACACTGGAACAAAACATCTACCAT
Organism: Ruminococcus sp. CAG:382; assembly: GCA_963654395.1. Classification (GTDB taxonomy): domain Bacteria; phylum Bacillota; class Clostridia; order Lachnospirales; family Lachnospiraceae; genus Lachnospira. The sequence goes on from CAVKBP010000023.1 coordinate 3,931, forward strand.
TCTTGAATCTACTTTGATATTGCCATTGCGCACCTCTGAGAATACATTTTCCATATCATGTGTAAGATTCTGCATTCTCTTATATCCCATCGTGCCAGCCATACCCTTAAGGGAGTGCGCTGCCCTGAATATTTCATTAATGGTATCACTGTTATCAGGTTCTTTTTCAAGAACCATAATACCATCACTTAAGTTCTGCAAATGTTCATTAGATTCATCAATAAATATCTCTAAATACTGGCTTACATCCATTCTAAGATACCCCCACATTCTTCGTTATAGTTTCTGCAATTTTGTTAAGAGGAACAACCTCGTCAACCAGTCCTGTCTGCGCAATTGCCTTAGGCATTCCATACACAACACAGCTTTCTTCATTCTGTGCAATGACATGGATTTTATTTTTGCTGGCTGAAAGAGCTTTAATTCCTTCTGTACCGTCTGCTCCCATTCCGGTAAGCACTACGCATGTAATTTCGTCATAGCTGCAGTCTGATAAGGATTTGTACATAACATTGGCACATGGTCTTAAGCCTTCAATAGGCGGCTCTTCACTAAGCTTCAGCACATAATCTGAGCCTTTTTTCACAATCCTGATATGCTTTCCTCCCGGTGCTATATATACACAGCCCTTCTTTATTACATCACCCTCTGCGCCCTCCTTAACGCTTATATCACTAGTCTCGTCAAGGCGTGCTGCAAGTGATGCAGTAAATCCGGCAGGCATATGCTGTACAATTACCATCCCTGCGTCCAGATTCTTTGGAAGCATAGGTACTACCTGCTGTAATGATTTAGGTCCTCCTGTTGAACATGCAAGTGCCACAATTTTTCTGGCTCCATTCTTGATATTAGTGAATTTTGCCGGATTAACCTTTGGTGGAATTGCATCGTTGATTTCATTCCTTCTTCTTAAAGCCGATATTGCATCATTGGATGCCTTTTTCTCAGGCGATAATCTGCCTGTTAAAGAAGAAGCTGGCTTAAAGCCTGATGTAGCTTTTCTGTCTGATAATTTCATTCCTGTGGCTGCAGGTCTTGTTCGTTCGATTGAAGCCCTTGTACTCGTAGCCACATCAAGCATATCATGAATACGCTTCTTAAAATTGTCACCCTTGGTCTCGAAATAATTTTCCGGCTTTGTCACAAAATCAAAAGCACCATACTCTAGTGCCTGGATAGTTTCCTTAGCCCCCTGCTTTGCAACCGTACTGACTACTATAACAGTCTGTTCAATATGGTTTTTCTGCAGCTTCTGCAGCAACTCAAGACCATTCATCTTAGGCATATTAATGTCCAGAATGATTGCGCTGTACAGATTAGGATTAGATACAATCATATCAAAGCCTTCAAGTCCGTCCTTTGCTATTGCAGCAACCTCATACTCATTACCTTCGTTTATTATATCAGATATAACTCTTCTCATGAGTGCAGAGTCATCTATAACAAGAATTTTTTTTGCCATTCTACATCCCTCTCTCTTTCTGCCTCATCAGTCTCTGCTGTTCAAATACATATTTAACAATATCCTCTGTATCCTCGCGTTTAATATTTATAAACTTGAATCTGTTGTCAAATACACTCGCATCATCCTCTTTTCTGAGCGAAAGAACAATCTTTGCAGGAAGCTGCATATCCTTTTTTCTATCCCCTAATGTAATTGTAAATTTCACAGCCACATAAGAATCACTTTCATACTGTCTGCTCGTAAAAAATCTGAAGCCGCCTCCGCTTATATCAATTATTACACCCTTTTCCTCTGGCATTTCAAGTTCATCCGGCAGACACCCTGTCTTATTAAAATAATCCAGCTCACTCTCATTGATTATGGCAACATCAGCTTCTATGGAGCATTCCAGCCTGTAATACGCTCTTCTCTGGACTTTCTTCAAAGCGGTTTCAGGCTTTAATTCCATAGTGAAAATATTGCCCTCTTTTCCCCTCGAATCAATTACGCAGTCTGCCTTATACACATTTTTACCAGAATAAAAATAAGTCTCTAACCGCATCCCCGGCTCAAGGACAATCAGCTTTCCTTTATCAACAGGCATAGTACACACTATACTGTCTTCCTTAATATCCATTATCTGGCTTAAAAACTGTTCCCTGGAACTGTCATCATCCTTTAAACGCGTATTTTTTTTATACGCTTCAACTTTTCCTCCAACAACAAGCGATTCAAACATGTATACACCTCATTCATCATAAGTTTTTTGCAAATACTGATTTAAGATATCCACGGATTCCTCTTTTCTGAGGTGGAATATCCGCTCCATCATTTATAATTTTTCTGGCTATTTCTTCATAATGCCTTGAAGAAGCAGATGCAGGATAGATTATTGATACAGGCTTCTGCTTCATGACTGCCTTGATATTATTATTATCCATAGGAACTGCACCTAAATATGTCATATTAATATCAAGAAATCTCGATACCACAACATTAAGCTTTTCGTAAAGATTGCGTCCCTCATTTTCCGACGAAACCCTGTTTGCCACCATCTTAATGGCAGCTTCATCCTTTCTGAAGCTCTCGTTCATGCTTAATGCTTTAAGAAGAGCATATGAATCCGTTATAGATGTCGGTTCAGGCGTTGTAACAATAATTGTTTCCGGGCTTGAAACAAGAAACTCCATGACTGTGGAAGAAATTCCCGCACCTGTGTCAATTATTATCACATCTGCCATGCTCTCCAGCTCTGACATCTTATTAATCAGCCTTTTTACCTGTTCCTTGTCAAGATTATTAAGCTTCGCTATTCCCGAGCCTCCGGAAATGAATTTAATCCCCTCCGGTCCATCTGTTAAGATTTCTTCGATTTTCTTACCCGAAACCATTAAGTCACTCAGGTTATATTGTGGAATAACTCCGAACATAACCTCTATATTAGCTAAGCCGAAATCTGCATCCAGAATAATAACCTTCTTGCCCATCTTGGTAAGCTGGACTGCAAGATTAATAGACAGGCTTGATTTTCCAACGCCGCCTTTTCCACTTGTGACTGCAATAACCCTGGCGTTACCCACATCCCTCTGATACTGCTTTTTAATTATATTACGGAGATTCTCTGCCTGATCCATTATGAGTTACCTCCCAATAATAATTTTGCAAGTCCCTGCTCATTAATTACTTCTATGTCATTAGGAACATTTTGTCCTGATGTGGTATAAGAAAGAGGTGCATTAGTATACAGCTTCATATTAAGCACATTTCCAAGGCTGCAGGTTTCATCCAGCTTGGTAAATATTAACGACCAGTTATCAATATGCTTATATCTGTCCACAATACTGATAAGATCCTTATATTTGGTAGTGCCACTTAATGTAAGGTATATCTCGAAATCAAACTCCCCTCTCCTGCCAGAAGTCCTTTCTACAAGCTCCTCTAACTCATCCATCTGTCCTTCCGCTTTATGTGACCTTCCCGCGGTATCCACAAGAATAAGCTCATAATCCTTAAATTCGTCCAGACATTCATCCATATCATCTGCCGAATAAGCCACATTGACCGGACAGTCAATAATGGATGCATATGTATTAAGCTGGTCTACTGCTGCAATTCTGTATGTATCAGATGTTATAAATGCAACCTTTGTTTCTTTTTCAAGCTTAAAATGAGATGCAATCTTGGCAATAGTAGTAGTCTTTCCGACACCTGTAGGTCCTATGAAAAATATAATCTTAGGCTTCTCTCCCAGTGTGATGGTTTTAGGTTCTCCAAGCTTAAGTATAATCTTCTGGTATACCGCTGCCAGAATGCTGCCAATATTAGACTCCTTCTTTAACGAAGCTTCAATATCTCCAATAATTTCATCAGCATACTTTGGATCAACCTCATTATCTGTCAGCTTCTTGTATATAAGCTGCAGATACTTATAATTGGCATTTTCTCTTTCTTTAACAATCTGCCTGCCATCATTTCCAGCGTTATCGTCCGTATCCTCTGGCTGTCTGTAATACTGTTTTTTCTTATCCGCAGCCGCTGATGTGATTTGATTTTCAAGAAGAGAATGCAGTGAATCAAGCTTTTTTTCAATATTGACAGCATTGCCTGTTATATCTATCTTCTCATCAGCCACAAGATTAATAGTTGACTGCCCTCCGGTTATATTATTCATGCCATAACCGGCAGCCGCCTCACTATACCCGGCGTTTTTATTCTCAAACGAAGGCTTTTTATTATTGATACCATCAATAAATTCTTTTTCCTCCAACGCAGCAGTTACCTCTACCACATCCTTTTTAAAAAGCCTGAATATACCTCTTTGTTTAAGGGTTTTAACATTAAGGACTACTGCTCCGCTTCCAAGCTCGTCCTTTGCCATCAATATAGCCTCTGTCTCTGTCTCTGCCTGAAATTTCTTCACTATCATTTACGCTGTCACCATCCCAACCGATTGTAATTCTACATTTGACTCAACTTCATTATATGAAATTACGATAATGTCTTTATAATAGTCCTTTGCAAGATTTCTGAAATACATTCTTACAATAGGAGATGTAATAACTATTGGATTCTTTCCCATATCCTCTAATTTCTTAAGCTCATTTCCAAGAGACTCAACAATCTTTTTGCTTCTCTCCGGATCAAGCGACAAATATGAGCCCTGCTCTGTATTCTTGACCGAATTCATAATCTCCTGCTCAATAGCCGGATCGACTGTAACAACATTCGTCACTTCACCAACCGGGAAATATTTGCTCGAGATAGCTCTCTTCAATGCCTGCCTTGCATATTCAGTAAGTATATCCGGATCTCTTGTAACAGCCGCATGGTCTGCCAGTGTTTCAAATATAGTTACAAGATCTCTTATTGATATGCCTTCCTCTAAAAGATTCTGGAGCACCTTCTGTATCTCACCAACTCCCATAAGCTTAGGCACAAGCTCATCAATAAGAGTTGAATTATTATCTTTAATATTATTAATAAGATTCTGCACATCCTGTCTTGTAAGAAGCTCTGCTATGTGCTGTCTTATAATCTCTGTAAGATGTGTTGCTATGATTGATGGTGGATCAACAACTGTATATCCCAGTGATTCTGCCCGTTCTCTCTGGCTCTCGGTTATCCATATAGCCGGCAGATGGAAGGAGGGTTCAAATGTAGGAATACCTGTTATCTCCTCTTCAACATAACCCGGGTTCATAGCCATATAATGGTCAAAAAGAATCTCTCCCTCACTGACCTGGACACCCTTGATTTTAATAACATACTGGTTAGGATTAAGCTGGATATTGTCCCTTAATCTTATAATAGGCACAACTGCACCAAGCTCTAAGGCTATCTGTCTTCTGATCATAACAACCCTGTCTAAAAGATCTCCTCCCTGATTAACATCAGCAAGCGGAATAATTCCGTATCCAAATTCCAGCTCAATAGGATCCACATTAAGCAGAGAAACTACATTTTCCGGCTTCCTTATCTCTGAAGCCTCTGTCTCTTCCTGCTCTGCACTCTCCTCTATTCTTGCTTCGCCCTCTTTGACGCTTAGCTTTCTGCTGTAGAATATAAGCACAGCACCAAGCGGAATAAATATGTACCATGGAAGCGGTGTCGCAATTCCCAGAAGAATAAGCGCAGCACCAACCATCATAAGTACCCTTTCCATTGAAAACAACTGTCCGACAATTTCGTCACCAAGCTCACCATCACTTGATGCCTTGGTAACAAGAATACCTGTTGCCAAAGATATAAGCAAGGATGGAATCTGTGAGCTTAAGCCATCACCAATTGTAAGAATAGTGTATTTTGACATGGCTTCATTAATTGACAGACCGCCATACACCATTCCCATTACGATACCACCGACAAGATTGATTCCCGTAATAATAAGACCGGCTGTGGCATCTCCCTTAACATACTTGGTAGCACCATCCATAGAACCAAAGAAGCTGTTTTCCTGCTGCAGCTTTCTTCTTCTCTCTGCCGCCTCCTTATCCGTTATAGCTCCGGTATTAAGGTCAGAATCAATAGCCATCTGCTTACCAGCCATGGCATCAAGTGTAAATCTTGCAGTTACCTCAGCAACTCGCTCAGAACCCTTATTAATTACTATGAACTGGATAATGATAATAATAATAAATATAATAATACCAATTACAAGGTTGCCTCCGCCTACGAACTGGCCAAATGTAGAAACAACCTTACCAGCATCACCATTCTTTAATATAAGCTTGGTTGATGACACATTTAGTGAAATCCTGAAAATCGTTGTAAAAAGCAGCATTGTAGGAAATGATGCCATATCTAAAACTTCCTTGGCAAAAAGTGAATTAAATAATACCACCAATGCGACCATTATATTAATTGCAAGTAAAATATCAAGCAGCCAGGACGGAATCGAAATAATGAAGAATAAAACTGCTGATAGAAGATATATTCCGATAAACAGGTCATTTTTCTTAATCCTCATTATTTCTCCCCTTTCGTTTTTAATCATTATTCTACATAATACCACATATTAAAGCTATTATCTATTACCTGCCCGTAAAACAGAGGCAAGAATTTCTGCAACCGCATAATACAGCTCCGGAGGAATCTGCGTTCCTATATCAACATTGTGGTATAAAATCCTTGCAAGCGGCTTATTTTCAACAATCGCAATATTATATTCTTTAGCTTTATCCTTTATCTGGAAAGCCAGATAATCTGCACCCTTGGCAATAACTACAGGTGCCTTTCCCTCATCGGGTTCATATTTTAATGCAACAGCAAAATGTGTAGGGTTAGTTATTACAACATCTGCCTCTGGAAGCTGCTGCATCATTCTTCTTCTTGAAATCTCCTGCATTCTCCGCTTTATCTGTCCTTTAACCTGCGGATCTCCCTCTGAATTCTTGAATTCGTCCTTGACCTCCTGCTTGGTCATCATATTGTCATTCTTAAACTTATGTCTCTGATATAAAAGATCGACGAAGCCAACCACAAGAAATACTGCACTTATCTGGATTCCCAGATTAATAATTATACTGCCCACCGTTGTCAGTGCCGTATACAGTGTAACATCATAAAATGTAAGAAGAATATTCATGTTCTTCTTAACACAGTTATATACCATAACCGCGATAACAAGCATCATTGCCACAGACTTAACAAGTTCAAAAAGCTGCCTTACCGAAAAAATCCTTTTAAATCCATTCAGAGGATTAATCTTGCTTGCTTTAGGTGCAAGCGGTTTAGAAGTTACCATCCACCTCTGCTGCAACGCATTTCCAAGTATGGCAATAATAACAGCTACAATAAGAATGGGAACAACTGTATTTAAAATAATGTTAAGCGTCTGCCTTACGATACTTGAAGCCATATTAATGGTTACTCCCGAAGCGCTGTCGCTGATAACCTTTCCCATAAGTCCATATATCGTATCAAAGGAATTAATCAGTGATGTTCCGAGCTTCCCAATATACACCTTAAGAATTATGAATAATGCCATAAGTGATACTGCAGTTATAAGCTCTTTACTTTTGGCAACCTGTCCTTCTTTTCTTATATCATCCAGCTTCTTGCTTGTAGCCGGTTCAGTTTTTTCACCACCAGGTCCGTCTTTGGCGAACAACTGGAGATTCATATAAAGCAATGTATCCTGCACTAACTCATACCCCTTACTAACATCGCAAACATTTTTTCAATCTCGTCCAGAATAAAATTAGAAACTGAAGGAAGCATTGAAATCGTAAATAATATAACAAATATGCCGACAAAAATCTTAAGCTGCATACCAACAACGAACATATTCATCTGCGGCGAAATCTTTGCAAGAATAGCCAGCACACAGTTAAGCATAAGTATGGCTGCAAAAACCGGAAGCGCAATTCTGAAGCCTATCACGAAGAAATCTGACATAAATTCTATTACACCGGTATAGATATCTGAACCGAATTTCACACCACCAATAGGAATAACCCTGTAGGTCTCCACAATTGCCGAAACCAGATACTGGTGCATTCCCGATATAATAAGCAGGAGCATCATCATGTAATAATAGAAATTCCCCATAATTCCGACCTGCATTCTTGTTGTCGGATCATAAAGCTGTGCCATCGAAATACCAATATCCATATCTATTAATTTGCCCGAAAACATAATAATCTGGACACAGAAGGATGACACTGCTCCAAGAAGGATTCCGACGATAACCTCCTCCACAACAATAATTGCATATTCAATCATTCCGTTATATTCAACCGACATATCCGGGAATAACGAATAGACCATAATTGCGAGGCAGAACGAAAATCCAATCTTTACCCTGTTAGGTACATTTGCCATATTAAAAAAAGGCGCAGCAAATACAAAAGATGCCAGCCTTATCAATATCAAAACAAATAATTCAAATTGTGCTAAAGCGAAAGTAAAATTCATAACACACCATACCTGTCATCACTGTCATCATACATACTGACTAAAGCTGCACCAGAGCAGCTGCATAAATGAAACTATTTCATTGAGCAGCCAGTTTCCCATAAGCATAAGGGCAATCATAATAGCGATAAGCTTCGGAACAAATGTAAGTGTCTGTTCCTGAATGGAAGTGAGCGTCTGAAAAAGACTTATTATAAGTCCCACTATCATAGAAACAAGCAAAAGAGGCACAGATGTCTTGACTATAACCCATATTGTCTGTCGTGCAATTGTAACAACCTGTCCTGCATCCATGTAATTATCCTCCCATTCTACTTAAATGTCGTCATAAGATTACCGATTATAAGGTTCCATCCATCTGCCATAACAAAAAGAAGAATCTTGAACGGAGCCGAAATAGTGGTCGGTGGCAGCATCATCATACCCATTGACATAAGAGTTGACGATACAACCATATCAATAATAATAAATGGTATATATATGAGGAAGCCTATAATAAATGCAATTCTTAATTCACTTATAATAAATGACGGAACGAGCACTGTCATGGAAATATCATCTTCCGATGTAACTGAACCCTCCTCATATCCTGCGATTTTAAAAAATGTATCAAGATCCTTGGTAGATGTCTGTTTCAGCATAAATGTTTTCAATGGCTTAACGCCTGTCTGATATGCCTCTTCAATTGATATCTCATTATTGGATAACGGCTTTAGCGCATTATTATAAATCTCTGTAAATGTAGGTGACATAACAAAAAAGGTCAAAAATAAAGACAGACCAATAATAACCTGATTAGGCGGTACTGTCTGCGTTCCTATAGCCGCTCTTGTAAAATGCAGGACTATAACTATCCTCGTAAACGAGGTGAGCATAATAAGGATAGATGGTGCCAGTGAAATAACAGTAAGTACAAGGAGCATCTGTAATACACTTGCCATATCATTTCCATTGCCAGATGATATTCCAATATTAATCATACTGTTTCCTGAGGCAGTGTCTGTATCCTCCGCCATTACCCTGCTGTAAAACATGGCTGTTGCTCCAAAAAACAGCCCTGTGCCTAAGGATATACCAACTAATGCCTTTCTATGCTTTCTAATCCACTGTAACATAAACTATCTGCCCCTGCCTGATTAATTATCCGGCTTGTCTTTCTTAAACCTTTCAAGTATTGTCCTGAAACCTTCAGTGTTAATATTAATCGTTCCTGAATCTGATGTATAAGTCAGTTCCTTCTCATCAACCTCACACAAAAAGGTCATATTATCCTTGCAGACTGCAACAGCAAAGCATTTGCTGCCAATCTTGACAATCTGTATATATTTTGAATTAGTCACTCTCATAGTCTCAAGTATCCGGATATTGCTTCCTGCCATCTTATTCTTCTGCAGACTGCCTACCCACTTAGTTGAAAAATATGTAAGTGCCAATACAAATATAAAAACAACGAGAAGCGTAAGCAACTGAGCAAACGCTTCCCATCTACTATTCAATCCTGCTAAAATAAACATTATTATCCAACAACCTTCTGAACAGCCTCGATAACACGGTCAGCCTGAAATGGCTTAACAATAAAGTCCTTAGCCCCAGACTGTATAGACTCTATAACCATAGCCTGCTGTCCCATTGCAGAGCACATAATAACTGACGCAGATGGATCTGATGCCTTAATTCTCTTAAGCGCTTCAATACCGTCCATCTCCGGCATTGTTATATCCATAAGCACAAGATCCGGCTTTAACTCGGCATACTTCTCCACTGCCTTAAGACCATTCTCTGCTTCCCCTGCAACATTGTATCCATTTTTTGTGAGAATATCCTTAATCATCATTCTCATGAATGCTGCATCATCACAAATCAAAATATTCTTTGCCATAAATTTCTCCTATCCGAAAACAAATTTTTCACAAAAATCGTTCTAGCACATTATACAACAAATCTTACATTTTTCCTACTGTTTTTTGCATTTTTAATAATATGTAATGATTTATTTGTAACTGTTCAGAGCCAAGCAAAATTTCAAAAATCAGACATGGAATGCTTGCATTCCTATGGATGATTTTGAAATTTTATTTGGCGGATACGCCACACCTTTCGAATGCGAAGCATTTTGGAGGTTGGCTCTGGACAGTTACATTTATTTGATAATTTCAGTTATGCGTACGCCAAAGCTCTCCTCGATTACAACTACTTCCCCTTTGGCAACATACTTGCCATTAACAAGAACATCAACAGACTCCCCTGCAATCTTATTAAGTTCAACAATTGTTCCTGGTGCAAATTCAAGGATATCCTTGATTGATTTCGTTGTTCTTCCAAGCTCTACTGTAACCTCCAGTGGAACATCCTTTATGAGTTCAATATTTTCCTTCTGTGAAAGAGGATTAACATCAGTAGTAAAGGGCTGGAACGAAGCTGATGATACATTGACATCCTGTGGCTGTGCAAAGCTTTGCATTGGCATTCCCTGCTGCATAGCCATGCCCTGTTGTGGCATACCCTGCATTGGCATTCCATATCCATACGGCATACCCTGCATTGGCATTCCCTGCATAGCCATACCCTGCGCCGGCTGTGCCTGTCCCATCATACCAGACTGTGACATATTCATATCCGGCTGCTGTACCGGCTGTTGCTGACTAGCTGCTGGCTGTGCCTGTGGACTGGCTGGCTGTGGTGCCGGCTGTGCCTGCGTTGCAGACTTTGAATCATCACCTTCATCTGATGATGGCATGAACATATTTAATAATTCCTGTGCAAATTCCTTAGGGTACAACTGCATAATCTCGCTGTCAATAAGCTCTCCTATCTGCATCCTGAATGCAACCATAACGAAAGGCTTATTAAGAAATACTGGCATTCCCTCATCTAATTCATTATATGTTTCCACAAGATTAGCAACCGGTGGGCTTATATCTATCTTTCTGTTAAACATTGACGACATTGATGTTGCCGCTGAACCCATCATCTGATTCATAGCTTCACCTATTGCGCTCAAATGCAGTTCTGAAAGAGGTTCGTCCGGATTAGCTGTTCCTGCTCCGCCCATCATAAGGTCTGTAATTATCTTAACATCATTTTCCCTAAGGATAAGCACATTGCTTCCATCAAGACCTTCTTTATATGAAATCTGCAGCATAACGCATGGTCTGTCGTATTTTCTAGACAAATCATCCCATGTTGCAATCTCTACCTTCGGAGTTGTAATATTAACCTTCTGGGAAATAAGCGAACTAAGAGTTGTAGCTGCTGTTCCCATGCTTATATTAGATATCTCTCCGACAGCGTCTTTTTCTGATTCTGTAAGCGTAAAGCCATCCTCTGCCAGACTGCTATCCGGTGTATCAATTGTAGCAGCCGGTGCTGCTGTCTCATCCTCTCCTGAACTCATTCCGCTAAGAAGTGCATTAATCTCATCCTGGGATAACATTCCATCCATTCTTATTCACTCTCCTCTCTTATTACTTCTGTAACTCTTACTGCATATCTGTCCTCGTAATATCCTGGAAGAGCCTTGAATTTCTTAATATTTCCCACATATACTTCCAGTTCCTGATCGACTTTTCTTTCAATTCTTATTATATCACCAAGCTGAAGGTTGACAAAATCTGAAACGCTGATTTTAGATTTGCCAAGTACTGCCTTTACAGGAACCATCGCCTTATCAATAATAGTTTCAATCGTGTCCTCATATGTATTAGCATCCTTCTCCTGCATATTAGAAAACCAGTATTTAGTATTCAGCTTATCCATTACCGGCTCTAATGTTGCATAAGGCAGACATATATTTACAAGTCCCTCTACCTCACCAATTTTAATATTAAGAGTCACAATAGCAATCGTCTCACTTGGTGAAATAATCTGGGCAAACTGCGAATTAGTCTCAATTCTTTCCAGCCTTGGATTAACCTTGACAACATTTTCCCACGGTTCCTGCATAAGATTAACACATACCGTAAATATTCTTTCCAGTATGGTAAGCTCTATTTCCGAAAAATCTCTTTCCTTGTCAAGCGAATTACCTGCACCGCCAAGCAGTCTGTCAACAATAGCAAATCCAAGATTAGAAGCCATTTCCATAATGATATTGCCTGACAGCGGCTGCATTCCTACAACCCCAAGCAGTACCGGATTGGAAAGGGCATTAGAAAATTCTGAATATATAACGACTTCCGAATTGACAACATCAACGCTCACCGATTTTCTAAGGTAAGCAGGAAGATTGGTTGCCAGTAATCTTCCAAAATGTTCAAATATAATCTCAAGAGTTCTTAAATGTTCCTTAGAAAACTTGGCTGGTCTAGCAAAGTCATAATTCTTAACCTGCTTTTCATCCGAGTTCTTCATTTCATCAACATCTAATTCTCCACTGCTGAGAGCTTTTAAGAGGTTATCTATTTCACTCTGTGAAAGAACCTCTCCCATCTTCCCCACCTCCTTTGGCAATTATTGTATATAAATATTACTGTATAACCATATTAACAAGAACAGATTCTATTGTTTCTGTCTTGAATAAATCCTGAAGCTCCTTTAAAAGATCTGCTTCTATTGCAGACTTGCTGGCACTGATTGTACTGTAGGTATACTTATTAGCTTCATTAGTAACCTTATTGACAATAACCTTCATGCCATTCTCTATTGAAGATGATACCGTACTGTAATCCTTTGCCTTAGAATTAAGGCCTAAGGATACTGTAAGCACTGCATATCTTGTCTTTCCATTATCAACAAAGGAAACAATAATATCAGTACTGTCATTATTAGTAACATCAACATATTTGATATCTTCTATCCCTGTACTTCCGCTTCCTGATGTACTATTAGTAAGTCCGCCTCCGGCATCAAGGTCAATAATTTCAGCAACCTTTGTAATTAACGAATTAGTCTTTTTATTAGTAGATACAAGTGAAAATGTGAGGAGCACTGTAAGTATAAGATTAACAAGTACAAGTGCAAGTGTTATCACATTAAGCATACTCTTTTTCATTAGTCATCCTCCAATCAACTGTTAATTGCATTATATACTTTTATTTCAACTCTTCTGTTCTGTGCTCTTCCCTCAGGTGTTCCATTATCTGCAACAGGAACTGCATCCCCTCTTCCAGAAGACATCATGCTCTGTTCCGAAAATCCTTTATTAGAAACAAAAAAATCAAAAACACTGTATGCCCTGTACAGTGAAAGCATCATATTATTAGGATACTGTGCTGTGCTGATAGGCACATTATCTGTATGTCCTTCAATAGTAATTATATTACTGTCATATTCAATAAGTGCATCTGCTACCTTATCCAGCAGACTAACCGCCTGAGTTGTCAGCTCCGCCTTACCCGAATCAAACAATGCGCCGCCATTAACATTAAGCATGACATACTTGCTGTATGCTGTAACCTCTATCTGGTCAGCCACTCCGCTTGAAGAAAGCTTGTTCTTAATCTCTTCAGCCATGCTTTCAGACTGTTCAAGACCTTCTTTTTCAACCTCTTCATATGCAGTCTGTACATCCTGTGACATTTCACCATCCGTATTCAGTCCCATGTTATTATAATATGTGCTCAGCTCATTTAACTGGCTGGCTCCGCTTCCCACAAGAATTCCGTCTTTAGATAAAGCTGAACCTCCCTGTGGAAGAACACTGAAACTTGCTGAAAGAGAAGCTGCAATCTCCTCAAACTTCTGTGAATCAACCGTAGACATTGCAAACATCAAAACGAAGAAACACAGAAGCAGATTCATAAGGTCTGAAAAGGTGTCTTTCCAGAGGGCCGCTGGTGGTGCATCTTCTGTCCGCTGTTTTGCCATCAGCCTTCACCTCCTCCTTGTTCAGATAATGCTGTTCTGGCAGATGGTGAAAGGAATGACTTAAGCTTTTCCTCAATAACCCTTGGATTCTCGCCTGCCTGAATAGAAAGAAGTCCTTCAATTATAATCTCTTTAAGCTGATACTCATCATTATTCTGCAGCTTAAGCTTATTAGATATAGGTACACATATCCAGTTAGCAATCAATGAACCATAAAGAGTTGTAAGAAGAGCAACCGCCATATTAGGACCAATTGATGCTGAATCAGATAAGTTCTTTAACATATTAACAAGTCCGAGAAGTGTACCAATCATTCCCCATGCAGGAGCAAGCGCTGCCCAGTTATCATAGAAACCGATTGTACTCTTATGTCTTGTATCAAGATTAACCAGCTCTGTCTCAAGAATACCTCTTACCAGCTCCGGCTCAGTACCATCAACGATAAGAAGAATACCCTTCTTCATAAACTCGTCCTCAAGCCCCTGTGCAACCTCTTCAAGTGCAAGAAGTCCTTCTTTTCTGGCTGTATTAGAAAGCTCAATAATCTTAGCTATAACCTGTCCGTTATCAAGCTTCGGATCCTTCATGGCAACACCAAATCCCTTAAGATGTCCAAGAAATGACTTAAATGTATATGATGCCAGCAATCCCGATATGGAACCACCAATAGTAACCGCTATAGACGGAATATCCACGAAGGCATCCATAATTCCTTTAAGCGATGGATTAGATGTACTTGTAACAATTCCAAGTACAACCATGACAAAACCAATAATTATTCCCAATAGTGTAGCTAAATCCATAATTTCCCCTTCCAAAATTCTTTAGTTCTATATATCAATCATCCTCTGTCTTAACGACATGTAAATTACCAAGTATATTCCTTTTATAATCCAATATTCTGTCAAGCACCTCGTCCAGACTCTCCCTGATAATGTACTTATGTCCGGTTGTTAGCGTAATTACTGTATCCGGAGTCTCCTCCATAACCTCTATTAATTCTGCATTCAGAATAAAGCTTTTCCCATTAAGTCTGGTTACATTAATCATAATAATCCCTATTCCTGCCTGCTTTTCAAGGCATCTCAGGTTTGTGCGCAAGCACAAATCTTGCATGTGAAAAATCTTCGATTTTTCACACTAATCTCCCATTCTCGCCTGCTTTTCAAGGCAT
>CAVKBP010000024.1:0-13422 GCA_963654395.1 Ruminococcus sp. CAG:382
CTGTAAAACAGTAAAACAGCTATTTTTCAGGCTTCGTTACATGTACATGCACCTACATCCTAGGTACAATATCATTATAGCAAATAGCCCTTGAAACATCTGAAGCTCCAGATTGACTGACTGAGCACTTATTTTCCTTCTTGTATTTTATTTTTTTCTATATAAACAAAAACACGATGAAATTCGGCTGTTTTTAACCCAACAGCTCTCAATCACATCGTGTCAATACCCAAAATCAATATTTTTTTAATCCCTTATATTTCTCTCTTCATTCCTCTCAATTACCATTGTAAAAAAAAGATATATTTCTAATCAGAACAATAAATCTAAAGACCGAACTTGCTGCCTAAAATAACAATCAGGTCACCAACTTCGAGCCACATAGGTCGTCTATATGGTCTATATAGTCTACACCGAACCACTACCCCACAATATATAGAATTATTTCACATTTTTATACCATATATAGCCACTCAGACTCTCCACCGCTTTAGGATACAAAGTACTCTACTGCATTCTCCGGAAAGAATTCCTTCATCTCCCCATATAACTGTGCTGCCAGAGTCTTATTATGGCTTATAATAAGTGTCGGTTTCTGAACATTCTGTATAATGTTCGCCATTGTAAATGTTTTTCCGGAACCAGTTACACCGACAAGAGTCTCAAACTGATTGCCTTCCTCAAAGCCCTTTGTAAGTGCTTCAATCGCCTGTGGCTGATCGCCCATCGGCTTAAAATCCGAATGTAATACAAATCTGTCCATAATCCCTCCTAGTTTTCTGAAAGAAAATGCGAACCCTCTGGTGAGCAGAGGGATTTACCTCCCTGTTTTCATGCATTTCCCTCATTATACTATATAATAGCCAAAAAGTACAGAACAAATATTCGATTCATCCTGTACTTTATTCCATACCTGTTTATTCGTTACTCTGCCACATTTGCACTCATACTGCCATTAAGATAATCAACCGCAGCCTTCAACTGTACATCCTCAGTTGCATCCTCAGGAAGCTCCACAACATTGTCAGGTGTGACGCCATTGCCATGAATATCCTGTCCCTTCGGAGTGAAATATTTGGCAATGGTGTACTTAACCGCACTTCCATCAGAAAGCGGACGGATTGTCTGGACAATACCTTTACCAAATGTCTGTGTTCCGATAATCTGTGCCTTATCATAATCCTGCATTGCGCCAGCAAATATCTCCGACGCACTGGCACTGCTTCCATTCACAAGAACAGCCATTGGAAGATTAAGCTCATGACCATCAGAACCTGAATATTCCTGTCTTGTTCCATCCTTAGTCTCTGTGTATACAATAAGGCCATCAGGCAGGATATAATCCAGCATGTCAACCACAGTCTTGAGAACTCCGCCCGGATTATTTCTTATATCAATTACAAGCCCGGTAATTCCCTGGTTCTGTAGGTCGCTGACAGCAGTCTTGAACTGCTCCGTCGTAACATCATCAAACTGCGAAATGTAGATATACCCTATATTATTCTCAAGCACCTCTGACGACACTGTCTTAACATTAATCTTATCTCTTGTAACTGTGAAACTAAGCTCCTCATCATCTCTCATAACAGTAAGATTAACATCTGTTCCCTTCTCGCCCTTAATAAGTGCAACCGCTGCCGAAAGATCCATCCCTGTAATGTCCTTGCCATTGACTGCTGTGACCTTATCTCCATTTCTGATACCAGCCTTATAAGCCGGTGCATCCTCATACGCCTCTGTAATAAGAACCGCGCCATCGTCAGCCTTCTGGCACACTGCACCAATTCCATAGAAAGAACCTGTTGTTGACTCTAGCAGCGACTGATACTCTTCCGGTGTATAATAAACAGTATACTTGTCACCATACGCAGAAAGATATGCCTTAAAAATGCTGTCCGCTGCCTCATCATCATCTACATCATCAAAATAAAATCCATTGTCAAGCAGCGAATCCAGAGCGTTCAGTTTACTCTCAACCTTAGTTCCGATTCCGTCAGAATCGCTTGTCCCAACATCCTGTACATAAATAGTTCCATCCGTTCCTATGTGGATATTACCCCTCATTATAAGTTCAATGAATACACCTGACAATGTCAGTATAACAACAAGTAATGTTGCCAGAACACCAATAATAACGCCTTTGCCTAAAGCATGTTTTTTCTTTCGTTCCTGTGTGGCCTCTTCCGGATAAAAAGGTCTGTTATTATCATTTTCCATCAGGTCCTCCTGTTAAGCAAATTTATTAATTAAAATATGACATAGGATTAACATATACATTATTAAGCATTACATCAAAATGCAGATGTGCTCCAAATGAGTTACCAGTATTTCCCATAACACCAAGCTTCTGTCCTTTAGTAACCTGCGTTCCCACTGACACGCTCAAGCTGTCAAGATGCAGATATCTTGTATACAAACCGTTGCCATGATAAATCATTACATAATTGCCGGCTGTCGAATAATATTCACTCTGGCTATGGGCTATGACAACCTTTCCATCATATGCCGCATATACCGGATCACCTGAAACACCTGCACTGACTGCTCCGATATCCACTCCCTTATGTGGTGAGCTTCTATCCGAAGTGTCTCCATATGGTGAAGTTATTCTTGTGCTGGTTGTTGGCCACCTGAAGGTTCCACCATCATACCTGTTAACCGGTGTGGCTTTACTTGCTTCCTCCTCAGCTTTAATCTTAGCTGTAATAGACGCAATCTCGGCATCCAGTTTCGCTTCATCTGCCTCAAGCTGTTTCTTATAGCTTTCCTGATCAGCCGTATTCTTGTTCAATGCACTAAGCTGCGCTGTCTTTTCATTCTGCACAACCTCAAGTGCCTCAACCTGTGCCTGTAGCTCCTCCTGGCTTGCAGTAAGTGTCTCTTTATCCTCTTCAAGCTTTACCTTTGAAGACGAAATAAGATTAATAGTTGACTGATATTCTTCCAACATCTTCCTGTCATATTCAGATATCTTATTAATATACTCGAATTTGTTAAGCATATCTGCCATACTCTGTGATGATAAAAGCACCTCAATGTAAGTATAATCATTATGCTCATACATAAACTGGATTCTCAGCTTCATAGCCTGATACTGGTCATCCTTATCAACCTCTGCCTGCTCAAGCTGTGCCTGTGTCTCTTCAATCTCAGCCTCGAGTGCAGCAATCTGTGTATTAATGTCATCTAATGATGACGACAGCTCTCCCATCTGTGCATCAAGCCCCTGGATAAGCGAAGTCAGGTCAGCGCTCTGTTCCTTAAGCTGCGCTATCTTATCCTCAGTTTCCTTCTTTTTATTCTGTATATCATTCTGCTGGTTCTGTGCATTCTGAAGATCAGATTTGTTGTCTCCATATATATACTGTGCAGAACAATACGGTATAAGCAGCATTACAACCATGAGTGCGGCTGTTAATTTTTTTATTAAATTACCACGAAACAGTGCTTTCTCCATACAGCTACTCCTTTACCTTGTTATTAAACATGCCACTTAAAATAATTCCATGAAATTAGCACAAGAGGGCTTCTGCATCCGATTGCAGAAGCCCCCAGCAACTATACAAAACTATACATCGGCATGCTTTCTTACAGCGAAGAAACTTCCTACAAGACCAATACCGATTCCTAGAACAATAGCAACCGGAATAAGTACATTGAACACCTCTGATGCCGGCATAAATGCTAATATATTCTGTAAAACAGAGAATCTTCCAAGAACAAAATTAACAACTCCGCTATAAATATATCTTAATATTGCTACCGGAATAATAGCTCCGATAAGTCCGATAACAATACCTTCCACGAAGAATGGCGCATTAACAAATGCGTCTGTCGCTCCTATATATTTCATAATAGAAATCTCATCTTTTCGTACTGTAATACCAATGACGATTGTATTAGTAATAAGGAATATAGATACTGCAAGAAGAACCACAATTACTGCAACTGCAACATAACTTACAAGTCTTGCTGCGCTGGCAAGTCCGCTTGCTGTAACCTCAGAACGGTTGACCTGTCTGATTCCATCCTTGTTCTCAAGATACTTAACAAGTGTTCCCTGATTACTTGCATCCTTAAGATATACTTCATAAGAAGCAGAATTAGCTAAAGGATTATCATCCTGAAATCCATAGGCAAGTTCAGGATAATCCTTAAAATAATCCCCCTTAAAATTTTCCCATGCCTCTTCTGCAGATACATACTCAACTCTCGATACTTCTTCTCTCTTGCTGATTTCATCTCCAAGCTTCTTAATATCTGTCTCACTAAGATCTTCATCAAAGAAAACTGTTACACAGACCTCTGTTTCAGCTTTCTTAATCATATACTGAAAATTAACTACTATAGAATAGAATACTCCAAAAAGGAATATACACGCTGTAATTGTTGCTATAGATGCCAGTGAGAACATCTTATTACGATGGATATTCTTAAATCCATCTTTAATATGATATGCTAATGACCTAATCTTCATAGAAATAACCACCCTTTTCCTGATCGCTGATAATCTTTCCTTCACTCATAGTAATAGTCCTCTTCTTCATCTGCTGGACTATTTCCATATTATGAGTAACTACTAATACTGTTGTTCCCTGCTTATTAACCTGATTAAGAATCTTCATGATTTCATTAGAGTTAGCAGGATCAAGGTTTCCTGTAGGCTCATCACACAGCAATATAGCCGGCTTGTTGACCAATGCCCTTGCTATGGCAATTCTCTGCTGCTCACCACCTGATAACTCATTAGGAAAAGCCTTATATTTATCAAGAAGTCCAACCATGGAAAGCATGGCAAGCACCCTCGACTTAATCTTTCTGTTAGGTGCTTCAACTACCTTCTGTGCAAATGCGATATTCTCATATACATTTCTGTCAGGTAAAAGACGGAAATCCTGAAATACAACACCAATATCTCTTCTAAGATATGGAAGCTTCTTTCTGGTTATTTTATTAAGATATTTCTTATTAACATATATCTTGCCTGTAGTAGGATCTAATTCCTTAAGCAGAAGCTTTATAAGAGTAGACTTACCCGAACCACTCTTACCTACTATAAATACAAACTCACCCTTCTGGATGTGAAGATTAATTCCATTAAGCGCAGCAACACCAGTGGAATATGTCTTCGTAACATCTTCCATGATTATCATTTATCATTTCCTCCAAAATCACTAAAATGTATCTTTACTTTCCATATACTTCATGTATTTGACAACCATAAGCGCAATTTTAAATGTTATGGCATCATCAAAAACTCTTAAATCAAGACCTGTTGTTTTCTGTATCTTATCAAGCCTGTAAACAAGCGTATTTCTATGGATGTAAAGCTGCCTTGATGTCTCCGAAACATTAAGACTGTTCTCAAAAAACTTATTAATTGTTGAAAGTGTCTCCTCATCAAAATCATCAGGAGCCTTTCCTTCAAATATCTCCTTGATAAACATCTGGCACAAAGGTATAGGAAGCTGATATATCAATCGTCCAATTCCTAATCTGTTATAAGCAACAACATTCTTGTTGCTGTAGAAAATTTTTCCGACATCAAGTGCCATCTTGGCTTCCTTGTAGGACCTTGAAACCTCGCGTATATCATTAACAATTGTACCATAAGCAACATGCGCTGCACTCATGGCCTCTGTACTTAACATATCAATTATAACATCTGCTGTCCTGTCAAGCTCATCATAGGACTCATTCCCCTTTACTTCCTTGACAAGAATTATACTCTTCTCGTCAACTGCTGTAATAAAATCCTTCGTCTTACTGGCAAAAAGAGTCCTTACCGTCTCTAAAGCATTCGTATCCTTCTCATGCTTTGTCTCGATAATATATACAACCCTCTTTACATCAGTCTCGATATGCAGCTTCTCTGCTCTTGTATACATATCTACCCGGAGAAGATTATCAAGAAGAAGGTTCTTGATAAAGTTATCCTTGTCAAATCTTTCTTTATATGCCACAAGGAGATTCTGAATCTGGAAAGCAGCAAGCTTTCCTACCATATACACATCATCACTTGTTCCTCTTGCCATAATTATATATTCAAGATTCCCCTCATCTTCAACCTTAAAAAACTGAAAGCCATTAACTGCCTGGCTCTCTGCCGGCGAATCAATAAAATTGATTGCATCTGCAAGACATTCTGAGACATTATCAAAAGTCTTGGCTGCAACATTCTTATCTGCATCAACAATACACAAATCAACCCGCGAAATAGCCTTAAGCCCTTCTACAGTTGTCTGTAAAATTCTATTAGATATCATTGTTATCCCTTTCTGTCTTCCGCAAACAATTTATTTGTACACATTACATCTTATTGTAAAGCATAATCTCAAAAAAAAAAAGGGAAAATGCAAATTTATTGCATTTTCCCTTAATAATTAAGATTAATTTAATAATTAGTGAGTAATAACAATCTCTGTTTCCTTATCAAATACATGAAGTCTCTCAACATCCATAGCGAATGTTACTTCATCACCTGGTCTTGCTGTTGTTCTAGGATTTACCTTAGCTGTGCATGTTACATCACCGATTTCATAGTGAAGGTTAACCTCTGCACCAAGTAATTCGTAAACCTTGATTGTAGCTGTGAACTTAGAATCTGAATTCTTAGCAATGAATTCTTCATCATCCTTAATATCCTCTGGACGGATACCAACTACAACTGTCTTTCCTACATAATTACCATCAACAAGCTTCTTGCTCTTATCTGCTGGAAGTGTGATTGTAACCTTATCTGAAAGTACAAGGTCAACCTGTGAACCATTAGCCTTAACCTGAGCATCGATAAGGTTCATCTGAGGTGATCCGATGAATCCTGCAACGAAGATGTTGTTAGGTGTATTGTAAAGGTTCTGAGGTGTATCTACCTGCTGGATAATACCATCCTTAAGAACTACGATTCTTGTACCAAGTGTCATAGCCTCTGTCTGGTCATGTGTTACATAGATGATAGTTGTCTGTAATCTCTGGTGAAGCTTAGAAATCTCAACACGCATCTGAACTCTTAACTTAGCATCAAGGTTTGAAAGAGGCTCATCCATAAGGAATACCTTAGGGCTACGAACGATAGCACGTCCCATAGCAACTCTCTGTCTCTGACCACCTGAAAGAGCCTTTGGCTTACGATCAAGAAGGTGCTCGATATCAAGAATCTTAGCAGCTTCATGTACAGCCTTGTCGATTTCAGCCTTAGGAACTTTTCTTAACTTAAGACCGAATGCCATATTGTCATATACTGACATATGTGGGTAAAGAGCGTAGTTCTGGAATACCATGGCGATATCTCTGTCCTTAGGCTCTACATCATTAACCATCTTGTCACCAATCCATAACTCACCTGAGCTGATTTCCTCAAGACCTGCAATCATACGAAGTGTAGTAGACTTACCACATCCTGAAGGACCTACGAAAATGATGAATTCCTGATCAGCAATTTCAAGATTAAAATCCTTAACAGCTACGAAACCGTTAGGATAAACTTTACAAACATTCTTAAGCGATAAACTTGCCATTATTAAATATCCTCCTAATATAAATGCGCTTTGCGCTTTTGATGTATTTATAATACACTAAACACAGCTTTTTTACCACATGACATTTTTACAAATCTTGTCCATGTTTTTTTTGCAAATTTACCATATCACATGCTTTTATGTATAAATTGTACAAAATTAACAGTGGTTTATCTGCAAACATCACTAATACGATTTTATTAATTTTGTATTGAATTTAATTATACACATGTATATAATTAAGCCATAAAAACAGGACAGGGGGAATTACCATGGTAATTGGCGGACTTTCTACCAACATTAATACTTCTGATGTCAACAATGATATTCAGGTTGCCATGCTCAGGAAAAGTCTTGATACTGTTGAGACTTCTGGTGTCGAACTCACTAAGATGATGGAAGCATCTGTTAATCCTGGACTTGGACAGAACATAGATGTAAGCATTTAGTTTTCTTTTCTTTTACTCACCATATTGAAAGCCCCGGCATATGGCTGTTGTCTTCCATATGCCGGGGCTTTTATATACTTTTATACATTTGTTATATCTGTTTTAAGAGCCAGCCTCCAGAATGCTTTGCATCCGAAGGGTTCGCGTATCATTTGTCAGGATATTAATTCCAGTCTTATCATATAGCATACACATACTGCCATTCCTAATACCACAGGCAAAGACAGGTATTTCTTTGCGCCATTAATCCCTTCCGGCTTTACCTTTATATTCTCCAGTCTTGCGTTGCGCTTTGCCATTGCTTTAATGCACAGAACGGTCAGCAGCATAAATACAGCCGCTATAGCCGCAAATACAGCCATCTGGATTACAGATGTGAAAATTCCTGTATCTGCCACAGACCCGCTTCCTTCTTCAAGTGTGCCAGCCAACTGTCCATCTGCCGTATACAGTCCTGCCATTTTAAGAAGCTGTATAACACCTATGGAATAAGTATTTATTGCAAAATGTGCTATCACAGATGACCACAGTGAACCCGAAGCCTCCACCATATATGCGAATACCACTCCTATGGCAAATGCGTACAAGCCCTGATTGATATTAAGATGAAAGCATCCAAATACCAGTCCGCTCATAACCGCTGCACCATACATTCCTGCTTTCCTGTATGAGCCGAAAAATATGCCTCTGAATACCAGCTCTTCCACAATTGGCGGAATTACCGCCAGAAGTATGACCTGCATAACAAATGGATATGTAAGCAGTGTTGTTGCTCCCGCCTCAAGATAATTGGTAGAAAACAGCATTGTAAGATTGCTAAGAAACAATACCATAGGAATCATGCAGTATCCTGCCACCAGTGACAATATCACATCCACCAGCCCTATCCTTTTATATGGGATATCCTTCAGCGGATCAATCCTGTTTACCGCCATATATATAATAGCTATAACCAGCAGTACTCCCTCTGAAATCACATACCGTATCCAGTCCGGTACCATTATGCCGGCATCGCTTAGTGCCAGCATCACATTACCGGCAATTATTGACAATACAATATATGCAGCTATAAATATAGGAAAGAAAATATTGATTTTTCTTATTTCCATGCAATTGCTTCCACTTCAAGAAGCACATCCTTAGGAAGTCTTGCAACCTCTACGCATGAACGCGCTGGAAATGGTTCTTTGAAATATTTCTTGTAAACTTCGTTAATCTTTCCGAAATCATTCATCTCTTTGATAAATACTGTTGTCTTGACAATATTCTCAACCTTAGAGCCTGATGCCTCAACAAGATTGCAGAGATTCTGGAATGCCTGCTCTGCCTGGGCTTCCACTCCACCCTCAGCAATTTCTCCTGTAGCCGGTATTACAGGAATTACTCCTGATGTATATACCATATTGTTGATTTCGATTGCCTGTGAATATGGTCCGATTGCACTTGGTGCCTTGTCTGTACTGATTACTTTCTGCATAATACTACTTCTCCTTATGTCCAACATATTTGCGCTTCAAACGCATGGCTACATTGTACCGCAATCATTCCGTTCATTCAAGAAGCTATTTCTTAAGAATTATCGAGTCCTTAGTTATCTCTATCTTACCTTCTTTAAGAAGCCTTCCTACAGCTCTCTTGAAAGCATTTTTACTCATGTTAAAATGCTTCTTAATAATCTCCGGATCTGCCTTGTCTGTAAAACCAAGACTTCCACCCAACTTTACTATAGCATCATATATCTGGACTGAATCCTCATCCATCTGGATATATGCTTTCTGCTTAAGGCTTATAACAAGCTTTCCATCTTCCCTTACCCTTGACACGCGGCCATGGATAACCTCACCGGCATTAAGCGGCTCGAATACCTCTGACATAGGAATAAATGCGTCATATTTATCTTCAACAGCGACATACGCCCTGTAATCAGGAGTTATCCCTATTATTGTTCCGGTAACTGCGCTGTCCTTTACAAGAGTCTCTGATTTTTCAAGATATTTATTAATTCTCATAGTAGCTGCAAGCCTGCCACTCTTATCTATGTAGAGAGCAACAAGATACTCTGAGCCTTCTGATACATGTGTTGTCTGTTCCTTGTATGGCATAAGCAGATCTTTTTCAAGTCCCCAGTCTAAAAATGCGCCAATACCTGTAACCTGTGAAACCTTAAGTCTCTTAAGCTCTCCAAGCTGGATTTTCGGCTTATTGGTAGTTGCTATAAGCCTGTCACTTGAATCCCTGTAAACAAATACTGTGAGGGCATCTCCCACCTCAACATCTTCTGGAACCTGCTTCTTTGGAAGAAGAACCTTATCCTCTTCTGTTCCAAGATATACTCCGAAATCTGTCACCTTAACAATGTTAAGGCACTGTGTTTTTCCTAACTCAATCATAACAACACCTATGCTGGCAGCTTCACCAGCCCTTTCATGATAATCTCCATTCTTGCTCGTTTTTCAGAGCATCTCAAGTTCGTGCGAGCACGACTAAGTCCTTTATATTCCTTCTTTCCTCGCTACGAGCATGTGCCATTCTGGCACATGCCCGTAGCTCAGATGCCAGAACTTCGTTCTGGCATTGTCGCGGTGCTCCTCGAATATCCACAGAAAGTCCACGGTTTGTGCAAGCACGACCGTCGCCTTTCTGCGTCTATTCTCCTCGCTACTCGCGCAAAAAAACCTCTCGTAGGGATACGAGAGGTTTTCCTTAGCTGGGCTTGAGGGATTCGAACCCCCGAAGTGCTGGAATCAGAATCCAGTGCCTTACCACTTGGCGAAAGCCCAATGTCGTGACGACATGCTGTATTATACATGAATGTTTTCAGGAATGCAAGCACTTTTTTAAAATTTTTTCAAATATACTTTAATCCATGTCTACTCCGTCATCTTAAGTGTTACTGTTCCATCTGCATCGGTACCAAGATTAGGTACTCCCTGCATCTGTGGTGTACTGCCAACAAAGAACCTGTACTGGCTTAATACAGAATCCTTCTCCATGTCAGAAACAGCTTTTCTGATATCCACATCTTCCATGCTGCTTGTTGCTGCAACAAGATTGAATCTGCTTCCACTGGCGAAATCAAATGTAAATTCTTTAGGATCAGAATGTGCCGGAGCCTTGGTCTGCTGCTGTGCACTGCCATCTTCTGCCTTAAGTCCAGCATCCGTATTCTCTTGTACTGCAGCCGCTTCCGCTACTCCTGATGTATATTCATCAGCCGGAACACCTGCCAGCTTATAGCTGCTATTATATTGTGAGCTTATATTAATTCCACCTGCTGACATGGCTGGCTCCTTTCTGCCCTTATTATTTCCACATAGTCTATTTATCGGCATATATAGTTAATAATTTACCACCTTTATCAAAAAAAATCTACTAATTGTTATTAATTTTTTATAAACCCTGCTTTTTCCGTTGACCTGCTTACCATATTAACTTAAAATAAAGGCATATATTTATTAATCTGTAATTGTTCAAAGCCAAGCATTCTTAAGACGGCTCTGAACAGTTACATCAATCTAAAAAGATTCATAAAACAAGGAGCACACTAATCATATGAACAAAAAGAACTCACTGCTCGTACTTATCGGTATCTTCCTTATCTGTACAAGATACTGGATAACAATCGGTGCTGTACACATTGATGTAACTAATGATATCGTCGGATATATTCTGATTTTTCTGGGAATGAAGGATTTAAAATCACTCAACTCAAGATTTAAAAAGGGCATGTATCTTTCTGCTGCCGGGCTTGTCTTTGCTGTGATTTCGCAATATCTTATATCACGCGACTGGCCTTCCTCACCAGAAACAATGTACTCAATAGCAATCGGCTTAAGCGTAGTATTTGCGATTTATTTCACTTACTACTACACAGAAGCCCTTATAATGGAAGCCCGCATCCAGGAGAAAAATGCTGTGACAAGGAATTACCAGATAACATGGCTTTTACTCTCAGCAGGTATTTTCATACACTACTTTGCTTTCAAGTCATCCATAACATTTTACTCAATACTCGTTGAAGCACTCATAACAGTAATTGCCATATATTATTGTTTTTCTGTATTTTCTACGAGCAGGCAGCTTTATGAGGACTAAATACTTAACATTTTTTCAGGAATGCAGCGTAATAATTTATATTATTCGTTTGCGCCTGTATACCGTTGACTTTTTATCTTTACGGTGTTTTAATAATGTCGTCAGCACGAAAGGATATTATCTATGAAAAAGTTAGAGATTATTATCAGACCTGAAAGACTTGATGATTTGAAGAGCATTCTCAACAGTAATGGTGCTCATGGGCTCATGATATCCAACATCATGGGATATGGAAGCCAGCGTGGTCACAAGCAGGTATATAGTGGTGTTGATTTTGGTGGTAATCTGCTTCCTAAGGTAAAGGTCGAATCTATTGTTTCTGATGAAACCTATGAAGCAATCATAGATCAGGTTATCGACCAGATTAATACTGGCGAATATGGAGATGGCAAGATTTTTGTATATGATGTATATGATGCCATAAGAATTCGTACAGGTGAACGCGGAACAGACGCTTTATAATATTTAATAATATTTGTTATCAACGGGGATAACAGTCAGGATAGGAATTCTGGCCGTTATCTCCTTTTTTGTATATAACTTCCGATATCTGTATCCCATAACCGTACAGATATATAAATCAGGACCGTGGGAAACTACCCAGCCCACGGTCCTGCCCCTTTTTATGTTATCTGCTTATATTCTTTAACTCTTCTACCCTGTTCCTTGTAGATGTGACAGAAATGTTATTGACATAGACAACATTTTTTATATTCTTACTGTCAACCAGTTCTGATATTGTTCCGTCATAATAACGGTAATCCACAACATATACATTTTCAAAATTCTCAACAAGAAATGGTATCATTGCATTTCCGAATGATTCCTTAATTACAAGCACCGAAGAGCCGTCCGTTATAGACGGATTATTAATCTCTGTATAAGAATTGTCTCCTCCTATAAATGTGCTGTATTTGCTCGTTTTATTCCATCCGGATACATCAGTTATTATGCTGTAGTCAACAAGCTCATTATCATTATTGACCATCTTTAATGAATTAGTCGAAAACGGCTCGTATGCATACAGATTGTCTGGATTGCTGCTAAGAGAGCCAACCCTCGTCTGCGTATAATAGCTTCCGACAAATGTACCCATATCATGCTCTATAAAGCAGTCCAGGGAATATGCCTCTTTACCAAGCTGCGCCATAAATGCTGTATAAGCATAATAAGCGCCCAATGCTGTCCAGTGATGGTCAGTCCTGAAATATATATACTCATTTCTATGGCTTCTCATCAGGTCATATATATAACATTTTCCGACATTGCGGCTCATTTTGCTGTACATATACAATATAGCTTTTCTCTGGTTACTGCTGCTTATGCTGTTTCTCGTTGCGTCATCAAGCGTTATATCTATT
>CAVKBP010000024.1:13432-18976 GCA_963654395.1 Ruminococcus sp. CAG:382
GCTTTTCCCTTAAGCACCTCTGCCATATTATTGACAACCGCCGCATATTCATCAGAAACACTGTTAGAAAATGAAAAATAATTATATGCGCTGTTACCAACTACATAGATAGAGCCAAGAGACTCGCCGGCTTTAGCGGCTGCTTCCGCTCCTGTTCCATCAGTTTCGATATCATTGCCTATTTCGTCAGGATTGACAACCACTGAATCATCATAAGAGTAGTTAATTGCTTCTGAGTCATCTGCAACATTATCCAGATAACCGAATTCGCTTTCATCGATATCGGCATCCGGAATGTCATCGCCCTTCACAACCTCACCATGAATAACATTCTTTCGTTTTCCATAAAAGCCTGTAATAAATTCATTACACGCAATAAGCCCGTCCCTTCCCGGAAATGTATCCGAAAACCATGTATCAATTCCTGAAAAATATGTTCCATCCAGAAAGGACTCCATTGAAAACTTCGGAAAACGGCTCAGCTTTCTTTTCTCTGTCACTGACTCTGACGGCCGCAAAGGTATCATAAGAGAAATCAAGCCTCCCAGAACAAGCACCACCAGAAATGCAGTCATTTTAATACAGGCATATTTTTTAATAATATACCGCTTGTATTTAGTACCCGATTTATTAATCTTCTTCGTATGCTTCATAAATTAAATTCCCGTAATCTGACTTATCCTTTTCAGATATCAGAATCTGAAATAGATGAATGGATTATAGCTGTTTCCAACAAGTGCTATTGTCGATAAGATAAGCAATACTACCGGCAGAGCAACATTTATGGCGCTATAACAGTAAGTAACAGCTATCCCCCCTGAAACTGCTGCCTTCCGCACCTTCTGCGTAATATTCCTGCACAACGGCATTGAAGCTATTACCGCAGCAATAACGAAATATATATTGTTAGCTATCATAGTATTAGTTTCTGTATCAGTGAATGAATTGCCATTCAATCCGAACATAGCTTTAAGGCAGGTTCCCAGCATTGAAAAATCCGAGAACCGGAACAGCACCCAGCCAAAGAGTACAATTATAAATGTATACAATCTCCTTGTAATCCATCCTGCCACCGCAGGCATGCTGTCAAAGCGTCTTAACAGCACAGCCTTCTCCAGTGCAAGGAATACAAAGAAATACATTCCCCATAAGATAAAGTTGGCTGAAGCGCCATGCCACAAGCCCGTAAGGCTCCATACTATGAACATATTGAATATCTGTCTTTTAAGACCTTTTCTGTTTCCACCCAATGGAATATACAGATAATCCCTGAAAAATGTTCCAAGTGATATATGCCATCTTCTCCAGAAATCCGTTATTGAATCTGACACATACGGATAATTGAAATTCTCCTTATAATGAAAACCTGCAATTCTTCCTAAGCCTATTGCCATATCCGAATATGCCGAAAAATCCAGATATATTTCCAGTGCATACATAAGCATGCCGAACCAGCTTCCAAGTACTGTTACAGTTCCTAGCCGGGCAATGCTCTCCGGAAGAACACTGTCAACAATAGAAGCACAACTGTTGGCAAGAAGCGTTTTCTTTGCAAGCCCTATCGTAAACCTTGAAATTCCTTCATTAATATCTTCGATTCCGGTTTTACGTCTTTTAAGCTCCCGCTCTACATCCTTGTATCTGACTATCGGACCAGCTATACACTGATGAAAAAGCGAAGCATATAGAAGAACACCCCAGTAGCTTCTATTAGCCCTTACCTCTCTGCGGTATACATCAACAACATATGAAACCAACTGGAATGTATAAAATGATATTCCGACCGGAAGCACTATCTGCGGTATCACCTTCGGAACACCCACTATGAATTTCGATATTCCACAGATGAATCCAAGATACTTAAAATATCCCAGAATACCCATGCTTAACGCTATATCTGCCACCAGTACATAGTGTGCCATTCTGGTATTCCTGAAGCTCTCCACGCCCAACGCGCCTATATAATTAATCAGCACCATAAGCAGCATCACAAGAAGATATCTCGGTGAAGCCCATGCATAGAAAATCAGTGAAGACACAAGCAGGCAGATATTCTTTTTCCTGATATCCGATAATGCTGCATAACACAGCAGATTAACTGGAAGGAAAATATATAAAAATAACAGGCTTGAAAAAACCATTACTATTATTCCTCTTCATCATTAGTATTTTCGTCATCATCTTCTGTTTCGGTATCTTCCTGTGCCGGAACAGAATCCTTTTCAAGCTGCTTGAATATGCTTGAAAAAATGTATGAATCAACATACATAATTAATGGTATAGTAACGATAAATGCAGTGAAATACTGGCATGAAAAATATGTCAGTCCTACAGTTGCTATCAGCATAATGATAGTCTGTGGAAGATGATGCACACTTATTATAAGCGCATTCTTTAATGTCACCACTATATTATTATCATACCTTGACAGCATTGAAAATGAATACAGCACAACTGCTGCCCATACTGCCATAACACCTACTACAACAAATGTAAATATAACCCCTGCTGTAGAGCCCTGTACGAATCCCCACTGGGCACTGGCTCTTAAATCAATATAAAGCAGGAAGCCAATTATCACATGTATAAGCTCTAATAAAAATCCCTGAAGAAAATTCATCTTAAAGGATTTCCAGAAATCCTTGTACACATAGCTTTCTTCATCCCTTACCAGCTTGATTCCTGAATAAAATGCAGCCGTGAGTGCTGCTCCGATTGTAACCACAGGAATACAGAATACTGCTGTAATAACCGCCAGTATAATGAAATCTCCTGCCTTAGTAAGACCTTTAAATAATTTACCATCTAATCCAAATCCATTCATAACCATGTACCTCTTTATATTTAACAATCTGATTATACAAAACCCGACATAAAAATCCAAGAAAATTTCAAATATATTTCTTAAATGTTTATAAAAGCGGTTTTTTTGCGTTTATATTTGTGCTAAACTTACGATATCTCGTGAATTATTATCTTATAGATTATTTAAGGAGAATTTATGGCTAAAGGCAACAATATACATGAAGAAATCAAAGAACAGCGTAAGAAATTAAAGGATCTTACATTTTCCGGCAAAATCGAATACATCTGGAGCTATTACAGAATTCCCATCATCGGCGTACTGCTCGCAATATTATTTGCCGGTTCACTTACCTACTCAATTATAAGAAATAATTATGATACCGTCTGCTTTATCTCGGTTCTTGATGGACGGATAACCGGATATGATGATGATACCGATGTCCTGTCCACAGGACTTACAGATTACCTTGACATTGATGGAAAGAAAAAACAGGTTGATATCTCATACACATTTTCACTGGTAGAAAAGGACATGGACCAGGAAGCCGCCGTGACGGCTAACAGAATATACACATATGCGTCAACTAATACGCTCGACGGATATCTCTCAGAGAAAGAATACATTGATTATTTCTGTACCGACCGCAATATATTCTTCTGTGATTTAAGGGATTTGTTCTCAGCAGAAGAATTGGAGGAGCTTTCTGACTATATTATCTACTACACTAATTCGTCAGGAGAATCTTTCCCTATAGCGGTTGACATTTCCACTGCCCCTGTAATCGTGGACAGTGACCTTAACATGAGTGAACCTTGCTATGGCGTTGTATCGACCTCTAAGTATTCTGAGAACGCCGCCAACTTTATAAGATTCGTCTTCAATATGGAAAAGCCTTGATGTCATAGCTCTTTTCTGTATATGTTCATCCCATCTGTGCTGTCTGCATACAATGTAAAGCCAAGCTTTAATGCAAGCCGTATGGATGGGATATTTGTTTTCGCACTGCATATGTATATCTCATCAAGCCCGAAGCGGTTCTTTGCTATATCAATTATGGCGCTCATAATTTCCCATGCGGCATGCTTACCCTGCCAGCTTTTCCTTACCAGATACCCCAGCTCCTGACAATTCTGTCCATCTATGCTGCGGTTTTCAATGCCTGCCCTTGCCACAAGCTCTCCTGTTTCCTTATCATATACAAGCCACAGCCCATACCCAAAAAAGCCATACATATTCTCAATATATTTTACTGTAAATTCCCGCTCTTCTTCATATTCATAGAGTGGCTCCACATAAGGGCAGTCTGAAAGCGTTGCATATAATTCATACAAATGTGGTAAATCCCCCACAGTCATTTCCCTTATTATAAATCTTTCCGTATGCGCAATCACAAGCGGCTCTTTATATTTTCTGGCGCATACAAGCTGCAACATATCATCATCAATGTCTTCCTCATCATATACAACATATGCTGCCCTCCCGCGATACTTCTCCCCAAGTCCAATATCCGGAATTTCCCATGTTCCATCCGCCAGCAATGTGTCTACATCACTAATCACTATTTTCCTGTTCTCTCCCATATCAATACATTTTCTCATATTTGCCTCTTAATAGTTGTTTTATAACTGTTTTTTAGTTTTAATTTGACTTTTCATACTGTTATATTTAGAATTAATGTATCTGTTCAGAGCCATGCAAAATTTCATAAATCAGATGTGGAATGCTTGCATTCCTGCATCTGATTTTGAAATTTTATCTGGCGGATACGCCATACCTCCAGAATGCGGAGCATTCTGGAGTCTGACTCTGAATGGTACTAGTACACCACATTTTGCTTATGCAGACAAGCGGGCAATTTAATTAATTTCAGGAGGAATAATATGGCTAATCCAATAGTTACATTCACAATGGAAAACGGCGATGTGATGAAAGCAGAGCTTTATCCGGAAATCGCGCCTACATCAGTTAACAATTTCGTCAATCTTGTACAGAAGGGCTTCTATGACGGACTTATTTTCCACAGAATTATCGCTGGTTTCATGATTCAGGGCGGTGATCCTGAAGGAACAGGCATGGGCGGTCCAGGCTACTCAATCAAGGGTGAATTCTCATCTAACGGATTCAAGAATGATTTAAAGCACACAAGAGGTGTTCTTTCAATGGCCCGTTCCATGAGACCTGATTCTGCCGGTTCACAGTTCTTTATCATGCACCAGAATGCTCCACATCTTGATGGAGATTATGCTGCATTTGGTAAGCTTATCGAGGGTGAGGATGTTCTTGATAAGATTGCCGGTGTGGACACTGACTACAACGACAGACCTAGAAAGCCACAGGTTATGAAGACAGTTACAGTTGAGACATTTGGTGAAGAATATCCGGAGCCAGAGAAGTTATAAGAAAAGTTACAATTAATCTAATCCTAAAAAAACGGGCAGGAATACACCGGCTTTGATATATTAAAGCCAGTGTATTCCTGCTTTTTTTAATATTTGTTTTCTTATTTCAGTTGCTACCCCATACCCCTGCGTCTCCAGCTCATATGCCGATTGCTCAAGCGATGGTTCAAAATCTTCAACCATTCTTGAAAAATGCCTCATTGCTATTCCTTTTCCAAGTCCCAGTTTCTTTGCCTCTTGCTCAAACAAAGCCTGATTGATATTCTTTATATCGTATTCACCGCCTATATTAAGCGACATTTTTTCTGTACTGCTTTCGTATATAACTGTGCTCAATAA
>CAVKBP010000025.1:0-16995 GCA_963654395.1 Ruminococcus sp. CAG:382
GGCAGTTCCGATATCCATATACTTATATACCTGCATGGAATCGGCACTTATTATTTCACCATTTACCGACTTTGCAAGCGAAATTGAAAGCTCTGTCTTTCCAACAGCGGTCGGACCTGTAAGTATTATTAAAGGTTCTTTCTTCATATCAGCCCCTATACTATTCGTTTAAATTTCTTTTCTATCTCGTATTTACTCATCATAATAAGCGTTGGCCTGCCATGCGGGCAGTTATACGGATTCTCTGCTTTCATAAGCTCGTCCATCAGTTCAAATGCTTCATTATATGACAATCTGTTATTGCCCTTTACAGCAGCCTTGCACGACATGCTTGCCACCTTTTCAGTGATAATATCAGGATCCTTGCCCGCTCCCTCCTCTGATAGCCCATCAAGAACATCAATGAGAAGCTGCTTGTAATCCATCTTCGGAAGTCCGGCAGGTATTCCTGTGACCTTATATTCATTGCCGCCGAATTCTTCTATCTCATAGCCCAGCTTTTTAAATATATCCTGATTAGCCTTGTAGATTTCTTCCTCATGCATGTTAAGCGAAAGCACAATCGGCGGCAGAATCATCTGCGTTCCAATACTCTTATTATGAAGCTGGTTCATAGTCTTTTCATAAAGCACCTTTTCGTGAGCCGCATGCTGATCCATCATATAGAACTTGTCTTCGAATTCAATAAGCCAGTAGGTATCAAAAAGCTGCCCGATAATCCTGTACTTATTGCGGCTGTTCTCATCCAGCAGCTTATTTTCAAAAAGATTCATCTGCTTAGGTGGTTCAGACTTTGCCACAGCCGCGTATTTCACTTTGTCTTCCTTTATCATCTGCTCAGAGCGCTTAATCTCAAAAGGCTCTGGTAGTCTTTCAGGCTTTGTAGCTGGTCTTATTTCATGATTAACCGCATCAATTCCTGCTATCATTGATTCATGATTAACAATCTGATTAGTCACATCATTTTTAACTGGCTGTGATACCAGATTAACCGCTTCTGTCTGTGTCTTCTCTGAAGTTACAGTCCCGGCAGGTTTGAGTTCTGTCTTACCTGCCATATTACCTGTCACATTTTTTTCAGGCAATCTAATATCCGGCATAATATTTCTTGCAGCCGGAGCTTCCTGCATTTTTACCGCAACAGGCTCAGGCACAGGAACCTGCGCTATAAGCTCCTTAGTATTAAGAGCCTTTAAGCAGGTATCATATACAAAATTATATATATATTCATTGTTTGAGAACCGCAGCTCCATCTTGGTTGGATGCACATTTACATCAATAATGGCTGGATTAATCTTAAAATGTATTGCGCTGAACGGATAATTGTGAGGCATTATAAAGCCCTTATAGGCATCCTCAATAGCCTTAGTTATAATACTGCTCTTAATGTATCTGCCATTGATATAATAATTCTCATAAGTCCTGTTTCCGCGCACAACCACAGGCTTTCCGATAAAGCCCGAAGCCTCGATATCCTGTGACCTGCCGCTGATTTCATACAGGTTATTGGTGATATCCCTGCCATACACATTATATATGATATCCTTAAGATTCATATTGCCAGATGTATGCAGCTTATTCTGGTTGTTGCTTATGAACCTGAACGAAATATCAGGATGTGAAAGCGCCAGATATTCCACCAGTGAACCGATATATCCGCCCTCGGTGGTAGCAGTCTTTAAGAACTTTCTTCTTACAGGAGTGTTGTAAAATAAGTTTCTTACAATAAATGTAGTTCCCTCCGGAGCGCCTATCTCTGCCACCTCACCGGGTTCTCCGCCATCAATTGTATAGCGCACACCGCTTAAGCTGTCGGCAGTCTTAGTGATAAGCTCAACCTGTGACACAGCAGCTATGCTTGCAAGTGCCTCACCCCTGAAGCCAAGAGACGAAACTGACATAAGGTCTTCAATAGATTTAATCTTACTTGTGGCATGTCTTTTAAATGCTATTTCAATCTCATCCTTATTAATGCCGCTCCCATTATCTGTAACCCTGATAAATGAAATTCCGCCCTCCTTAATCTCAACTGTAACCGCAGTTGCCCCGGCGTCAATAGCATTTTCAACAAGCTCCTTGACTACAGAAGAAGGTCTTTCAACAACCTCTCCGGCAGCAATCTTATTAATTGTATTCTGGTCTAAAAGTGTTATAGACATAAAATCTTTTCTCCTTGTACAGCTCCTACCAGCGGTTCTTAGCCTTTCCCTGCAGCTTATAAAGCGTATTCAGTGCATCTATCGGTGTCATGTTGCTTATATCAAGATTCATAATATCAGTCACAATATCATCATCCTTTACAGTATCAAACAGTGACATCTGCTTAACCTCAAGGTCATTCACATGTCTGTACTTATCATCCATTTCATCAGACTTTCTGGAATACTGTGCAATGTCCTTAGCCTTCTGTGATATGTCCGCGTCACTTAAGTCAACCACAAGCTCCTTAGCCCTGTTAAGGACAACATCTGGCACTCCGGCAAGCTTGGCAACCTGGATACCATAGCTCTTGTCCGCGCCGCCCTTTACAATCTTACGCAGGAAAACAATATCGTCACCATTCTCCTTGACAGCAATACAGTAATTATTAACCCCATCAAGAGTTCCCTCTAATTCAGTAAGCTCATGGTAATGTGTTGCGAAAAGTGTCTTTGCACCTAAGTATTTAGTATTAGCGATATATTCAACAACAGCCCATGCAATGCTTAATCCGTCAAATGTGCTCGTTCCCCTTCCGATTTCATCAAGAATAATAAGACTCTTAGGCGTTGCATTTCTTAAGATATTGGCAACCTCCGTCATCTCAACCATGAAGGTAGACTGTCCGGAAGCTAAGTCATCAGATGCTCCAACTCTTGTAAATATACGGTCAACAATACATATATTAGCAGAATCAGCAGGTACAAAAGAACCAGTCTGTGCCATAAGCACAATAAGCGCTGTCTGTCTCATATAAGTAGATTTACCAGCCATATTAGGACCTGTGATAATCGAAATCCTGTTAGCACCATTGTCAAGATAAGTATCATTTGCAATAAACATATCATTGGAAATCATCTTCTCAACTACAGGATGGCGGCCATTCTTAATATCAATAATACCTTTTTCATTAATCTTAGGTCTTACGAAATTATTCTGTGTGGCAACAACAGAAAGTGAAGCATATACATCTATCATTGCTACAGCCTTGGCAGTATTCTGTATTCTTACGACCTCTGCCGCAATACGCTCCCTGACCTCACAGAATAAGTCATATTCAAGAGAGTACAGCTTATCCTCTGCACCAAGAATAATGTCCTCAAGGTGATTTAACTCATCCGTCGTATATCTTTCAGAACCGGTAAGAGTCTGCTTTCGTACCCATTCAGCCGGAACGAGGTCTTTGAATGAATTAGTCACCTCAAGATAATATCCAAACACCTTGTTATACTTAATCTTAAGATTCTTGATTCCAGTATTTTCCTTTTCCCTGCTCTCAAGCTCTGCCAGCCATTCCTTGCCCTTAAGCTTGGCATTGCGCAGCTCGTCAGCTTCAGCAGAAAAGCCCTCCTTTATCATACCGCCATCACGCATAGTAATTGGCGGATCATCTATAATTGCAGTATCAATAAGCGTATACAGGTCGTTTAAATCGTCCATCTGCTCATAGCAGTTCCGGAATACTTCACATTTGAAATGTCCTATCTGATTCTTAATATGAGGAATCATCCCGAGTGAATTCTTAAATGCAATTAAATCTCTAGGATTAGCTGATTTGCAGCTTATCTTAGTCATAATACGCTCAAGGTCATATACGGGACCGAGATATTCGCGGATTTCTTCCCTGTCAATAGCATTGTCTGACAGCTCTTCCACTGCGTCCTGTCTTCGTATAATCTCATCGCGGTTAATAAGTGGCTGCAGCACAAGATTTCTTAAGGCTCTTGCGCCCATTGCAGTCTTAGTCTTATCCAGCACCCACAGAAGCGAGCCTTTTTTCTGCTTCTCACGCATAGTCTCCACAAGCTCAAGATTGCGTCTTGACGAGCTGTCTATAAGCATATATTTGCCTGTTGTATATGGCACGATGCTTGTGATATGCGACATATCGCTTTTCTGTGTCTGCGTAAGATATATAAGAAGCGCTCCGGCAGCATCTATCGCTACCGGATAGTCCTTTATTCCAAGTCCGTCCAGCATATTTACATGAAAATGCTCCTTTAACTTCGCCCTGCAGGAATCATCATCAAAGTACCAGTTTTCGAGTGTTGATACAGATATAGAAAGCTTTTCTGATATAAATGTAAGGTCAACTCCACTCATTGCAAAATACTCGTTAAGTATAATCTCTGACGGAACGAATTTATTAATTTCATCAATAAGCTCTGCACCAGTCTTTAGCTCTGTCACAAAAAAATCACCTGTAGAATAATCTGCAATAGCAACTCCAAGAACATCACCCAGATAGACGATGCTCATAAGATAATTATTCTTAGTCTCGTCAAGCGCCTGGCTGTTTAAGTTAGTGCCCGGTGTTACAACCTTTATAACCTCTCTTTTTACTATGCCCTTTGCCTGCTTCGGATCTTCCATCTGCTCGCATATCGCAACCTTGTGTCCATTCGCAACGAGCCTGTTAATATATGCTTCAGCCGCATGAAAAGGAACGCCGCACATAGGCGCACGTTCCTCCTGTCCGCAGTCCTTTCCTGTCAATGTCAGTTCCAGCTCCTTAGAGACAACCACCGCGTCATCAAAAAACATCTCATAGAAATCTCCAAGCCTGTAAAAAAGTATGCAGTCCTTGTACTCTGCTTTAGTAGCAAGGTAATGCTGCATCATTGGTGAATACTCTGCCATTATATTTATTACTCCCTGATTAATCCTCGATAAGCCTGCCCATATAGTAGAAGCCCTTGCATTCGTCAAGATGTACTGTCACAATCTGTCCGGTAAGTGCTTCGTCTCCTGCAAAATGTACAAGAATATTGTTAGTCATTCTGCCTGTAACAAAGCCTTCCTCATGGTCGTCCTTTCCCTCAACAAGCACCTTCATATCCATGCCCTCATATCTTTTAATATGCTCATGGGACACTTCATTAACTGCTGCAAGAAGCCTGTTAAATCTGTCCTTGACAACATCCTCCGGCACCTGATTTTCCATTCTGGCAGCAGGCGTACCTGTTCTTTTTGAATATATAAATGTATATGCACTGTCAAACTTAGCTTTCTTTACAACCTCAATAGTATCCTCGAAATCCTCCTCTGTCTCACCCGGGAAGCCGACAATAATATCAGTTGTAAGAGAAACATCAGGCAGTATTCTTCTTATCATATCAACCTGCTCTAAGTAATGCTCTTTAGTATACTTTCTGTTCATCAGCTTAAGAAGCCTTGTGCTTCCTGACTGGAGTGGGAAATGTATATGATTACATATTTTCTTAGAATCCCTTATAACCTCAAGAGTCTCCTCCTCGATATCCTTAGGATGTGGTGTCATGAAGCGGATTCTCTCAAGTCCGTCTATCTTATCAATCTCTCTTAGAAGTTCTGCAAATGATACCGGATTATCAAGCGTCTTTCCGTAGGAATCAACATTCTGTCCGAGAAGCATAACCTCTTTGACACCATCCTTTACAAGCCTTTCAATCTCCATAATAATATCCTTAGGCTCCCTGCTTATCTCTCTTCCTCTTACATAAGGAACGATACAGTAGGTACAGAAATTATTGCAGCCGTACATAATATTAACGCCTGATTTGAAGGGGAACTTTCTTTCTGTCGGAAGCTCTTCGACGATATCTTTAGTTTTCTCCCATATATCAATAACCTGGCTTCCTGATGTAATTCTGTTATATATAAGCTTAGCCATTGCATATATGTTAAATGTTCCAAATACAATATCAACGAATTTATAAGAATCCCTTATCTTCTCAACCACATCCGGCTCCTGCATCATACAGCCGCACATAGCAATAAGCATATGGGGATTTTTCTTCTTGACATTCTTAAGATGTCCAAGCCGCCCATAGACCTTAAGATTGGCATTCTCCCTTACAGTGCATGTGTTATATATAACAAAGTCTGATTTTTCCTCATCCTCTGTCTCAAGGTATCCAATCTCCTTAAGTACTCCGAGAAGCTTCTCAGAATCTCTTGCATTCATCTGGCAGCCAAATGTATGTACACACGCATACAGCGGTCTTCCAATTTCTTCCTTTTTCCTCTCTAAGAACCTCTTACATTCTCCTATATAATAAAGCTGTTCTTCAAGTGCGCCGGTATTATTAATGTCCTGCATTATCTATATATCTCCATTCTTGCCTGTTTTTCCTAATATGGCAAGTTTATGCTTGCGCACAAACTTGCGTGTAAAAATTTTTAATTGTTCACACAAGTGTGCTTGACATACGCTTTTTCATATGCTGTTCTTCAAAATCTGCGGCACATACAGGCTTTCCATAATAGTAGCCCTGAATGTAATCTGCGCCAAGATTTTTAACACATGTAAGCTCTTCCTTTGTCTCAACACCCTCAATACATGTGTACAACCCCATCTCATGTGCCATCTTAATTATGAAACCGACCATAAGATAATTATTCCTTAACTTATCTATGTCAGTTACAAAGGATCTGTCGACCTTTATAATGTTGAAGGTTTTGTCATGCAGATATCCATAATTGGAATATCCTGTACCGAAATCATCAATCGCAAGACTGAAATTATTCTTTAAAAAATCATTCAGCACCTTCTCAACAGAGGGTATCTGATCCATTTCAATAGTTTCCGTTATCTCAAAGACATAATGATTATTAGCGGCACTGTATCTTTCAATAGTTTCCAGTGCGTCTTTAATAATATTGCTCTTTATAATCTGCACATAAGACACATTTATATGCATGACAAAATCCGGAATATTAGTAATCCAACGGTTGCATATTCTGGCAGCAGTGTCTATTATCCAGCGTCCAAGTGGGATAATAAGTGCGCTTTCTTCAAGAAGCGGAATAAATCTGTCCGGTCCCATGAAGCCATATTTTTTACTATTCCATCTGATAAGTGCTTCAGCTCCGGAAAGCCTGTCATCATCTGTGTTGTAGATTGGCTGGAAATACAGTTCAAAGCCTTCAAAGCCCTCGCTTATACATCTTCTTAATTCGTCCTGTATGCAAAGCCTTTCAATATGCTCTTTATATTCTTCAATATCAAATATTTCACAGCGGTTCTTGCCATTCAACTTGGCAGCGTGTAGTGAAAACTTGGCATTCTTAAGCAGATCACTATAGGAGTCTCTTTTTGATTCAAATTCAGCTACCCCTGCTGATATAGTAAAGAATATTTCATAGTTTCTCTGCTCAATCACACTGTCAATATTATTCCGTATTCTCTTATAAAGAACCCTCGCCTGTTCTATATCCTTATCACCGGAATAAGGCATAAATACAGCACACTCATCCCCCGGCATTCTGAATATCCTGAAGGGTGTTTCGATATGCTTTCTTATTGCATCGGTAAGGATATTAAGAACCTCATCACCCTTCCTTACACCATATTTCTCATTGATTCCCTTAAAATTATCTACACCTATAAGCATAAGGAAGCCCTGTTCATTTCTTGTCTTATGGTATTCGTCATACAGATTTTCAAGGACAACCTCCCTGTAAAGTCCTGTATTATTATCAAATCTTGTCTTTTTTCCAATCTCTGATATCCGTCCGATAAGATACCTTACCCCATGACTTATAATGTACTGTCCACGGCAGTTTATCGCTGCATAGGTTCCCTCTGAGGTTTTCCATCTGTACTCAAGATTATGTTCTTTTCTCCTGCCATTAAATCCCTCTGTCAGATCTTCCATCAGCATATCAAGGTCATCCGGATGTACAACCTCTTTTATTTTAGCTGTAGCATTTTCAAATCTGTTGGAATCCAGGGCAAATACATCAGTAATAGATTCAGAATATATTGCCCTGTCATTAGTATAATCAAATATATAAAGATAATCGTCTGTACATTTTTCAACAAGATTGAGGAAATATTCCATTTCCTCTAAGTCAAAATCTCTTCTAACCATAAAAACACCTGCTACATATAAAACAGCCTACTGTCTTACCTGTCCCTCTCCATATATAACATACTTAGTCGTTGTAAGTGCCTTAAGCCCCATAGGTCCTCTTGCGTGAAGCTTCTGTGTGCTTATCCCAATCTCTGCACCGAAGCCGAATTCATATCCATCCGAAAATCTTGTAGAAGCATTTACATATACACACGCTGCATCTATCTCATCAAGGAATCTGTTGGCATTATTATAATCCTTAGTAATGATTGACTCCGAATGTCCTGTGTTATAGGTATTAATATGCTCTATCGCCTCATCAATGGAATCGACTGTCTTAACAGATATAATATAATCCAGATATTCCGTTCCCCAGTCTTCATCAGTGGCAGGAACAATTCTTGAATCACACTGCATGGCATATCCGTCGCCGCGCACCTCAACATTCTTTTCCTTAAGTGCATCTACAATAAGCGGAAGTGCCTGCTCTGCAACAGCCTTATGTATAACTAAAGATTCACATGCATTGCACACTCCGATTCTTGAGGTCTTGGCATTATATATAACCCTGACAGCCATATCTATATCGGCATATTCATCAACATACACATGACAGTTACCTGTACCTGTTTCAATTACAGGAACTGTACTGTTGTTGACAACATTTTTAATAAGACCTGCCCCGCCTCTCGGGATAATAACATCAACATAATCGTTCATCTTCATAAGCTGGCTTACAAGCGCCCTGTCTGTGTCCTTAATAAGATTGATAACATCCGGATTAATTCCGTTATCAGCAAGTGCCTTTGCAATAACATCTGCAATTGCGATATTA
Organism: Ruminococcus sp. CAG:382; assembly: GCA_963654395.1. Classification (GTDB taxonomy): domain Bacteria; phylum Bacillota; class Clostridia; order Lachnospirales; family Lachnospiraceae; genus Lachnospira. The sequence goes on from CAVKBP010000025.1 coordinate 8,872, forward strand.
GAATTAATAGAATCACTACCGCCTCTTAAGATACATGCGTTGCCTGACTTGAAGGTAAGTCCGAACGCATCAGCAGTAACATTAGGCCTTGACTCATATATAATTGCAACGACACCAAGCGGCACTCTCTTAGTTCCGATAACAAGTCCGTTAGGTCTTTTCTTCATTCCTGTCACTTCGCCTACCGGATCCTCAAGTCCTGTAAGAACTCTTATGCCCTCAGCCATGGCATTGATTCTTTTCACATCAAGAGTAAGCCTGTCTATAAGAGCCAGCTTCATTCCGTTAGCCTTAGCATCAATAAGATCCTTTTCATTAGCCCTGATTATAAGTCCGGCATTTGCAACAAGGGCATCTGCCACTGCCAGAAGCGCCTTATTCTTTTCATCAATTCCAAGCTTTGCAAGATACCTTGAAGCTTTCTTAGCCTTAATTCCAATCTGCTCAAGTGATTCCATCAATTATCTCTCCTTATAAACTGTGTCTGTGTAATAATATAGTCCGGTTTCAGATCATGCTCCTCATAAGGAATGCTGTCCATTAACTGGAAATCGAATGCAAGTGCCGCCTTTATAAATGTATTATCCTCTGATAAATATCTGTCATAAAATCCGCCGCCATAGCCTATTCTATGACAGTCATAATCAAATGCAAGCCCGGGCATAATAAAAAGTCCGCTTTTAACCTGCGCCCTTTCGCAGGAGGCTGACGGCTCCATAATACCCATATAGCCGCTCACAAGGTCATCCGCGCTGTATATACGGTAAAATTCCATCTGCGTCTTTGATAATACTTTTGGAGCATATACATTTTTACCATCAATAAGGCACTGTGAAAGAAGCATAAATGTATCAACTTCCCTGTTATAGCTGATATATAAAAAAACATTTTCAGCATTCTTATAAATGTCCGATTTTTTCAATCTGTCAATTATAAGAATGCTCTGGGTTTTAATATCCTCATCTGATAATTCATGCCTGCGGCTCTTAATATACCGGCGCACCTCATTTTTGTCCATCTAATTACCTTTCTGTGCCTGTTCCTCGGCGAGCCTTTTCATCTTCTCTTCATGTCTTTCCCTGACATCTATTATAGAACCATCAGGATTCTGAATCTTAATCGATTCTAACTGTCCTCTTAAATTCTCCCTGAACGCTTTAACATAATCAGCCCTTAACTGCTTCTGTTCTGCCGCTTCCGCGTCTGTCAGCCCTTCCGCCTTAGACTTATGGTAAAGCTCATTAATTCTTGCTAAAGTCTTCTCTGTAACCATAATTTCCTCATTCTAATGTCCTAGTACATCAAAATTTAAAGAACCGCCATATTGACTTGTCTGATTTTTCATATGCTGCGATGTCGTCAATCACCATAGCCACCGCTACACCTCTTTCCTCCACCTTGCATACGAGAAAATCATCCTGCGCAATATAGCAGATATTTGATTTTTGATATACTAATTTGTAAATATAATTAAATCATCTCCGCTTTCAGAGCAACTGTTATATACAGCCTTGGTTGAAAGCATCGGATGATGCAGCTCCGATATCCTGTAAACCTCAATATACTCGGAGGGCTTTTTGACAAAAAAGATTCTGTGTCTCATTCTTGTGACAACGACTATATCATTAAGCAGATACTTAAAAGTCATGTCCGAATGCAGCTTATATTCCGTCTTCTGGGTATTAAGATTAATAAAAACAGTGCTTTTCTCACTCTTCTTAAGTATATAAGGCGTGTCATTAATAATATATGTAAAGCTTAAGTCCATGACTCTCTCGACATCATTATTCAGCCTCACCTGCTTAACCTTAGTCGAAGTATCATATATAACAATCTCTTCCGCCTTGTTCTTGAAATTATATTTAGAATATATAATTTTATTGCTGCTCTCTTTAATATATGGAAATGTAGTACATTCATCCGAAGCATCCAGCTCTTCCATAGTAATCATCTGTCCGTTAAATGAAATCTCTGAAACAAACTGTTTGCAGTTAAGAAGCGCAATCTTCTCATCTGAAACTTTTTCCCTCAGCTTCATCCTGTCTGCCCCGAACTTGATAATACAGTTATTGCCGCCAGCAGGAATAACACTGTATATTCCCATTCCCTTAACAAATGTATCGCTTAAATCATTATCCGAATCAGAATTGATATCGTGCATAAATATATCTAAAAGCCGGTTATCCTTGTCCTGCTTCTGTATAAAGAAATAATTAGAGTCCATCACATATATGTAGTATATAATCTCATCTGATATATCCGAATTATCTATCTCCATGCTGTAAACAGCTTCACTTTCATTGCTTTCAAACATAAATCTGTAGACAGTAAGCACAGTCCTGCTCTCTGTTACAGATTCCATTGAAGTAAAGAATACATAATCATTTTCACGACACGCATATCTGATTCTGCAGAAATTGTATTTTTTAATCTGTGATGCCACTTCTGCCTTTTCATTAGTTGCTGCATTCAGAATAAAATATTTCTTCCCCTGAAGACCCTGATACTGATAATTGTCATCTGTTATCTGCATTATAAGCCTGTCATTAACAGGAAAAAATATCCCCTTCTCCGAATTCTTCATCAGCTTAATATCCATGTATGACCTCCCATCGTTGTCCAAGTAATCCGCTAAATCCTAATCTATGAGAGACATCAGATCAAAATCAGATGCCCTATGGTTTAAGAACAGTGTTCCAACATTCTCTCCAGCCATAACCCTGATAATATTATCAACATCATTACCGTTAGTAATAATCATATCTGCCCCCGACAGCGTTGCAATCTTGCCGGCAATAAGCTTTGTTGTCATGCCGCCAGTCCCCATATTACTGCCGGATGAGCCTTTTCCCATTCCCATAAGCTTACTGTCAATTTCATATACAGTCTCAACGAACTTCGCATTAGGATTAGTGTTCGGATCATCTGTATATAAGCCATCAATATCAGATAACAGAATAAGAAGGTCTGCGCCGATAATTGAAGCGACAATTGCTGAAAGCCTGTCATTATCTCCAAAAGCCTGAAGCTGCTCAATCTCATAGGTTGATACTGTGTCATTCTCATTGACGATTGGAACTGCCCCAAGCTTTAATATTTCGTTAAATGTATTCTGTGCGTTAGTCCTGTTGACTTCATTAACAATAGTATTCTTGGTAAGAAGAACCTGTGACGCAACTGCACCATATTCTGCAAATATCTTCTGGTATACCATCATCAGCTTGGCCTGTCCTATGGAAGCACAAGCCTGCTTTACTGGAAGCTCTGTCGGTCTGTCACTTAATCCTATAACAGCCCTTCCTACGGCTATTGCACCGGAAGATACAAGCACTACATCCTTGCCGGAATTCTTAATATCAATAAGAATCCTTACAAGCTTCTCAATCTTTAATAAGTCTAATCTTCCTGTCTGCTCATGCATAAGAGAAGATGAACCTATCTTAATAACAATTCTTTTCTTGTCTTTTATAAATTCTCTATAGTTACCCATACAATAATATCTCCAGCAAAATTCAAATACAGGGCTATTTTACTATATTATTCTGAAAAAGTCCATATCTGCGCCGCTTAGCAGTACAGCGTTTCATAAATAACGTAACTATCACAAAAACGTAGGCGTAGCGGGCTACGGCGAGACTTTTTGGTATGTGCAGTCAGAAAAACAGTCAAGTTGTTGGATAGTTATTTAGAAATCGCTGTACTAGAATCTGCCGATAATAAATGGAATAAGCCTGTTATTTTGCAAAAGAAATACTACACTGATGTAGCCATAAATTCCGCCACCTTGACACCATCAACTGCCGCAGATGTAATACCTCCGGCATAGCCTGCACCCTCACCGCAAGGATACAATCCACTTACTGATGTGCTTACAAGCTCTTCATTTCTAACTATTCTTACAGGACTTGAGGTTCTGCTCTCGACACCCGAAAGCACTGCATCCTCCCTGTCGAAATTATGTATAAATCTTGAAAAGCCATGTACTCCTTCAACAATCGAATCAGCTACATAAGCAGGCAGTACATTTCTTAGATTAGCAAATGTATATTCTCCCTTTATGCATGGCTTAACCTCTCCTAATTCCGTTGTTGTAACATTTTTCTCAAAATCACCAAATAGCTGCACAGGAACCTTTCCCTTTCCCTGCGCGTAAGCATTTTCCTCTAACTGTCTCTGAAAGCTTATTCCGTCAAGCACTCCATGCCCGAAATCCTCAGTTCCGACAGTCACGATTATTGCTGAATTGGCATTATGGGAATCTCTTCCTGAATAGCTCATGCCATTAACACATGTCCTGCCATTTTCAGATGAAGCATTAACGACATAGCCACCCGGACACATACAGAACGAATATACACCGCGCTCCTTATCTGTATTCTTAGTCTTATAAGTAACCTTATAATCAGCCGCAGGAAGCTCATACGGCGCATCGGCATAAGCATTATAATTAATCATTTGCTGTGGATGTTCTATGCGCAGCCCGACAGCAAATGGCTTCGGCTCCATATCAATATTTTCATTGTGCAGATATTCAAATGTTTCTCTTGAGCTGTGTCCGATAGCAAGGCATACCTTACTGCATTTTCTTGTGTGTCCACCAGCCTTATCAGCTATGACAACACCACACACCCTGCCTTCCTTAATCTCAAGCCCTTTAAGGCAGCTTCCGAAATTAACCTCACCTCCAAGCTCAATAATGCGATTTCTTATATTCTTAATCACTACCGCAAGCACATCAGTTCCTATATGTGGCTTGTTGGCATACAGAATTTCTTCCGACGCTCCGAATTCCACGAAGCTTTGCAGTACATATCTTATTCTGCCAAATGTGTCTGAAATCTGTGTATTAAGCTTTCCATCTGAAAATGTGCCAGCTCCGCCTTCACCAAACTGCACATTGCACTCTGTATCAAGCTCACCTGTCTCCCAGAACTGTGCGACCTTCTTAGTCCTTGTATCAACATCTAATCCACGCTCATATACAACAGGCTTAAGTCCTGCCTTTGCAAGCTCTAAGGCACAGAATATTCCAGCCGGGCCAAAGCCTATGACAACCGGTCTGTCAACTTCATCAACTGCCTCTTTCACAGTCTTTGGAAATTCGTATAAAACTCTCTTAGACATAACTGCATTCTTACAGCCTGATTTCTTAAGCACATTTTCAAGCCTTTCTTCCCTGCCCGAACGAATTACCTTATATATTTCAACACTGTATATATACATCACCTGAGGCTTATGCCTGCAGTCAAGTGAGCGTTTGGTTATCTCAAAATCCACCTGTGCATCTTTTCCGAGCCTTAATTCTTTTCTTATGGCTTTCTCTATATATGAAGCATTCTTTTCAGGTGAAGCCTTAATATTGCTAAGCTTAATACATTTCTTTTCCATTATTTTCTTTCCTGTCTATTACAATAATCACATGCAGCCTTAGCGGCAACAGCACCGCTGCTCCATGCCCATTGAAGATTATAGCCGCCACATTTACCATCTATATCCACAAGCTCTCCGGCAAAGAATATTCCCGGATTATTTATTGATTCAAGATTCTCATTGAGTTCCGATACATCAACACCGCCCTGGCAGACCTGTGCATAATCATATCCCTTACAGCCTGTTATATGGTAGTGGAGAGCTTTTATATTTCTGGCGAGTTTTCGGCATATGTCGTCATCTACATCAGATGCTGATGAATTTCCTTCAATTCCGATATCCTTACATATCATCATAATTAGCTTCTTATTAAACAATCCCGAAAGACTTTCGCATACTGACTGCTGTCCTCTCATATCTACAGCATATTTTAACATAGATACAAGCTCATCTTCTTTAATATCTGCTGCCACATCAACAACTGCTTCCACCCTGCAGCCTTCATCCAGCGCCCTTACAGCAAAGCGGCTGACCTGAAATACAGGAATTCCCGATATTCCATAATCTGTAAACTGTATCTCGCCTGTATCCTCACAGAGCACCTTGCCCGCTGCCATAATCTTAACATTTCCAGGCGCCCTTACACCTGACGCAGGCTTCATATTTTTCTTATCAGATTCAAGCGCAGTAAGAGCCGGAAGCGGCTTTATAAGCTTAATTCCAAGCTTTTGGACAAGCTTATAGCCACTTCCGTCAGAACCAGAAGACGGTGAGGCGGACGAACCGCAGGCCATTATCACCGTCTTAGTCTTAATTGTATTAGTCCTTGCACCCTCAAGCTGCAGCACATATTCACTGCCAGCCCTGTCAATCCTTTTAACACCAGTCTCATAATATACCGGAATATCAAGCTTTTTTATCCTGCAAGCAAGCGCCAGTGCAACAGATGCCGCCATCTCTGATCTCGGATAAAGGTAGCCGTTACGCTCTTTTCTATATACACTTAAATCCTCGAAAAAATGTATTGTATCATCAACATTAAATCTGCCAATAATATCCATCGCATAATCTGTATTATTATTCTGGTACATTTCCTTAGTCATATATGTATTAGAAAAATTACATTTGCCATTGCCTGTCTTTAAAATCTTAGTTCCAAGCTTTGCTGTGTGTTCAACAATCACAGTCTGCATATCACTCTCCCTGCACTGTATGGCAGCCATCATTCCGGCTGCACCTCCACCTATAACCACACAATCAAAACTCATAACAATCTAATCCTCATATTCAAAATAATCAAAATCGGCAGGAATCCTGCTTCCGCAGCCTCCATTATTAGCATATATTCCAACAAGCGTTCCTGTATGGCGCTTTCTGTCATCAGGCACTCCCTCATCGCACAGATATATGCAGTTTTCAAGCACACCGGCAAGTATCCATTCCTCACCATCATAACTGTAATAAAAGCTTCTTGTAAGCTTATCGACAACAACCTTCAGGTATACACTCTGCTCCTTAATATCATCCACCTGTGCAATAAGCTCCTCACCATGATTTCTGTTAATCACAAGCTGCAGCTTTCTTCCATTCTCATAGCACAGTGAAAATCTTGCATAAGTAGCTGTGCTGTAATAGCATGTAAGACCTGCCTGCTCTCCATCCTTTTCCGGATAAAAATCTACATTTGTATGTGCTGTATAAGACAGCTCCTGTTCTCTTCTTACAAGAGTATTCTTGGCTCTTATCTCATTAAGAGTTCCATCCATTGTCCAAAGCCTTAAATAACCCTTTCTCTCTGTCAAAGAATAATTTCCCTTAACCGGATTTCTTACAAATTCCCAATTGAGATTAAGAATATCGTCATCAAAGTCATCCCTTGTCCACTTTTCAAATGTATATTCAGGCAGCTCAGGTGCTTTCTGTGTAAGACTCGGACCTTTCCTGTCATTAATCACAAACCATCCGTCCGGAAGCCATGTAACAGGATCAAGCGCTGTCTCTCGTCCTATAGTTGTGTAATTACCCTGATTAGGTCTTCCACACAGATAATAGCACCACCAGCTTCCATCCTGTGCCGATAATATATTGCCATGACCTGTTCTCTGGATAGGTGCTTTAGCATCAAACTGTCTCATCACAGGATTATATGGAGATTCCTCATATGGTCCATAAAGATTTTTGGAACGAGCTACATTTATACCATGTCCATAACCTGTGCCGCCCTCTGCAACCATTGCATAATAATATCCGTCTTTTTTAAAAATGTGCGGTCCCTCCGGACATCTCTCACCTGTTCCCGGCCATACACACACACTTTTACCTGTAACCTTAGTGCAGTCATCACTTAATGGTAAAAGATTAATTCCCGGACTGATAAGAAGATATTTCTTTCCATCATCATCGACAAAAAGCGATGGATCAATATTGTCAACCTCAAGCCATGCAGGCTTAGAATATGGTCCCTCAGGCTTGTCTGATGTCACAACAAGCTGGCGTCTTAATACATTATTGTCCCTTTTTCCGTCTCCATTAAGCCTTAAGGTTGCCATTATAATAAATTTACCATCAACATAATTAATATCAGGTGCCCATATGCCATGTGAATCCTTGATATCTCTCAAATCAAGCTCTTCTGAATCTGTAATTGCATGTCCGATAACCTGCCAGTGAACCATATCCTTAGAATGGCTGATTGCAATCGCAGGAAAATACTGGAATGTTGAATTAGCCATATAATAGTCATCCCCAACCCTC
>CAVKBP010000025.1:17005-18169 GCA_963654395.1 Ruminococcus sp. CAG:382
CGACTCTCACTACAGACGGATCCGGGAAAAAGCCTCTCTGCACTGGATTATTATAGATATAACTCATATCGAAAGCTCCTTTTCTTTAATATACTTTCTGAATTTCGCAGGCGTCATGTTATACTTCTCTGTAAATATCTTGTAGAAATATCCTTTATTTCTGTATCCGACCTTCTTAATAATATCATCCACATCCATTGAGGCTTCTTTTAAAAGAATGGCCGATTTTTTCAATCTGCAGTCCTGCAGATATTCTGTGAAAGTCATGCCTGTCTGCGCCTTTAGAAACCTGTTAAAATAATCCTCCTGATAGCCGAATCTTTCAACAAGCATATCTATTGTAACACCTTTCATATTATCTTCAATAAAATCTGTGATTTCTTTATGTAAAAGCCAGTTAATTTTCTTTCTTATATACCTCGACTGTGCATACGCGTACACAGTGCCAAGCCGCCAGAGAATCCTGAGAACAAATCCCTGACATATATACACAGACGCAATATCCGCCATGCCGCACTCACTTATCACGGCAGTAAGCATATCTTTAAGCTCATTATCATATTCGTCTTTGTAGACAAAATGTATATACCCGCTTGTCTTTAACACCTTGATAAGCTCATTGATATAATCCACAGCCTGTTTATCCGCCATAGTATTACTTACAACCGCATTAATAATCTCATCTGATAATTCAATTCTTATTATAAATGCAGCTTCATCCCCAAAGCTTTCACAATGCGCACATTCGTTATTCACAATGCACACATCGCCTCTTTTCATATGTATATCTTCACCTTTAATATGCTGTGTAAGGCTTCCATCGGACACATACATAAGCTCCGCATAATCATGGCTGTGCCGTTCAGTCTTAGTAACGGCTGAATACCTGTTCAGATGGAATAAAGATTCAATTCCCATATCATCTACCCCGCCTACCAGTTCACTTGTATATCGTTTCATAAACATTCTAGCATAAAAAGTCGGCGTAGGAAACATTTGGTGTAAAAGTCGCTGTGGGTAACTTTGGATTTTTCATTAAGATATCACATGCTACATATTCAATTTTGCCTTAATATCATCCATATTGTAATCAGGTGCTGAAGTCACAACAGCATCATAGATTGGCTTAATATCTGACTCTTCTTCCTCAAGCTCAGAAGCTAT
>CAVKBP010000026.1:0-18157 GCA_963654395.1 Ruminococcus sp. CAG:382
TCTCCCATGTCTTCATAATAGTCCTCCATTCTTGTCTGCTTTTCAAGACATATCAAGTTTGTGCGCAAGCACAAATCTTGCGTGTGAAAAATCAGATATCAATCTGATTTTTCACACTGTCCTCCATTCCTGCCCGTTTTTCAGAGCATCTCAAGTATTAATTATAAGCCCATCTCTTTAGCAACTTCTGCAAAATGTGGTAATGAATTAACAATTGTCTCGTAAGCTACGCAGTAGGCAATTCTTACATATCCCGGGCATCCAAATGATGATGCAGGAACCATAAGAATATTGTGCTTCTTGGCTGCCTCACAGAAAACATTTTCATCTTCAACAGGTGACTTTACAAACAGATAGAATGCGCCCTCTGGCTTTACGCACTCAAAGCCTAGCTTTGTAAGTCCCTCATAGATTGCCTTTCTGTTCTTATCATAAGCCTCAAGATTAACCTTGGCATCAATACATTTTGCAACAACTCTCTGCATAAGAGAAGGCGCATTTACAAAGCCTAAAATTCTTGTTGCAACAGAGGCTGCTGACTTGACATCCTCCGAATCTGTAACCTCGTCAGGAATAACAAGATATCCGATTCGCTCACCCGGAAGTGAAAGCGACTTGCTGTATGAATATCCAACGATTGTATTGTCGTAATATTTAGTCAGATATGGTACATCAACGCCATCATAAGCTAACTCTCTGTATGGTTCATCTGCAATTAAATAAATCTCTGTTCCATACTCCTTCTGCTTCTTCTCCATGATAGCAGCCATTTTCTTAATAGTATCCTCTGAATATACAACACCAGTAGGGTTGTTCGGATTATTTACAATAACCGCCTTGGTCTTAGGTGTAATCTTTTCTTCAAATTCATCAAGCTTAGGCTGGAAATCCACAGTGTTAGGTGAAACAACAACCAACTTTCCACCATAGTTGCCAACATAATTTCTGTATTCACCAAAGAACGGCGCGAATGTCATAACCTCATCTTCCGGGTTAAGCAGTGTCTTAAATATTGTATTAAGTCCGCCTGCTGCGCCGACTGTCATTACAATATTAGTATGGTTAAAATGTGTTCCAAACCTTTTATTAAGCGACTCTGCTATAGTCTGTCTCACATCCTCATAGCCTGCATTGCTCATATATCCATGTATAAATGTTGATTCTTCATTATCAACTATGTCCTTAACCGCCTCGTTGACCTCTGCCGGCGCTGGTACATTAGGATTACCAAGCGAGAAATCATATACATTTTCTGCGCCGTATAACTTTGCAAGCCTGTTGCCTTCCTCGAACATTGCTCGTATTACTGAACTGTTTTTTACTAAAGATACCATTGAATCAGCTATCATTTTTTACATCCTCCAAAAAAATATGATTCCATTATACTCAAATTCACCTGATTTTACAACTTTCAATAGCTGTAATCATATGCTATTATGTAGATAGTATTTCATTAACGCCAAGCTGGGAGGAACATCATGCCTGAAGTGCTTTATTCAATATACAGATATATTGTTTCCGGTCTTTTTCTTATCATCAGCATCTGGCTGTTTCTGCTAAGCATTTTCAGCACCAGCAGAATGACAACCGATGCCAGTGAATATACATATTACACGGGTGATTATGTGTGGCTTCACCTGATGGTATTTGTCTGCATTGCTGCCATGACATACCTTCTGGTCAGGAAAAATATTTTTACCAGATGTAACAGATACCTTACAGGCAATGATAAAGCATTTGAAAAAATAAGAAATATCTGCCTTATTATTATTGGAATTATGGGGGCTGCATGGGTTATTCTTACACAGTCACAGGCTGGCGCTGACCAGTATTATGTGCTTAAGGCTGCCGCCGGACTTCGTGAGCATGACTATTCCATGTTTATGTATGACGGATATATAGCCAAGTACACTAACCAGATCGGGCTGTTATTCATCGAATATCTCGCCGGCTTTATTGTCGGAGACTACAACTATATATTCTGGCAGCTTCTTAATGTTGTCATGGTTGTATTTACTTACAAAATGCTGTCTGACATTTTTGCCATATGGAAGCTTTCAAGGCTGGCTTCCATTCTGCTTCTTGTCCTCGGTATACTGTTTTTCCCATGGACGCTTTACAGTGTGTTTATATATGGCAATGTTGCAGGTCTGTTTTTTGCAGTCATGGCATTTAAATATACAATGCTTTATGTTGATACCTGCAGGGATGGCGGCAATATGCGCGTGTCATATATTGCTGCAGCCGGAGCTGCCATGATGATGAGTGTTATGGTAAAAAGCAATTATCTAATATTCATGATTGCGCTGATACTTTATACAATAGCTGAAATGCTCAGACATAAGAATTTAAAGATTATTCTTGTCGTATGTGCAGTAATTGCCGGATTTGCGGTTCAGGCTGTTTTTCCTAAGCTCGTGATTGAAAAAATATCCGGTTGCAGCCTTAATAACGGAGCTTCCTCATGGACATGGGTTGATATGGGACTTCACACAATCACAGGCAATACATACGCTGACGGATGGTATAATTCCCGTATTGCTTCGCTGTATGAGCGCAACGATTATGATTCCAAAAAAGAAGCACAGGCTGCCAAGATAGATGTTAAGGAATATATCAACAGATACATGCATGACCATGAAGCATTTACTTCCTTCCTGTCAAAAAAGATTGCATCCCAGTGGAATAATCCGGGATTCCAGTGCTTCTGGATTACCAATGTACGAAGCAGCACTATTGAACAGAGTAGTTTAATCACTGGTATATTATCATTACAGGGCGGCACTTCTTTTATGGCATATCTTAATATACTGCAGAGCGTTATTTTATTAGGAAATGTGCTCTATGCCATCAATGCATTATTCCGTAAGGCATTGGCAGGCGCAGCTGTCCTTCCGCTTACATTTATAGGCGGCTTTATTTTCCATATATTCTGGGAGGGAAAATGCCAGTATACACTTCCGTATTTTGTACTGCTTCTGCCACTGTCCATAGCCGGCTTTTATTATATGGCAAAGCATATTACCGACCTTTCCCAGAAGCATTTATACAAATGTGGTATAATACTGATTATTCTTGTGTCCGTGACAATTATATTCAACCGTTTTATTATCATTAATCATGATGACGATAATTATAAGGAATACAGGGATTACACTATAAAAGTCGAATCCGGGGAGATATTATGAGTGAAAGAAAAAATGATTGTTTATATATTGTGATTCCATGCTACAACGAGGAGCAGGTTCTGCCTATTACCTCTGGCATGTTTCATGATGAGCTTAGAGTTCTTATCAGTGCCGGAAAAATCAGTCCTGACAGCAGGATTATGTTTGTCAATGATGGCAGCTCGGACAGAACTTGGGATATTATTACAGAATTATCAAAAAAGGATGAGCATTTTATAGGAATAAGCCAGAGCCGCAACCGCGGACACCAGAGCAGCGTCCTTGCCGGTCTTATGGAGGCTTCCAGATATGCCGATATGACTATATCTATAGACTGTGACGGACAGGATGATATTCACACCATGGAAGAAATGGTTGATGCTTACAATGACGGCTGTGATATTGTCTATGGTGTAAGAAATGACCGCTCTACTGATACATTTTTTAAAAGAAACACTGCTAAGAGCTTTTATAAAATCATGGCAGGGCTTGGTGTAGAAACTGTATATAACCATGCAGATTACAGGCTTCTATCAAAGCGTGTCATTGACGAGCTTGCTGAATTTAAAGAAACTAATCTGTATCTGCGTGGACTTATCCCGCTTGTTGGCTTTAAGAGTACAAGCGTGTATTATTCAAGAAATGAACGGCTTGCCGGAAAGTCACACTATCCATTTAGTAAGATGCTTAATCTCGCCCTGAATGGCATAACAAGCTTAAGCGTTAAGCCTCTCCGCCTCGTTATGTCTCTTGGCATTGTTGTCTCAATCATCAGCTTTATCGGTGTTATATGGGCTGTCGTTGACAACCTGATTGGCAACACTGTCACTGGCTGGGCAAGTACTGTATGTATCGTATGCTTTATGGGCGGCATACAGCTTATGTGCCTTGGTGTTATCGGGGAATATATCGGAAAAATATATATTGAGGTTAAGCACAGACCGAGATTTATTATCAGTGAGAGAACTTATGAGGACGAGAACAGAAATTAAATATCTGCTATATTGGCACTGGATGATTTTCTCATATGCAAGGCGGAGAAAAGAGGCGTAGCGGTGGCTACGGCGATTAACGACAACACAGCATAATCACTACTCCACCCCGTCAATAAATCCTGCAACAAAGCTTAATGCCGCACCAAGCTCTGATTTTCTGTCACCGCCATCCACTATCCTTAAATATCCGGCATCGGTGTCAAAGGAATAATCATTAACAAGACGCTTTTTTATACTCTCTTCGTATTTCTTAAGGTATGGTGCAACCGTTCCACCAAGAACGATATTGCAGTCCATCATAGTATATATATTATTAATTCCAAGTGCCAGATTATCCATGTATTCATCTAGTACTTTAATATTATCAAACTTTCCCTGCTCTGCCTGTCCGAAAAATTCTTCAAGCGAAATATCAAGCTCCGATGATAATACTTTCTCTGAAACATATGCTTCAAGACAGCCATTCCTGCCACACAGACAAGGCTTTCCGTCCGGATGGATTACCATATGTCCGAATTCTCCACCGCGGTTATGCACACCGCTCCGGATTGAGGAAGCATTTATATAAGCGCCCCCGACACCCTCGCCAAGCATAATATATATCTTCTCGTCTTCAGGCGCTCCATTAAACCAGTGGTCTGCGTATGCCTCTGCTCTCGCATCATTCATCACGATAGCCGGATAACCTGTAGCTGATAACAGCTTTGTTAGATTATAATTCTTAACCTTAAGCGGAGGGGCTGATATAAGAAGCTGCTTAGCATCATCAAGTATTCCCGGAATCGTAATTCCAACTCCTAGGATATCCTCTGTACCTGAACCTGAAAGCCCGGCTGCGCTTCTGACTGCCTCTGACACCTTCTTAATATATGCATTTTCTTTGTTAAAATGTGCTTTAACAGTCATGCTGTATATAATCTGCCCTTTAAGTCCGACTACATCTACATTGATATGGTCTGCCTTAATATTCACACTAACAGCTTTTCTTGCATTATTATTGATTGTGATAGCCTGCGCCCGTCTTCCACCTGTGGAAGTGAAATTGCCGACATACTCAATCAGTCCTTCTTCCATAAGCATTTTAAGATTCTGATTGACAGTCGGCAGGGACAGACCTAACTGGTCTGCTATCTCCTGCCTTGATATCTTATCAGAATCATATATCAGCCTGAATATGCGGTTTTTATTAAGTTTCTTAACATCCGTATTAGTCAGTTTCTGTGATGAATTCATCCATTACCTCTCGCTTAATCCTGTGCCTGTATGGTGGCGTAATTATTCACCAAATACAGCAATATAGTCTTTCTTGAATTTCTCGATTCCTGCATCTGTAAGTGGGTGATGAACCATCTGCTCAATTACCTTATATGGTACAGTTGCAATATCAGCTCCGGCAAGTGCGCAGTCAGTAATATGTATTGGATTTCTTACACTTGCACAGATAATCTCTGTCTGAAGGTCATAATTTGCAAATATATCTGCAATGTCCTGAATAAGATTAATTCCCGGCTGTGATATATCATCAAGTCTTCCAAGAAATGGTGATACATATGCCGCACCTGCTCTTGCAGCTAAAAGTGCCTGGTTAGCTGAGAATATTAAAGTAACATTTACCTTAATTCCCTCAGATGCCAACACCTTGGTAGCCTTAAGACCTTCAACTGTCATAGGAATCTTAACAACCATGTTAGGATGGATTGCTGCAATCTCTCTTCCCTCTTTAATCATGCCCTCTGCATCCTCTGTAGTAGCCTTAACCTCGCCACTTATAGGTCCGTCAACAATAGAAGTAATCTCCTTGATAACCTCCTTGAAATCTCTTCCCTCCTTTGCGATAAGAGACGGGTTAGTAGTTACGCCACAGATAACTCCCATGTCATTAGCCTTACGGATATCCTCTACATTTGCAGTATCAATAAAAAACTTCATAATAATCCTCCTGTTAGTCACTAATTAATTGTTCTGAATATATTCTTCATTGCCGGATAGATACTTCTGAATTTCCTGTATTTATCCTCGTATCTTTTAACTATCTTCTCATCTGGTCTGATTGTCTTCCGTACCTTAACCAGAGCATTAGACGCATCCTCAACGCAATTATACTCTCCGGCTGCAACCATGGCAAGCATTGCCGCACCCATTGCTGGTCCTTCCTCAGATACCAGCAGCTCCACCGGAATTCCAAGCACATTAGACATTATCTTACACCACAGCTCTGACTTTGCGCCACCACCGCACATGCGGGTTGACTCTACATTTATACCGAGACTCTTCGCAACCTCGAAGCAGTCTCTTATTGCAAATGCGACGCCCTCCAGCACTGCCTGTGTCATGTCCTCACGCCTGCTGTCCATTGTCATTCCTGTAAATGTGCCTCTGGCATACTCATCATTATGCGGCGACCTCTCGCCCATAAGATATGGCAGGAAATATACATTATTATTGCCCAGATCATCATCTGTAATCTTAGCCTGTTCACCGGCATAATCATTAGTTCCAAGTATCTTATCCATCCACCAGCCATTAGCCGATGCCGCACTTAATATGCAGCCCATAAGATGATATTTTCCGTCTGCATGTGCAAAGGAATGAAGCGCATTGTTGGAATCCACTCCAAAATCCTTACTTGAAATGAATATCGTACCGCTTGTTCCTAAGGAAACATTGCAGTGTCCATCACCGACAGTGCCAGTGCCTACCGCCGCCGCCGCATTATCACCTGCGCCAGCCGCAACGATTACTTCACTGCCAATTCCAAGCTCCTCCGCAATATCTTTTTTTACTGTACCGACACGCTCACTGCTTTCAAAAATATGTGGCATCTGCGCTTCTGTCACACCACATATGTCAAGCATCTGACGCGACCACTTTCTGTTCTTCACATCAAAAAGCAGCATTCCTGAAGCGTCAGAAACATCTGTACAATGCACGCCTGTGAGACGGTATGCAATGTAATCCTTTGGAAGCATAAGCTTTTCTATCTTAACAAAATTATCCGGCTCATTTTCTTTAACCCATAACAGCTTAGGTGCTGTAAAGCCTGCAAATGCTATATTTGCCGTATACTCCGACAGCTTATCCCTGCCTATCACTTCATTAAGGTACTCACACTGCTTCGTTGTCCTTCCGTCATTCCACAATATAGCCGGTCTTATAACCTCGTCGTTCTTATCAAGAATGACAAGCCCATGCATCTGTCCGCCAAAGCTGATTCCACCAACGGCTGATTTATCCTGTCCGTCAAGCAGCTCCTTCATGCCGGCTATACAGGCATCGTACCAGTCATATGGATTCTGCTCCGACCAGCCAGCCTTAGGATAATCAATCGGGTAACTCTTAGACACATTTGCAAGAATATGCCCTGCCGTATCCATAAGGACAAGCTTGACCGACGAGGTTCCGAGGTCAATTCCTATATAATTCATTCAAGACTCCTTTCCATGGCATGTCTTTATTCACGCCATTTTTCTCCTGAAAATCAGACTCCTTCTGCAGCTACATTTGTTTATGCAAATGGGTTCTCGCTCTTGTAAAGCATTCCCTTAGGCTGGTTGAAGGACACATCCTCTACGCCGATATATTTAAACACATCAAAAAGTGTCTTTCCAAAATGTCCGAATGCAACAGCGCCATGATGTGGGAAGTTGCCCTCAATAAGCACATGTCTGTAGAATCTTCCCATTTCAGGAATTGCAAATATTCCTATTGCGCCAAATGAGCGTGTTCTTACCGGAAGCACCTCGCCCTGTGCAATATAAGCGGCAAGCTTGTTATCTGATGAATTCTGAAGCCTGAAAAATGTGATATCTCCCGGAACGATATCTCCCTCAAGTGTACCATTAGTTACCTCTTCAGGAAGTGAGCGCGCCATAATCATCTGGTTTCTCATCTCACAGAATGTTAATTTGCTTGAAGCAGTGTTGCCACAGTGGAAGCCCATAAATGTATCCTTCTGTGTATAAGCATATTTGCCAGCGATATCTTCCTTGTAGATGTCAGCCGGAACCGTATTATTAATATCTAAAAGTGTAACAATATCGTCGCTTACTACTTCTCCGATAAATTCACTTAAAGCACCATATATATCAACCTCGCAGGATACAGGTATTCCCCTTGATGTAAGTCTTGAATTGACATAAC
This sequence comes from Ruminococcus sp. CAG:382, assembly GCA_963654395.1. Classification (GTDB taxonomy): domain Bacteria; phylum Bacillota; class Clostridia; order Lachnospirales; family Lachnospiraceae; genus Lachnospira. Next base: position 8,303 of record CAVKBP010000026.1, read on the forward strand.
AAGGAACACAGCCAAACTGTGTCTGGAATGCCGGCCAGCACTTGCCTGCCACTGCAACATATTTTCTTGAGCCCTTATGCGCTTCAACCCAGTCAGTTAATGTAAGCTCATACTGTGCAAGTTTACTTAATATTTCAGGCTTTTTATTACCTGCACCAAGCTCTTTTTCCATATCCTTAACGACCTCAGGAATTCTCTCATCTCCTGCATGCTTATTGAAGCTCTCGAACAAATCAAGCTCTGAATTTTCCTCAATCTCAACCCCAAGATTATATAAGCCTGCGATTGGTGCATTACATGCAAGGAAGTTGTTAGGTCTTGGTCCGAAGCTGATTATCTTAAGATTGCTTAATGCGTATACAGCCTTTGCTACAGGTATGAATTCATGAATCATATCTGCACATTCCTCTGCTGTTCCAACCGGATACTCTGGAATATATGCTTTAACCCCGCGAAGCTTAAGATTGTAGCTTGCATTAAGCATTCCACAGTAAGCATCTCCTCTTCCCTGAACCAGACCTCCGTTAGCTGATGTTTCCTCTGCTGCCGCAACAAACATCTTCGGTCCGTCAAAATTCTTTGCAAGCATTGTCTCTGCAATCTCTGGTCCGAAGTTTCCTAGATATACACAGAGCGCATTACAGCCTGCATTCTTTATATCCTCAAGTGCCTGCAGCATATGTATCTCACTTTCAACAATACATACAGGACATTCATAGATATCTCCCTTGCCATACTTTGCTTCATATGCCTTTACAAGATTCTGTCTCCTTGTAACTGAAAGTGATTCCGGAAAGCAGTCTCTTGAAACTGCAACAATACCGATTTTCATAACTGGTGTATTATTCATAACCGTCTCCTATCTTTTCAATCCTAATTCTTATTTCCTGTAACCATTAAGAACCCGACCAATTTCATGAATCAGTTGTGAAATGCTTACATTCTTGCATCTGATTCTGAAATTATATTTGGCAGATACTCCACACCAGTACAGTGGCTTTTAAATAACTAGTTCTATAACTTGTCTGCTTTTTGACTGCACACACCAAAAAGCCTCGCCGCAGCATGCTACGCCTGCGTTTTTTGATATGCACATTCAAAAAAACATTCTGCGTTCTTGGTCCAGTTATTTATGAAACGATGTACTGGTTATTTATGAAACACTGTACCAGACTGGCTCTTAACAGTTATATTAAATTGCTATATTTACTCCCTTTAACCCATTAAATGCTCCGTCTATATGTGCATCCTCGTGGGCTATCAGCCACTTATTAGCTGCCGTAAGCAGCTTATCCTCTGCTGTCTTATGGGTATTAACAACATCAAGGTTAGTTCCCTTTGGAAGTACTACCACACATTTAAAGCCCTGTCCGTCAACGCCGCAGGGTGCATAGTGAAGCGTCGTCGCATACACCTCAATGGCAGTACCCTTCGGCACTAAAAATGCTTCAACCTTAGCTGTATCGTATGTGAAATCATCTTCCACATCTTCTCTTTTACCGAGCAGCAGAATCAGATCTGTTGCTGCGACATTCACCTCTGAACTTCTGTGATATTCCAGTGCATTAAGCTTCTGGTTATGTCCGTTACAGTAACCTGTCTGCACAGGACATCCGCCATATATGCTCTCTTCCATAATGCTGTGAAGCTGCGTATCCTCAAGCTTTTCATCACCCGGAACATACACAACATCCTCTGGCATATCATACGAGTCCATAAGCTTTACTATTCCGCTGGTGTCAACATCAGCAATAACCCTGCCGTATTTCTTAAATCCGGCATCCAGTACACTCTGCAAAACAATACCTCCTTTTCAATCTGGCGCAATAACTTTTATAAAGTATCTTTACAAAAGTTATTCTAGCACTGTTTTATCTGCAATTCAATAAAAAAATCTCCGATTATCAAAAATGCATCTCTATATAGATACACTTCTGATAACTGGAGATTAATATCATTCTGTAATAATACAGCCTCTTACATTACTCACATTATGAACTTGGCTAATGCATCAATAACAATTCCCCATGCTACACCACTCACATAAAGAATAGCTAGAATTCTTAAATTATCCTTCATGTCATCATTCTCTCTGAACAGCACAAGGATTCCTACGCCAGAACCAGCCAGCAGTCCTGCCATTAATGAACCAAGCCCAAGCACACCTTCAATATAAAGCTGTGTTAATACTACTGACGAAGCACAGTTAGGAATAAGTCCTATTATGCCTGCTATCATAGGTCCGATAACTGGTTTATTAAGAATAAGATTTCCAAGAGTCTCTTCGCCAACAAAATGAATAACAGTATTCAGTGCAAAAGAAATAACAACAATAAATGCAAATATTGTTACAGTATGTCTTAATGCTGACCTGAATATGCTTGTCTCACAGCCACAGTGGTCATGGTCACACACATGTCCGATTTTTTCAATCATGTTATAGCTCTTCTTAGTTCTTCTTACAATTAAATCAATTACCATACCCATTATAAAGCCTATGATAATCTTCATAAGTACAAGCTTTACAAGCACCAGTACATTTACCTGCTCAGATAAAAATACCGGTATCATCTCATCTGATGTTGACATAAAGATTGCAATAAGCGTTCCCATAGTAATTACTTTACCAGCATACAGATTAGATGCCGCTGTAGAAAAGCCACACTGCGGAACAGCTCCAAGTAAAGCACCTATAACAGGTCCGGCTTTGCCTGAATCCTTAACAAACCTCTTAGTCTTAGCACTCGTCTTGTGTTCAAGATACTCCATGGCAAGGTAAGTCAGAAAAAGAAACGGCAACAGTTTAACACTATCAATGATAGTATCGAATACCACATCCATCATGATATACAATCGTCCTTTCTTAAATACGGTCAATACAGTCACATAGTTACATATTCATTCTCATTATGTTCATTATGCAATTCATTAAGCTCTGGCAAAAAGCTTCTTATAGGATTCTTCCCCTGAAAAAACTTTTTGGGCCTTGTCTGATTTCTTCATAATGAGCTTAGTAACCAGATATCCTATTACTCCATACAGTGAACCAAGGACCAGACTTGTAAGTACATCTGTAGGATAATGCACTGTAAGATATAATCTTGACAGAGCAATTAAAGCTGCAATTATAACTGCCGGAATTCCTTTTTTCTTATCCCACATCAGAATAGCCAGTGCCGCTGCAAAGGATGCTGATGTGTGTCCGGATGGGAATGACCAGTCCTTAATTCCATTGAATATTCCATACAGATTCTCAAATGTTGTATCTGCATTAAATGGTCTTACCCTTGCTGACAGATTCTTCATAATTCCATTGCACATAATAAGCGAAAGAATAAGTGCAATAGCCATGCTGAGTCCTAACTTTCTGTCTTTCTTAAATACTGGTATAAACAGGAAAGCTGCACATAGTAAAATCCAGAATATCCCTCCATTACCAAGACAGGTTATGCCATACATAATCGGATTAGTTACCGGATTATGTAATGATTCAAACCAATGTAAAATCTGCAGTTCCATAATAATAATATTCCTCCATTCTTGCCTGCTTTTCAAGACATCTCAAGTTTGCGCGCAGGCACAAATCCTATATCATTCTATTGCGCCCTTTGAGGCGCACCAGTTTATTCTATGATATAGGAAAACATTTGTCAATTAAAAGAATATGTTTTTTCATAGTAACACTTTCCAGTTCTGCCATCAAATGGATAAGCGTATTCCTCTGTTACACCAATCTGAAACAATCCTTTATCCATATCAGCATATATCAGTGCAACCTGGATATTACCATCAGATGCCACTCTGCTACCCAGCACACTGCAGAATTCATTCATAAGTTGTGTTAATATCTCCTGCTTTCTGCTCTCCGGATATGAAGCATAATTAATATCTGCATACACATCCACCATCCTGTCAAATGCATAATCCATTGCAGAATCAAGACTCTGATTTACCTCTCTCCTTCTTATATTATCGCCTGTTATAACAGCATGTGTAATTATTATAATGGCAATAGCCACTATGAATCCGCTACATGTAACAATACCTCTCAAGCACAGCCTCCAATCCGTATATTATATATCTGTGGTTATTCTGTCACACAGTATCTTGCCAGTCCTTTATACTGATGCCATGATGAGTATCCAAACATTGCCGCCTTCAGCTCATATGAGAAGGTATACTCAATATACTCATAAGCTCCTGCCCTCATCCTGTTTCCATAATCTAACATTGCACCATTAGCCTCAACAGAATTCTTCAGCATGTTGAGCTTTGAATTTCTCTGTTCTTCTGTCAGCCTGCTCCCGAACCCATCTCCACAGCATGCTTCTATATAATTTTCTATATACTGGCTTACCTCCCCGGCGTCGGACACATCCGTATTAATTCTTATAAAATCTAAGCTGAACATGCATATAAATGCGAATAATACAAGATAAACCGATGCCTCAATAACTCCTTTCATAATCCCCCTATCCCAGACAAGCTTTTATGATTTCCAGCAATATTTCTCTATATACACCCAATGCATAACCAAGCATTACCGCAGTAAATATTACCGTTGAAACACCAATACATACATCTGCATATTGTTCAATCATTTCTTTCATACCTTCATTACCCCCATAAGAACAGTCACGAATATCATTATCATTGACTGCACAGTTATCACCGCCATAACAACTCCGGCAAATTCTTCTATCAGATTCTCCATACATTTCCTCCTTCCTGCTGCCATTGCAGGCTTCTACATGTACATGCTGACAACCAGCATCATATCCGCAGCCATCTTAAATGACACGAAAAATGTAGGAATATATTCCGAAAATCTCATCATGCTTGTACTATCCATATACCGTGTAAGCTCTGCTTTATCTGACAGCTCATAATTTCTTCTGACGATTGCATTGATTGTTGCACTCACGCTGTCCTGTTCAAGCTCTCCGATTGAATAAAGCATCCTGACCGCTGCCTGGATATCTACCACACCGAATTCCCCAAGGAATCCATAATATGGCATTACATCTGATGGATTATTCTCAATGTCGCAGATGAATTTTTCCAGAGGCTCCTTCATAATAACCGGACACCCCTCATAAGTGTCCTCTACAGCAGACAGCAAAGGTTTATTCTCAAGATTAACCGCAAGCTCTCTAAGCCATTCTGTAAATCCAAGATACAGGTCATTCTTAACTCTTCTTCCTGCACTTCTTTTCTGCAGGAATGGCGTAAATACTAATACAACCGTTATTGCCAGAACACATGCCGCCGGCACCTTCATATTGAGCAGAAGTAATACCACTGCCGCAACTGCCAGTATCAGCCATACCGGTATAAGCCTGATTATCATTTTCCACAGGTCCGTCTTAAACACCGTATTGTAATCATACATTATCTGCTTATCAGTTCTGCTTCTTCCAAGCCAGTCAAACCTGTAATGCTTCCTTGTGTAAACAAAAAACAGCATGCACAATACAACAAAAACTACCGCAACACACTGGTATGCAACAGAATCAGTGACACGGACCTCCCTGTCTGAAAACATATTAAGCATGCTGCACATTACCGTCGTCATCATAGCCAGTACCATGCTTATAATTATACCGATGGATATATCTCTTTTTATCTTGCGGATTTCCTCCTGATATCTGTACACATTATTAACCCATCTGTCAAAATCCTCAAGAAGCACATCCATAGCACTTGCATATCTTCCGCCTTTTTCTTCAACGCTTATAATAAACTTATGCAGAGTTCTTATTCTGGCGCATCCATATTCCTCTTCAATAATCTTTAATGCGTCCTCATACACCCTGTCTCCCATTCCATATTGAAGCTCATCCAATGCCCTGCCTATACACTGCTTAAGACCGCCACCACTTATTTCATATACATCCTTTAATGCCATATTAATCTTAGGTGTCCTGATAAATGAATAGGAAATCTGATGAAGATATATATCAACATCCGAAAATCTTGCAGCATCATATCTTTCCTTAAAATATCCCCTTACAAGCCCCGGCACCATAAGCAGTGCCATAACCATAACCAGTGCCGACAGCGCATAATTTACCTTGTACATCATACAGGCACCATACACTGCGCCGCCTGCCATTATTGTGGTTATTATGAATCTTTTTAATGACATTACACCATTAACATCAGATATATCCTTCATAATCTGATTAACTGATAAATATCTTAATATCTTTTTCAATCATGCCTCCATATATACGGATTATCTATCCCGAATTTTATGAATTTATCTCTAATATCTTCTGGAATATCAACATCCTTAAATTCCCCGTCCTCGTATACAACAGTGCAGCTATTCTTGCCATGATTCCTGCTAAGAAAACCGACCTGACTTATCTTTCTTTTTTCAAATCTGTCACAATCCACCAGCACAACTAAATCTATGTACTTATATATACTATTAATAAATCTATCCGATGATTCACCCTTTCCAAGCATCGAATACATTCTGTCAGGCATATCCCTTATGTCATCAAGATGCATTGTAGTCATACAATATGCGCCTGTTGACAGGCTGTTAAGCAGTTCCATGACCTCTGGTCCTCTCGACTCAGATAATAATACCCAGTCAATGTTATGTCTTAACCCTGCTTTAATAATGTCCTGATAAGATACCTTGGAATCGACAAAAAACTCGACACATTTACTGTGAGGATTAATCTGCCTGTAGTGGATTTCCTGATTGTCCTCATATACCCCGACCTTTTCCTCTGCCGGAATATATGTTGCTAGATACTTGAGAAGCTCTGTCTTTCCCGCGTGAGGCTGTCCGCCTATAACTGTAGACAAATGTGCTGTCACACAATTCTCAAGTAATGTGATAATGCTCTCTGGTGCATAGTCAGATTGAATCAATTCGGCATGTCCGAAGCGAAGCTTTCCCGGAATTTTTCTGATTGCCATGCTTTTCTTTCCGCATCTCGCCTCGTGCCATATTGAAATTCTTAAAGTCTCGGTATTCGCTTCCAATATCGGGTGTACCCTGTTAAAAGGTACACCCATAATATTAGCAAGCCTTATTGACAGATTATCCATATATCTGTCACTTAGTTCTTTCATGGCAATATAACAGCCTCGCCCTAACTGCGTTATCCACAGATTATATCCATCCCATTCAATATCAGTAATAGATTCATCAGATATCTCTTCCTGAATCTCTGAAAAAAGATCATCCTTATTATTATCTATCAGTTGTTGAAGCTGTTCTTTCTCCATATATTCTCCTATCCCGCATTACTACTGCTGACTAGCACTTATGGCATTATAGATATGTTCCTTGTATGATACATCCTTAACAGCCGATTTCGTTCTGTCAGATATAATGGTTACAACTGCTGCAGTAAGCAATACTGCTGCTAAAACTCCCGCAAGTGCTACAACTACCTTTCCGTAATGTTCAATAATATCATGCATATTATTATCCTCCTCTAAAATTATTTTATTCCGAAAGCGCTTTCTATATTGTGAATAATAACATATAGAATAGCATTTGTAAAGAGTTAAAATATATTTATTTTAAAAAAAGACTTTCGCACCTAAAAGCGGTACAAAAGCCTTAGTATAGTACTATTTTCTTTTAAGAGTTATTGTATCATCACCATCTGTCAGTGTCAGCACACCCTTTTTCAGTGTGTAGGTATACTCTGTTGTATCATCTGTTCCAAGAAATGTAACCGTTATACCCAGCTTTCCATCCTTTGCCTCATATGATGAAATATTAACATTGATATCGCCAATCTGCTGTGTTCCTGTTCCGTCTTCATTGAAGGTATATGTATAATCGTCACCCTCCCATGTTCCAACAACCGACTCTTTCTTCCCGCACCCGGCAAATAATCCTGCAACCAGTACAAGTACTGCAATAATCCCTGTTCTTCTTACTGCTCTGCTCATAATTCTCCTTTATACATTTATTGTTTTAACAGCTTCTACAACCTTAGCAAACTCCATTCCATGAGAAGCCTTTATGAGTATGTTATCACCTTTCTTAAGGATTTGTCCAATGCATTTTAACATATCATCCCTGGTTTTAAAATCATATACCTCGCAGCCATGTGCTTTGTAATCAGCCTCAATATGTGCCCTTGTTCCTGCTGCAATCTGCGCTGCAAGGTCGCCTGCTGTTATAAGCACATCAATATCCTTCGTTCCAAGATACATTCCGACATCATAATGCATCTGCTTTTCGTTCTCTCCCAGCTCGAACATGCTTCCGAGTATAGCAACCTTTCTTCCAATAGCTGTATCAAGAACATCAATAGAAGCCTTCATTGAAACCGGATTGGCATTGTAGCAGTCATCAATTATTGTAAATCCGTTTTCCTTGATAATATTATTCCTTCCGGCAATTGTCTTTAAATTTCTTATGCCGCGCTCAATTTCAATTGAGGAAAGCCCAAGCACAGAGCCAACAAGCGCTGCTGCCATCGCATTATATATCATATGATGTCCCGGAACTGGCACTGTCAGGTCAAATGTGGAATATTTATCCGCTGTGTCAAGACCATGGATTGTAAAGCTTGTTCCATCAAGACCAAGACTCTTAACATTATCAGCGTACACCTCTTCTTTATTGCTTATTCCAAATACAAGCGGACGCTTTCCATTAACCTGACTGATAGTAGATAACTTATCATCATCGCCATTAAGGATAACTATTCCATCCGGATTCATGTGATTAAATATTTCTGTCTTAGCCTTAAGAATTCCATCTCTAGTTCCAAGATTTTCAAGGTGACACAGGCCAATATTAGTGATAACACATATGTCCGGCTGTGCAATCTTAGACAATCTGTCCATCTCACCAAAGTCACTGATTCCCATCTCAAGAACAGCAATCTCATCTTCCTCTGTCAGCCTGAACACTGTCAGTGGAAGCCCAATCTCATTATTAAAATTGCCAAGTGTCTTCAAAACCCTGTATTTCTCGGAAAGCACTGAACTGATAGTTTCCTTTGTGCTGGTTTTTCCAACACTTCCTGTAATTCCGACAACCTTCACATCAAGATTATTCCTGTAAAGAAGCGCAAGATCCTTCAACGCCTGAAGACTTGATTCAACCTGTATATATGAATGCTCCTCTCCCGGAAGTTCCTTCTCAGAGATAACACATGCTGCGCCCTTTTCAAAGCACTGGCCTATGAAATCATGTCCATCACTTCTCCCGCCTTTGATAGCAATAAAAAGACCGCCCTCTGTCACCTTTCTGCTGTCAATTGTAATGGCAGCAATCTCTTTGTCATAATCCTCTCCATTACCATGATATACGCCATTAACGGCTTCTGTCATGGCCTTTAAGGTCATTCCCTTCATAAATAATCTCCATTCTAGCCTGCTTTTCAAGGCATCTCAAGCTTGTGCGCAAGCACAAATCTTGCGTGTGAAAAATCAGATATCAATCTGATTTTTCACACTATGTCCTCAATTCTTTTCTTAGGCACATGATGTACCTGATTTTCATCTCTGTAATACCTGATATCTCCATCTGCCGGGATATCCTCCAGCACCACTTCTTCCTTAGGGTAGCCAAATGCAATGACATACACAATCTTTAATTCAGCCGGTATATTTAACTGCGCTTTTAATTCATCTCTTTTGATATTGCCAAAAAAGCATCCTCCAAATCCGGCTTCTGTCGCTGCAAGCAGCATTGTCTGTCCGACAATTCCTGCGCCGACCTCATCATTGACATTTTCAGGACAGGTTATAACAATATATCCTGTTGGTTTCTCACCTTCTTCCGGACCATCCCAGTCCTTTAAATACCCTGCAAACCCTAATAGTCTGAAAACCTTCTCATTTTCTTCTTCATCACACACA
>CAVKBP010000027.1:0-18096 GCA_963654395.1 Ruminococcus sp. CAG:382
GAGTCTCTTCTGTCATTATTTCTTCTCTGACCGCCGTTAAAGCCACCACGGTTCTGGTCGTTATTGCGGCTGCCATAACCGCCGTTTCCAGACTGGCCGTTTCTGTCATTCCTGAAGCCGCCGTTATTGTTGCGGTCGTTATTTCTGTAACCGCCGTTATCGCGGTTTCCATAACCGCCGTTATTATCACGGTTGCCATAGCCACCATTATTACGGTCATTATTACGATAACCACCATTATTATCGCGGTTGCCGTAGCAACCGTTATTGCGGTCATTATTGCGGTATCCACCATTATTATCGCGGTTGCCATAGCCGCCATTGTTATTACGGTTGCCATAACCACCATTGTTGCGGTCGTTATTGCGATAACCACCATTATTATCACGATTACCATAGCCGCCATTGTTACGGTCATTATTGCGATAACCGCCATTATTATCGCGGTTGCCATAGCCACCGTTATTGCGGTCATTATTTCTGTAACCACCGTTATTATCTCGGTTGCCATAGCCACCATTGTTACGGTCGTTATTTCTGTAACCACCATTATTATCGCGGTTGCCATAACCTCCGTTATTGCGGTCATTATTGCGGTATCCACCATTATTATCACGGTTGCCATAGCCACCATTATTATCGCGGTTCTGGTTATCTCTTCTGAAATTCTTATCCCTTGAACTGTTCTGTGGGAAATATACCTGTGAGATATGCTTCTTATCACCATTATCAGAAGACTTCTCCTGTGCTGCCGGCTGTGACTGCTTTGCTGCCTGATTAGACTGTCCGTTATTCTTAGTCTCAGTCTTAGCTGGCTGTGGCTGTTTAGCAGGCTGTGCTGCCGGCTTGCTCTCTGCCTTAGGCGCAGGAGCAAACTTCTTCCTTACGCTTGAAATCTCATCATCTGTTAGTCCGCTCACAGACTTATAAGTTTTCTCACTGTTACTAAGCATATCAGTAATATCCTTAGATGTTATATTTAATTCTTTTGCCAATTCATGTACTCTCATATTTGCCATTTAACCTCTTTTCCAGATAACAGCACTGCTGTTATTCTAAACCCTGTTCAAAATATTTTTCTATAGTCTTTGCAAATCCCTCATCAAGAACTGCTAATGATGCGCGGAACTCTTTTCCAATCGCGTGGCCAACGCTTACCTTGTCACTGAAAAAATGTATCGGAACCTTGTAATAAGTACACATATTCGTAAACATTTTTTTAGTATTATCTGAAGAATCATCTGCAACAATAACCGTATATGCCTTTCCGGTCTTAACAGCCTTCTCTGTTGAAAACTCTCCGCTTGCAACCTTTCCGGCTTTCTGCGCCAGTCCAATCATATTAAGGATTTTCTGTCTGTTTTCCAATATTATTCAGCTCCTTTTCTAACTCATCATAGATATCCGGATCCACCGCCATCTTAAATGACCTCTCAAGCCCCTTATTCTTAAAGGCTCTGGCAAGGCATTCCCTGCTGGCGCATATATAAGCCCCTCTGCCATTCTTTCGTCCTGTGGTATCTATGATAATTGATTCGTCCTGTGTCTTCAGAATACGGATTAAATCCTTCTTATCCTTCATCTGACCGCAGCCAATACACTGTCTTTGTGGAATCTTCTTTACTGTAGCCACTATGCATCACTCCTAATAATTATTCTTCATCAAGGCTTATTTCAGATGGTTCAATGTACTCTTCATCAAAATCATCATCTTCTGTATGCTCTTCAGGTTCAGCCTCACTCTTAATATCTATTCCATATCCTGTAAGCTTGGCAGCAAGCCTTACATTCTGTCCCTGCTTACCGATTGCTAAGGAAAGCTGCTGTTCTGAAACAACAATCTTAGCTTTCTTCTCTTCATCATCTGCCACTGCTGAAACAACCTTTGCAGGACTTAAAGCATTTACAATAAGCTGTGCTGAATTGCTGTCCCACTCGATAATATCAATCTGCTCGTTGCCAAGCTCATTAACGATAGCCTTAACTCTTGCTCCGTTAATACCAACACATGCACCGACAGGATCAACATTTGGAACATTAGCTCTTACAGCCATCTTGGTTCTTGAGCCGGCTTCTCTTGCAATGCCCATGATTTCAACAACACCGTCTTTAATCTCTGTAACCTCTTCCTCGAAAAGCTTCTTGACAAGCTCCTGTGACTTTCTTGAAACTCTTACAACAGGACCGCCCTTTTCCCTGTTAATTACATCTACAACATATAACTTAATTCTGTCACCCGGTCTGAACTCTCTGTCCTTGAACTTCTCATCAGCCTTAAGAACTGTCTGGATTCTTCCAAGGTCGATAGTGAGGTCACCATTGTCAGCCACTCTCTGCACAATACCTGTTATAAGCTCCTTCTCCTTAGAGTGGTACTCATTGTAAAGTGCATTCTTTTCCTGCTCTCTTATAGTCTGGACAATAGTATTCTTGGCATTCTTGGCAGCCTTTCTTGAAAACTCCTCAGACTTGACTTCAACAGTGATAATATCACCAAGCTGGCAGTCCGGCTTAATCTTTCTTGCATCCTCTAATGCAATATCAGTTCCGGAAACATATTTTTCTCTCTTATTCTCTCTGTTCTCAGGAACAATAACCTCCTCGACAACAGTTCTGTCAGAATAAATGTGGAAATCACCTGTTCTTCTGTCTAACTCCACGCGTCCATTATCAGCCTTATCGAATTCAGCCTTGTACTCATCCATAAGAGATTTCTCGATAGCCGCGAACATAATCTCTTTATCGATTCCATTCTCCTTCTCAAGAGCATCAAGCGCCATAATTAATTCCTTATTCATTGCTTTTAATTTCCTCCAAAATATATTTATACTTCATCAACATATGCCCATCTGATCATCGCCAGATTGCTTCTGTCAAATGTTTTATTATCATTATCAACACTTATTGTTACCGTATCCTTATCATATTCCTTAAGAACTCCGGAATATTCCTTAGATTTGTCAACCGGACTGAATAATTTAATATCAATCCTTCTGCCGATACTCTTTTCATAATCCTTTTCTTTCTTAAGCGGTCTTGTAAGCCCCGGAGAGCTCACCTCAAATATATACTGGTCATCAATGTAATTCTCTCTGTCCAGTATTTCATTGAAAGCCCTGCTCACATTCTGGCAGTCATCAATAGTAACTCCGCCTTCCTTGTCGATATAGACACGCAGATACCAGTCACTGCCCTCCTTCACATAGTCAACATCAAAAAGTTCCACGCCGTTAGCTTCAACAACCGGCTGTATGAGCTGTTCTGTCTTAGCCTCATAGCTTTCTTTCTTTCCCATGCAGTACTCACCCTTTCTAAAAATATTCAGTTTTCTTATTGCTTATATATGAACGAAAGAGTGGACATCTCTGCCCACTCTTCTAAGTATCACATATAGTAGCTTGTAGGGGAATCGAACCCCTGATTCCGCCGTGAGAGGGCGGCGTCTTAGCCTCTTGACCAACAAGCCATATCCTGTGTTGTCTTGCAGTTGTGTACCGCAACAACAACGATATAATAACCCATATTTTCCAATCCGTCAAGCACTTTTTTGAAATTTTTTTAAAATTTTTCAAAAATTTTTTCAAAGCCTTCAAAAAAGCGCTTAAACACTGGGTTTCCGGCAGTAAATAATTTTACGCAAAACTGAAAATTGCTGTAAATACTCCTGCACTTGCAACTCCCATAATAACACCTGCAAGTAAAACTCCTAATAAAACAGCTATTACACTCTTCTTAAATCCCATGTCAAGAAAGCTCGCTGCCAGCGTTCCTGTCCATGCACCTGTTCCCGGAAGTGGAATTCCTACAAAAAGCAATAATGCGACAAAAAGACCTCTTCCTGCCTTTTCCTTAAGCTTCGCTCCACCCTTATGTCCCTTTTCAATACAGAAGGTAAAGAACTTTCCGATATACTTCTTATCCTTACCCCACTCAAGAACCTTTCTTGCAAAGAGATATATAATCGGAACAGGAAGCATATTGCCAATTACACACACAATGTATGACTGCAATAAAGGCAGTTGGAAGCCCTGTGATACCGGAATAGCACCTCTTAGCTCAATAAGTGGAACCATAGAAATAACCAGAATATAAAAATACTTTTTTAACATACTATCTCCTAATTTAATTTATTTAATTTAATAAAAACAGTTATTGATGATACATAACATTTGTAAAAAAATCAAGCATATTATATATTCTCTATCTGCCAGTCAATTGGCTCGACACCATTAGCCTTTAAAAATTCATTGCACTGGCTGAAATGCTTACAGCCAAAAAAGCCTCTATACGCAGATAACGGGCTTGGGTGCGGCGCTTTAAGAATAAGGTGCTTAGGATTATTAAGCATTGACGCTTTTCTTTGTGCCGGCGACCCCCACAGCATATATACAACAGGTCTGTCCTGCATATTCACAGCATTAATAACCGCGTCTGTGAACTGCTCCCAGCCATGTCCCTTGTGCGAATTAGCCTGATGAGCCCTTACAGTAAGCACAGTATTAAGCAGCATGACACCCTGGTCAGCCCATTTCTTAAGATATCCGTTATTAGGAATATAGCAGCCACAGTCATCCTGCAGCTCCTTATATATGTTCTTAAGTGAAGGCGGCGCCTCCTCTCCCGGAAGCACCGAGAAAGACAATCCATGCGCCTGATGTACATTGTGGTACGGATCCTGTCCAAGAATCAGCACCTTAACCTTGCTAAGCGGCGTAAAATGAAATGCATTAAATATATCATCTGCCGGCGGATATACAACATACCTGCTGTATTCTTCCTTGACAAATGTAAACAGCTCCCTGTAATAAGGCTTTGAATATTCACCCTTGATGGCAGGAAGCCAGTCATTATCTATCATTGACATATCGGGCTCCTCCTACAGACGCATAGAGGTACCATTATCTGCAAGATATCTCTTAAGGTCCATAATATCAAGCTCCTTATAATGAAAAAGTGAAGCTGCAAGTGCTGCATCTGCTTTTCCCTTAGTAAATGCGTCAAGAAAATGTTCTTTATTTCCGGCACCACCCGATGCAATTACAGGAATTGAAACATTTGACGCAATCGTATTAGTAAGCTCAATATCATATCCAGCTTTCGTTCCATCACAGTCCATGCTTGTAAGAAGAATCTCTCCTGCGCCCAGCTTTTCAGCCTTCATCGCCCATTCAACAGCGTCCATGTGCATGTCAACTCTACCACCATTCTTATATATGCTCCAGTGTCCGTCACTATTCCTCTTAGCATCAATCGCAACAACAACGCACTGGCTGCCGAACTTGTCAGCCGCATCAGATATAAGCTGTGGATTCATAATAGCTGCAGAATTAATAGATATCTTATCAGCGCCCTCTCTTAAAAGCGCCTTGAAATCATCAACGCTTCTTATTCCGCCTCCTACCGTAAATGGAATGAATACCTTTTCAGCCACCTTTCTTACAAGGTCAACAGTCGTATTTCTTCCATCACTTGAAGCTGTAATATCAAGAAAAACCAGCTCATCTGCGCCTGATTTATCATACATTGATGCAACCTCAACAGGATCACCCGCATCCTTTAAATCCACAAAATTAGTTCCCTTAACAACTCTTCCATCCTTGCAGTCAAGGCATGGTATAATTCTTTTAGTAAACATAAGAAGCTCCTTTTAGCAATTATAATGACGCAAAATTCTTTAATATCTTAAGTCCGACCTCACTGCTCTTTTCCGGATGAAACTGGCATGCAAAGACATTTCCACTTTCCACTGAAGCATGGATATGTGTAGTATATTCTGTGGATGCCGCAACAATATTTTCATCTGCCGCCTTAAGATAATAAGAATGCACGAAATACACATACGGATTACCCTCAAGTCCTTTAAAAAGCTTTGCTCCCGGCTTTACATCAAGGGAATTCCATCCCATATGTGGAATCTTAAAGCCTTCCTTTGCCGGAATTTTAAGTATCCTTCCCGGCAGGATATCCAGTCCCTCTGCCCCAGGAGTCTCATCACTTTCCTTAAAGAGAAGCTGTAACCCGAGACATATTCCAAGAAATGGAGTTCCACTGCCTGTAACCTTCTTAATAGTATCAACAAGTCCGAATTTATCAAGATTATTCATTGCATCACCAAATGAGCCAACACCCGGAAGAATAACCTTATCTGCCTGTAGTATTTCGCTTGAATCTCTCGATACTATAACTTCCTCTCCTAATGATACCAATGCTTTTTCCACGCTGCGCAGGTTTCCAGCGTCGTAATCAATAACTGCAATCATTGTACTGCCTTTCCATATTCCTTAATTTTTAAATAATAATTAGTAAAATCACTATTCGACATATCCGCCAGTGATATTCCCTGGGCTTCAGATATTTTAAATGTGTTCTGCAGGGCATCAATAACCTTCTGGTACTCTGTCATGAACTTATCCTCAATTCCAAGCTCCTGTGCTGTGGCATGGAATGTGTTATATCTGTCTATTCCTTTAATCAATGCATTCAATGCCTCTGTCTTCATATTCAGGCTCATGTAATTCTCATAAGAATCATATTGTCTTCTTACATACATAATAGTAGATGCCTGCTCATACAGAGTTTTATCACTGGAATTAAGCTTTATTCCGTTAAGCTTAGAATATGCTTTGTCATATTCGCCATTATTATAATAATTCTTTGCAAGCGTAGAGCTTGTATTATAATATGCCGCAGAATTCATCACATTGATAAGCACCACCGCTCCGGCAACAAAAAGGACAAGCATAACTAAAGAAAGCGGTTTAATCTTAAGAATATCCCCCGGCTTCGGTGATTCCTTAGGTTTCTTCTCTTTCTTAGGCTTAGGCTGCTTTTCTTTTTTTGGCTTTGCTGCTTTCTTCTGCTGTGCCGCCTGTTTTTTCTTCTCCTTTTTCTCTGCGGCAGCAGCCTTTTTAAGCTCCTTATTTTTCTGTTTTTCTTCGTCCTCCAGCTTTTCAGCCTCTTCCTCAGCCTTTTCCTCTTCAAGCCTTTTCGCTTTCATCTGTGCAAGCCTGTACTTAAATCTTGCAAAGAAGCCTTTCTTAGGCACATCAGAATCATCAAGAGTATCCTTATTACCAAATACATCCTGTATTATCTGCTCATTCTCATCCTTAGGCTCTTTCGCATCAGCTTCCGGTTTATCTTTTGGCTTATCTTTTAACTTATCCTCTGACGAAGCATCAGCTCCATCAGCTTTCACCTTTTCTTCAGGGCTCTCATCCTCAAGACTGTCAAAAAATACTTTTTTAAGCTTCTTAAAAAAGCTGTCCTTCTTTGGGTTTTCAGGCTTCACCTTGCTTTCATCCACCTGAACACCCTTTTTCTTTTCCTTTTTTTCAGGCTTATCAGACTTTTCAGGTTTTTCTTCTTCTCCCTGTGAATTATCCTTTTCTGCCCCGTCAGACTTCTCATCTTTTTCCTGTGAGTCATCATTTTCTATTCCATCAGGCTTCTCATCTTTTTCCTGTAAGTCACCCTTTTCTGCTCTGTCAAGGTTCTCATCTTTTTCCTGTGAGTCACCCTGCTCTGCCCTATCAGGCTTCTTATCTTTTCCCTGTGAGTTATCCTTTTCTGCTTTGTCAGATTTCTTCTCCGGCAGCTCTTTCCCTGTCTTCGCCTGTTCCTGTGTTTTGGCAGCCTTAACATCATCCTGATTTAACAGCTCTTCCATTGAAATGCTGTCAGTGTCAGCCTTTACATCATCTAACAGATCATCAAGCCTCATATTCATAAGTCTTTCCATATCACTTCCGGAAAGCTCTGAATCATCATCAGATGTTATCGTCGCGCCTGCTGCCTCCTCAATAGATGTATCCTCTAACAGCTTCTTAACTTCTTCCTCTGCCCGCGCTTCCTTTTCAGCTTCCTCTTTTTCCCTGTCAGCATTCTCTGCTTCTATCTTCTCCCTTGCCTCACGCGCTATCTCTTCTGGATTCTTACCGGAAAGCTCCTGCACAGAATCACTTTCTGGTTCTTCACGCTGAGAATCTGCCTGTTCCTTTTCACTTATCGAATTAAGCAGTGTATCAAGATAATCCTCTTCCTTTTCAGACAAAATTCCCACCTCCCGAAATCAAAATATATTAGCATATTAACATAAACATTCCGTATTAACAATATTTTACAAGCTCTTTTATAAACCGGCCAGCTTCCATCTCCACCGGATAAGCCCTGTCACTGATTTCCGCAGGAATCTGGTAAAATGTGCTGTGTATCCGGTACAGCTTAGCCTTCTGGTTAATCATCACAATTCTTTCAAATGGCCATCTCATAATATCAGGATTAGAAAAGCCCTCTCCAAGCTCCACAATAACAAGCTTCTTTGCAAGTGAAGAAGACAGCCATTTGTTATAAAAATCCCACTGTTTCTCCTCTTCCTGTCCATTACTTTCATTTGCCGGACAGACAATCCTTTTCTCATTAAGTCCGGCTTCTCTTACAGTACCAGCTTTGTCAGTGGATACAATAAAATAATTCACATGCTCCATTGATTCCAGCAGCTTCTTGAAATTATCGTATACATTTTTATCTTCCGAAGCATATATTTCCTTACCAAGCCCGAAAATCACATAATCCGCGCTCTTTAAATCTTCCATCAAATCACTATATATCATAAGTACCTCCATTCAATAACCATAAGATTATAACATCTTTTTCCTGTGTTGTCTTTAATTCTTTCATAGCACCTTTTGCACGGGCAGCATATGCCAGAACTTCGTTCTGGCATTGTCGCGGTGCTCCTCAAGAAGACATGCAATGGCTTCGGCTCGTGCAAGCACGACCGAATCCCTTGCATGTCTTCTTTCATCGCCCCTTTTTGCGCGGGCAGCATATGCCAGAACTTCGTTCTGGCATTGTCGCGGTGCTCCTCAAGAAGACATGCAATGGCTTCGGCTCGTGCAAGCACGACCGAATCCCTTGCATGTCTTCTTTCATCGCTACCCGCGCAAAATGGACGCCACCCATGTCAGGCGGCGTCCAGCAAGAGGAAGTGTAAAATAAAGAAAATATCATCTTAATAATTTATCGATTTCGGTAACAAGCTGTCCAATCTCTGGCTTTGATAACTGGACATCTGCTCCGAGGGATTCTCCCTTTACTCTCATCTGCTCATTAATAAGTGATGAGAATATAACAACAGGAATACTCTTTAAGGTTTCATCAGACTTGATAAGCTTAGTAAGTCTGTGTCCATCCATAAGCGGCATCTCAAGATCCGTTATAACACAGTCTATATCTAACGGAACCTTTCCCTGCAGGGCATCTGATATATAATCCCATGCTTCCTGACCGTTATGGCACAATGTAAGATTAGCGTAGCCAGACTTCGTTAGTGAATCCGATATAAGCTTAATAAGAAGCGGCGAATCCTCCGCAACAATAATGTGTGCTTCGCTTCTTGGTCTTCCCTCAAGCCTTGCTATATCTGAAGTCTTAAGACCTGTCTCCGGACTTATATCTGATACAATTCTCTCAAAATCAAGAATAATGATAAGCTGTCCGTTAATCTTGACAATTCCTGTAGCAACTCCGTTATCAGCAGTGCTTATCGTCGAATCCGGAGTAATAATGTCAGCCCATGATACCCTGTGTATTCCAACAACAGAATGTACATGGAAAGCAACATTAAGCTTATTAAAATTAGTAATGATGAACATATCCTTAGAGGTATCACCCGAAGGCTGGCTCTTAATAACCTTCGCGAGGTCTATAACCGTAATCATCAGATCCCTCGGCATAAATATGCCCTCCACACAAAGATGTGCATTAGGAACTGGTGTAACAGTGCTGTAAGGTACAATCTCCTTAATCTTGGCAACATTAATACCATAATGATTGTTTCCTATTGTAAATTCAAGAACCTCTAATTCATTAGTTCCACTCTCAATCAAAATATTAGTTTCCATATCCGTTAATCCCCTTCATGTTGTTCACGAACAACTCTTATGTGAAAATTATAACAGAAACACCTGCAAAATACAACGAAATAATGAAAAAACTTCTATACTCTTATCTTAGTACCCTTAGTATCCCTGTGTGCCGTCTTCATCTTTGAAAAGCTTATGCTCTTGCCCTTATATTCCATCGTGAACTCGTCACCCTCTGTAAGCAGGAATACATCCTCTATATAGTCATCCTTTGAAAGTTTTATACCTCTTACACCGACAGCACTCTTCTTCTTCATCGGAATATCTGTCAATGGGAACTTTAAGAACACTCCGCCCTCTGTCTGTACAATTACATTCTGGCTGCTCACAACAACCTCTTCCTCCTTGATTTCACCCTCAAGTGAGAACTTAGAATACATTTCCACCCTTGCGTCTGTAGAATACATTCCGACAAGCTTATCGTTATCTGCCAGCTTCGTACATGCAACTGTACGCTTTGAAACCTGAAATTCCTCACTGTCTACAAGCTTCATCATACCCTGTCTTGTGACAAAAAGCATTTTCTGATTTCTAAGGCGCTCAAATGGAGTGATATATACAATTACTTCTTTAGAACTGTCATAATTACAAAGATTGTCAATCGGAGTACCTTTATCCCTGAACTTAGTGAAAGGCAGATCCTTTATCTTTAACTGGTGCATGTCTCCCATATCAGTAAATATGCAGATTTTATCAGTATTCATAACCGGAATGACATATTTATTTTCATTGAATACAGCCTCTTTATTTCTCTCAAATGCAGCCATATCAATAGTTCTTGCATAGCCGAATCTGTCCATGATGAACATAACTTCCATCTCCGGCATCTTCTTTTCCTCGAATACAGCAGCCTCTCCATCTTCGATTACAGTTCTTCTGGCAACACCATATTCCTTCTTAATGTTAAGAAGGTCAGCCTTGATTACCTTAGCCATCTCTTTCCTGCTGCCAAGTATCTTTTCATACCTTTCTATCTTCTTAACGCATTCGTCATATTCCTTCTGAAGATTAAGAATTTCAAGACCAATCAGCTTGTACAGACGCATTTCTAATATGGCACTGGCCTGTCTTTCTGTGAAATCAAGAGCCGCAGCCTGCTTTTTTGACTGCTCTGACTTAAACTTAATCCCCTCAACATTACCATTGACAAGACAGTCCTTCGCCATCTTAAGATTAGCACTGCCGCGTAATATCTCGATAATAAGGTCAATAATATCACATGCCCTTATAAGACCTTCCTTAATCTCCCTGTTAGCCTTCTCCTTTTCAAGAAGTGTAGTGTACTTTCTTGTGGCAAGCTCATACTGGAAATTAATGTGATGTCTTATAATATCCTTAAGTCCTAAGGTTTCAGGTCTGCCATCCACGATAGCCAGCATATTTACGCCAAATGTGTCTTCTAGTTTAGTTTTCTTGTACAGAAGATTTTCAAGATTCTTAACATCAGCATTTTTCTTAAGCTCAAGAACAATCCTTATGCCCTCCTTAGAGGATTCATTGGAAATGTCGACAATATCGGTAGTTTTCTTAGTCTCGATAAGACTTACTACATCAGATATGAATTTTCCTATGTTAGCGCCAATCATTGTATATGGAATCTCTGTGATTACAAGCCTGTCCTTTTCTGAACGGTTCTTAGCAGGCTCGAATTCGACCCTGCCTCTCAGCTTAATCTTGCCTGAGCCTGTCTCGTATATTGCACCAAGCTCGCTTTTATTAATCACAATTCCACCTGTAGGAAAATCCGGTCCCGGACAAAGCTGCATAAGCTCCTCTGTTGTGATATCCTCATTATCCATGTATGCACATACCGCATCCACAACCTCAGAAAGATTGTGTGGCGGTATATTAGTTGTCATACCAACCGCAATGCCATCCACACCATTAACAAGCAGATTCGGAACTCTTACCGGAAGCACCTCCGGCTCTTTTTCCGTCTCATCAAAATTCGGAACGAAATCCACAACATTTTTATCAAGGTCAGCCAGATATACATCCTGTGTGAATTTCTTTAGCTTAGCCTCTGTATATCGCATGGCAGCAGCGCCGTCACCCTCGATGGAGCCGAAGTTTCCATGTCCGTCAACAAGCGCCATGCCCTTCTTAAAATCCTGTGAAAGCACAACGAGAGTCTCATATATCGAGCTGTCACCATGCGGATGATATTTACCCATTGTATCGCCTACAATACGCGCAGACTTTCTGTGAGGCTTGTCGTAATTAAGCCCCAACTGATCCATGGCATACAGCACACGCCTCTGTACCGGCTTTAATCCGTCTCTTACATCAGGAAGTGCTCTCGCTGTAATAACACTCATGGAATAATCTATATAGGACTTCTGCATAACCTCAGAATATTCAGTCCTTATAATCTTTTCAGCCATCTTCTACTCCTTTAGTTTTTACGCATCAATCTCAGCTTCATTAGCATGCGTATATATAAATTCTCTTCTAGGCGGTACATCTGTGCCCATAAGCATGGATGTAACCTCTGTTGCAAGCCTTGCGTCCTCAATCTCCACCTGCTTTAAAATCCTCGTTTCCGGATTAAGCGTCGTCTCCCATAGCTGATCCGGATCCATCTCGCCAAGTCCCTTGTATCTTTGCAGTGTAAATGTTCCTGAAGCATGCTTCTTTCTATAGTCCTCAAGTGCCTTGTCATCATACAGATATTCGCCCTCCCCCTTCTTAGGCACAACCTTATAAAGAGGCGGTGTCGCAATATATATATGTCCCTGATTAATAAGCTCCGGCATGAATCTGTAGAAAAATGTAAGCAGAAGCGTGTCAATATGCGCTCCATCCACATCGGCATCAGTCATAATAATAATCTTATTATATCTTAATTTGCTGATGTCAAAATCATTGCCATAGCCCTCAAGGAAGCCACAGTTAAACGAATTAATCATTGTCTTAATCTCTGCATTGGCAAGCACCTTGTCAATACTAGCTTTTTCGACATTAAGAATCTTTCCCCTGATTGGAAGAATCGCCTGTGTCCGTCTGTTTCTTGCAGTCTTAGCCGAGCCTCCGGCAGAATCTCCCTCTACAATGAATACCTCACATTCCTCCGGATTCCTGCTTTCACAGTTAGCAAGCTTTCCGTTGCTGTCAATAGAAAACTTCTGCTTAGTAAGCATATTTGTCTTGGCTTTTTCCTCTGCCTTTCTTATCTTCGCAGATTTTTCAGCGCAGGCAATTACTGCATTAAGGTCATCCAGATGTCTGTCAAAATATAGCTGCACTTCATCACCTGTTATATTTCCAACAACAGTACCAGCATCAGGATTATCAAGCTTCGTCTTAGTCTGTCCCTCAAATCTTGGTGCCGGATGCTTAACTGCAACAACCGCAGTCATGCCATTTCTTACATCAAGACCTGTAAAGTTGGCATCCTTGTCCTTAAGAATGCCTAGCTCTCTTGCATACTGGTTAATAATCGTAGTGAACTTAGCCTTAAAGCCTGTAATATGCGTTCCGCCCTCCTGTGTGTATATGTTATTACAGAAGCCAAGAATATTTTCCTCGAATTCATTAACGAACTGGAACGCCACTTCAACCTCAATATCGTCCTGCTTCTTCTTAAAATACACGATATCGCATACAGTCTCTTTTCCATTATTAAGGTCTTTAATATATGCCTTTAATCCGTCAGGCTCATGAAAAGTCTCTTTCTCCTCACTGCCCTTTCTCTTATCCTCGAACTCGATAGTAAGTCCCGGATTAAGATATGCAGTCTCATGCAGCCTGCTCTTAATCGCGTCCGCCTTGAATCTGGTCTTTTCAAATATTTCTCCATCCGGAAGAAATGTAACAGTTGTACCAGTATCATTTTTTCTGCATGAACCTATCTTTTCCAGCGGTGCTGTTGCCTTTCCGCGCTCGTATCTCTGTTTATACACGCCGCCATCAACTCTTATCTCAACCTCAAGCCATACAGAAAGCGCATTTACAACAGATGCACCAACGCCGTGAAGACCTCCGGATATCTTATATCCGCCATCGCCGAACTTACCGCCGGCATGAAGCACTGTAAATACTACCTCAACCGCTGGAATACCGGCTTTAGGATGAATTCCTATAGGAATGCCTCGTCCGTTATCCTTAATAGTTGCTGTTCCATCATCATTTAAAGATACATTTATATGTGTACAGAAGCCCGCCAGATGTTCATCCACCGAATTGTCCGCAATCTCATATATAAGATGATTAAGTCCCTTAGTTCCGACACTTCCAATATACATTCCCGGCCTCATCCTTACCGCTTCAAGCCCCTCCAGAATTGATATACTGTTAGCATCATATTTATTAGCTGCCATTTACCCAGTTACTCCTCTTTAATTACCAAAATATGTGTTGAAAATATCCTCAAAGCTGCTATCTAACGAATAGCCGTCCCTGATGCTTAATTTTTTCCATTCGCTGCTGTTAAATTCCATATAAACCCCAGCTTCATATTTTTCAAATTCCTCATTAAACTGCTCAAGCTTTTTCTTCTCCAGAATAGCAGATTTATTGACCTCCGTCTTTGCCTTATCATTGTCAGAGGTACATCTGATAATATAATACCTGTCTCCTGCCTCAACAATGCCGCTCACTTCACCTGTCGCCAGATCAAAGGCTGCCTTTTCAAATGTGCTGTCCATCTCACCGCGCTTCAATTCATATTCATATTCGCCATCTGAATTATATTCCTTGGCAACTGCAAAAAATGAGCTTCCTGAATTCACAAGGTTATAAGCCTTATTAATTTCATCCTCAGAATCAGCAACAATATACTGGATATCAATAACCCTTGCCTCATCTGCACTCACTTCAATGTCCATCTCTGATGTGATATCTGAATATAATTTATTAGCTATAGCAAATTCAGTAAACATATCACTCAGCTTTTCTTTAGTAATTCCTGTGTTATCAAGCTGTGCTTCAGAAAGACCGCTATAATACTCATCCACTGCCTTACTTACTGAATCCTTTTCATCTCGTCCAAGAACAACACCCTTTTCCTTAGCCCTTGCATTCATAGCCTTGACACGCATAAGCTTGCTTTTAATCTGGTCCTTTATATAGCTTTCAAAATCAGCTTCACCAACATTCTCTTTCCAGATACTGTTGCCAAACATTTCTTCATATTCCTTTTTCACATCAGAAATAAGTATCTCTGCCTCGCAGGTATATGTTGTTTTCTGGCCTGCTGTTTTGATAAGCTCATCATCCTTCATGCCCATTGTAAAATATATCGCTTTTCCATTAAAAAATCTGATATATCCTGCAACTAAAAGTGCGATTACAACAAATACAGCAATAACTATAATAGTTTTCTTTCTTCTTTTCATAATCCATCCTCTTCAATCACTTGTGATATGGCTCATTCTTCATAATCCGGTAAGCCCTGTATATCTGTTCTAACAGAATAACCCTCATAAGCTGGTGTGGAAATGTCATCCTTGAAAAGCTCAGCTTATAATCTGCTCTCTTAAGCACTGCATCTGCCAGTCCTAAAGAGCCTCCTATTACAAATGTTATGCTGCTTGTTCCATCTATTCCAAGCCCTTCAAGCTTTTCTGAAAGTTCAACAGAATCAAGCATTTTTCCTTCTATTGCAAGCGCACATACATACGAGTCCGCTTTAATCGCAGAAAGTATTCTCTCACCTTCCCTGTTCTTAATCTGCTCATTGACAACAGCACTTGCATTATCAGGAGTTTTCTCATCAGGCAGCTCCACAATATCCAGCTTGCAGTATCTTGAAAGCCTCTTGGAATATTCATCAACCGCCTGCGTATAAAACTTTTCCTTAATCTTACCTACACACACAACAGTTATACGCATTTAACTATCCTTCCACAAAGAAATATCCGCCGTTATCAAGCTTAAATACCTCTAACTGTTCAAGAAGCTCTGAATCACTCAGGTCAGCTACATCCATGCCCTCGTCATCCATAACCTCTCTTAACTCCTTGATATTCTTACAGTATACTGCCATGCAGTCCTCTAAGAATTCCTTAGCTTCCTCTAAATCATACGCTACAGGCTCATCAAAAAGCTGTTTCTGATCTCTTAAAAATACCTTAGCGCACTCATCAATATGCTTATCCATACTTAATCTCCTTATCCAATAGCTTTAAACTGTTCCCTTAATGTACCTTCTACCCAGCCTGTAGTGAACCGTCCATGCTTCTTAACATCCTCGACAGCCTTTTCCATGACATATGAGTAATACACCTTATCTAACATGGCAATATCATTATAATTATCACCAAATGCCATACAGTCCTCCGGCTTTAAGCCAAAATACTTCTGTATCTGCTCAATTCCCCTGCCCTTATTGACAGCCGAATCCATAAAGTCCAAGTACAATTCGCCCGATACCAGCACTGAAGCCTTGTCACTCCATTTGCTGATAAAATGCTCCTTAGAGTTCTTAATTCCCGACATATCACACACAGCAATCTTTAATATATCCTCATCTATATCAGTAAATTTATCCACTAATGTAGTATGATAATTAACAACCTTTGTCATTCTGTAATAATATTCATCTGACTTCGGTCTGATATATGCCGTATGCTCACCAGATACAAGCACCTCACAATTCGGCTGTTCTAAGACATCCTCTATAATCTCTAACGCGAGCTGTCTGTCCATCGGAGTCTTTCCTATAGTCTCTCCCCTGTATTCTACCAGCGCACCATTCTCTGCAATATATGCCAGCTTACCGCTTACCGGTTCAAAAAGTCTTTTAAGACTTGTTATCTGTCTGCCGCTCGCCGGTGCAAATATAACACCACTGTCAACAAGCCTGTCTATATACTGTACCGCTGACTTATCGACACTCTGTGCTCCATTAAGAAGCAGTGTTCCGTCAAGGTCACATGCTATGAATTTAACCATCTGTTTTCTCCTTAAAATTCTTTAAGCTCATGCACAAGTCTTGCAACAGGAAGCCCTACAACATTATTATAATCACCTTTAATTCCTTTAATATATGCCGCAAATCTCCCCTGAATACCATATGCACCTGCTTTATCCATCGGCTCTCCTGTATCTATATACTCTCTGATTTCCTCATCAGTCATATCATACACAAGCACATCAGTCTTTTCAAAGAAGCTGACACTCTTGCCGTTGCTGCATATGGTAACGCCTGTATATACCTGATGAGTCTGCCCTTCCAGAGACTTAAGTATTCTGAACGCATCCTCCTTATCCTCTGGCTTGGTAAGAATCTCTCCCATATGGTAAACAATAGTGTCTGCCCCTATAACAACCGGCTTCTCCTCTTCATCCGCGTATTGTGCCAATACCGCCTGTGCCTTAATCGAAGATAATTTCCTGACATAGTCCTCCGGCTGCATTTTATCAATATTCTCATCTGCATCGCTTGTAACGACAGTAAAATCAAGTCCCACCTGGCTCATTAATTCTCTTCGTCTTGGTGAACCCGATGCCAGTATCAAATGTTTCATAAAATTTTTTCCTTATTCTTCACTGTATATTGTGGTCAGAGCCTGCCCTGACTCATGCATGTGGCATTATAACATAAAAAAAGAGAATTCTCTACATTTTATAGAGAATTCTCTTTCATGAGTCATATGAATATTGTAGACTTTATCGCATTGGTATGTTTTAGATTAACCTGCTTTGGTCTATGGTATTCCCTAGGCAAAGATATACATATGACACATAAATAACCGCCCCGACTCGGTAGTTTAAACGGCTATTCTAAAGCTTAACATTTATTTCAAGGTCAACCATCTATCGGTAAAACCCATATTCAATATAACACGAATCGACTCTGATTTCAACAAAAATTCCCACATCTGCGGTTTTACATCCCTACATATTCCCAAACTGGCTGTTTTCACCCATTATTTTTACATTTAAAATGTTCACAGACGGAAATTTCAGCTTTTTCATTTTCCAAGATGTTTTCCATGGATATATTCTCAAACTTGGGAGGGATTGCCAATGAGTATTTTAGACTTTATATCAATAGTAAGCTTCGGCTTAAGCTGCTTTGGTCTAGGGTATTCCCTAGGCAAAGATAAAACACAAAAATAGCCGCCCCGACTCTCAATGTTAGGCGACTATTTTTTATAACCTAAAGAGGGGCAACCGTCTATCGGTAACGCCCTTTTTATATGCTCAATATAACACGAATCAACTC
>CAVKBP010000028.1:0-17960 GCA_963654395.1 Ruminococcus sp. CAG:382
GCTCTTAATATACCCTTCATATCTATTCCGTTATGCTCATAAAAACGCTCATCCTCTATAGCTATGAATGCATACTGGAGATTCTTTGGTACCTTGTCGATGGTAACATAGGTTCTGTTAGCACCGGCAGAGGAAAGCCTCTGGATTTCGTTATTATCAGCATCATATATTGTGGTTGCAAAGCCTTCAGGTGAAACATTGATAGAAGCTATATCGGGGGCATTCTCTATGATTCCCTGAAATGAACCGAATACAAGGCATGAACCTGCAACAATTAAAGCTATTACACCGGTAAGAGCAAGCTTTATGAAAAATATGCCTAATTTCGTGCCAAGCTTGGTGGTAGCTGAATTGAGCAGTTTTTTCTTTTGCTTTATGCCTTTATCACCATAATTCATATATTGTCCTCCTTAATAAAGTCATGATATTATATCATAAAAAGAAGTCACAGGCAAATAAATGTAGCTGTTAAGGCTGAATGAAAAAAGGATGACAGCATGAAAAATTAAAGCATTTTACGCAGGAATGGAGAACAGTGTGAAAATCAAAGATTTTCACACTCAAAACGAGCAGGAATGGAGAATTATAATGAAAAAAATAATCAAAAACGGGCAGGGCGAATATATAGAGAAGAAATCAAGCTTTATAGCACACATTTTTAATGTGGAAAGTGAGGAGCAGGCTGCTGCAATTATAGCAGAGGCAAGAAAGAAATACTGGGATGCAAGACATAACTGCTATGCATATATACTTGGTGACAAGGGAGAAATACAGCGTTTTTCAGATGACGGCGAACCGTCGGGCACAGCCGGAAAGCCGATACTGGAGGTGCTGGCTGGCAATGAATGCAGTAACTGTTTGTGCATTATTACAAGATATTTTGGCGGAGTGCTGCTTGGGACAGGCGGTCTTATAAGGGCATATACCAGTGCGGCAAAGGAGGCGCTGGCAGACTGTGAGACCGGAGTTCTTGTGGATGGAGTGCGCGCCAGCCTGGATGCTGACTATAATTATGTAGGGAAGATACAGCATTTATGCATACAGAATAATATTACCATTGTAAACACGCAGTATGCTGACAATGTCACATTTGAAATAATGATGGAAAAGCAGGACCAGCCTGCCTTTGAAAAGTCACTGACAGAACTGTCCTCTGGTAAAATGTCTTTAAGGGATATCAATGATGTTAAAATGTACAGGGATGATGGCGGTGCATTGAGCATTTAAAATATGAATAAAAAATTAACAGTAGTAAAAAATAACAATAGATTGAACCACAATTGTGAATTTGCATGGATAATATGTAAAAATGATGTAAAAAAACATGAAAATATCGAATGTGATAGTGCATTTTTTACATAAAAAGATGGGGATTACAGGAAGAAAAAGTATTTTAACAAAATAATTTAGACAAAAAATTAAGAAAAATTAAAAAAATGTGAATCCGGGAAGGCGCTTAAATACTGGTTTTTCACAGAATGCACAAAAAAAAAACAATATTTATTCAAAATAGTCTTGTTAAAATAGTACAAAAATGCTAATATAGCATTGTCTAAAAACGAAATGGGGCAAGCCCCCAAGAACCAAATAAGGAGGGTTTTAAGGTTTATGAAAAAGACATTAAAGAAGTTTGCTGCTGTAGGCTTATCACTTACATCAGTAATGGGACTTGTTGCTTGTGGTTCTTCTAGTTCTTCATCAAGTAACAGCAAGGAAACAGTAGACTGGGCTTCAGTTGAAAAGCCAGGTAAGTTCACAGTTATGGTAGACGGAACAGTTGTTAAGGAAACTAACGGAGCTTCTGAGTTCTACAAGTACTATCAAGAGCTTACAGGACTTGATATTGAATGGATTCGTCCAGATCACTCAAGCTACACTGACTCTGTAAAGAACACATTCGCTTCTGGCGATATTCCAGATGTAGTTCTTCTTAGCTCAGACTATCTTTCTAACTTCGCATCTAACGGTTATCTCTGGGATATGACAGATGCCTGGGAGCAGTCAGCTACTAAGAATTCAGGAAGACTTTCAGAAGTTGCTGATGCTGTAATGGCAGCTAATGTTCTTGCTGGTCCAGACGGAACTAAGGCTCTTTACGGATTCTCACCAACTCGTGGTAATGGTTGCTGTACATATATCAAGGCTTCAGCTTTAAAGGCTGCCGGATATGATCCAGATACAGTTGCTGACCAGACAATGACATTCGATGAGTACTATGATATGCTCAAGAAGATTCAGGCTGCATCAGATAACAAGAACTATGTTATCTCTACATCAGGCTTCGTAGCTGGTGGTACTAAGCCAGAAGCTCCATATACTAACTATCTTCCAGAATTCTATCAGGATGCACAGTTTACATTCTACCTTAAGGATGGCCAGTATGTAGATGGATTCGCAGAAGAAGCTATGCAGAAGGCTATGGAGAGACTTAAGACAGCCGTTGATGATAAGATTCTTGATTCATCATCACAGAATGCTTCAACTAAGGAAGCTCGTACTAAGTTCACTAATAAGGATTCTAACCTTGCATCTTCAGTATTAACATACTGGGCAGGAACATGGGCTAAGACACTTACTAACCAGCTTCCAGATAAGACAGACAGCCTTGTAGCTATCAAGCCTATCAAAGAAGTTGGTAAGTACACAGAGCGTCTTGCTCCAGCTTGGGCTATTACATATAAGGCATACGAAGATGGAAAGGCTGAAGGAATCTTCAAGTACTTCATCGATACAATGCTTGATGGTGGAGACATCCAGGTGGCTTGGGAGTATGGTGCTAAGGGAACTCACTGGGATGATAAGGCTGAGACTTATACAGTAGCTGGTAAGGACGGAAAAGATGGTGCTACATATGAAGCAAAAGAAGGAGAATTCCACTTCCTTCCATCTCCAGAGACACCATCATCACTTATGACTAAGAACCACATTGATCCATTGCTTGCAATCGCAGACTTTGGTGATAAGGAAGATCCAGGTAACAGTGCTGTAGATCCAATTATTACTAACTGCTACAAGATGTTCAATGCTAACAGCGAAATCGTAGCTGTACTTCCTGCTACAGAAGTTCTTAGTAACAATATCACAGATATCAATACTAAGAGAGTAGAAGTTCTTTCACAGGTAGTACTTGGTACTAAGACATATGAGGAAGCTATGGCTGATTACAACAATCAGGTAGGTGCTAAGGTAACAGCAGTTATCGAGTCATTAAACGAGACAATTAAGTAATTTAACTTTAATGTCAGATTTTAGATGCTGATGCATCATGATATTCAATATGGCGGCGCAGAGCAATCCGCGCCGCTTGTATTGAAAGATTTGCTTATGAAATTTGTATTTTTTGTATTTATTTGGTAGGCATACGATAAAATATTAGGAAAGAAGGTAATTAAATGCAGTGTCCATCTTGTAACACAGAGCTTCCTAAGAAAGCAAAGGTTTGCCCTAAGTGTGGTACAGTAATAGGAAAACCAAAGGGAAACCTAAAAGTATTGGCTATCATTGGATTTGTTATAATGCTTATTTCAAGCCTTTTACCAATGGTACAGTCAAGTGAGAAGATTAAACTGGGATTATACCCTAAAGCTTACTCTTTCGGCTACATGAATATCAGTATGCCAGTTATGTGGTATTTATTTATTGCATGTATAGTTGTTGCAATAATTCTTGTAGTAGCAAGAAAAGAAATTATGTCTATTATTCCAGTAGCTGTTTCAGTTGTTATTACAATAGTTTCATTTGTAGCATTTGATTTCAACAGCGTTGAAGGAAAAGTAATGGGTGGTGCTCTTAAGTATGTTCCACACTCACTTACAGATCTTCTCAGCAATGGTTATAATGATAATTCATATCATATCGGTTGTGGAATAGTTATTCTTGCAATTGGTGTTATCGTAGCAGTTGCAGGATGCTTCATTGATATAATGAAGCCATTCAAGAAAGATCTTCATGTTGATACTAAGTATCTTTCTAATTCATTAAATCAGAGCCTTTCTAATAAGCTTTATTATTACAGAGGTTTCTACCTTATGTTCTTACCAGTATTTGTAATGATTATGTTATTCAATTACTGGCCAATGCTTGGTTGCCGTTATGCATTTACATGTTACATCATTGGTAATCCATATTACATGGGACTTTACCACTTCGTAACAATGTTCACTAACGATGTATATTTCTGGCAGGCATTTAGAAACACATTAATTTTGTCAATTATTAAGTTGTTCTTAAATACTGGTGCTGCCGTTATAATCTCACTTCTTCTGAACGAGATTACAGCTATGATTTTCAAGAAGACAGTACAGACAATTATTTACCTTCCACATTTCATGTCATGGGTAGTTGTTGCTTCTGTTTTCAAGATGATGCTTGCTCCATATGATGTTGCTCCAGTTAACTCAATTCTTATGAATATGGGACTTATTAATACACCTATAGATTTCATGAATTCAGCTCAGTACTGGCGTGGAACATTCTATGTAATGAATGTTTGGAAAGATACAGGATGGGGAACAATCTTATTCTTAGCTACATTATCAGGTATCAGCCCAGACCTTTATGAGGCTGCACAGATTGATGGTGCTAATAGATTTAAGAGACTGATATATATTACATTACCAGCTCTTGCTAATACTATTATTACAGTATTCATTCTTAACCTTGCTAAGGTTATGAACCTTTTCGAATCTGTATTCGTATTACAGTCACCTATTACATATGCTAAGTCACAGGTTTTACAGACATATGTATATGTTAAGACATTCGGTGGTGGTAACTCAGATTATGGTTATACAACTGCTGTAGGTTTATTTAAATCATTCGTTGGTATGATCTTAGTTCTCGGTTGTAACTGGGCAAGTAAGAAAGTACGTGGACGTGGTATTGTATAGGAGGGAATAGATAATGAGTGATAGTACAACATTAGTTTACAAAAAGAAAAAGAAAAAATTCAAAGTATTCCCGGTAGTTAATGCAATATTCTTTATTATTGTTGCATGCTTAATTATGATACCTATTTACCGAGTAATCATTAGTTCTATTGATGCTAACTCATCATATAACTTTGTATGGCTTCCATCTCACTTCACTTGGGGCGGTTATACAGCCGTAATAACAAGATCAAGCTTATATACACCATTCTTGATTTCAGTTGTTACTACAGTTGTAGGTACATTCGTAGGACTTTTAGTTGTAACTCTTGGTGGTTATGTATTAATTCAGTGGGAGATGCCAGGAAGAAACTTCTTCGCTTACATGCTTCTCTTCACAATGATTTTCGATGGTGGTATGATTCCTAAGTACCTTGTTATCAAGCAGTTAGGATTAATGAACACACTTTGGGCAGTTATTTTACCAATGTCAATCAATGTATATAACTTAGTACTTATGAGAAACTTCTTTGAAGGTATCCCTGAGTCACTTTTCGAAGCAGCTCAGATTGATGGATGCTCTCCAATGGGAATTTTCTTTAAGATTGTTCTTCCACTTTCAAAGGCAGCTCTTGCATCAATCGGTTTGATGTTCGCAGTAAGCTTCTGGAATGATTATACAAACTTCAAGTTATATATTACAAAGAATAAGTTATTCAACTTCCAGATTCAGTTAAGAAACATGGTTATTGATAGTGATATCCCAGTTGATGATGCTGTTAATCAGGAAACAATTGGTAACGCAGCAACAATCATTGCTATTCTTCCTTTCATGATCATCTATCCATTCTGTCAGAAGTACTTCGTACAGGGTGTTAATGTAGGTGCCGTTAAGGAGTAATGTTAATATTTTGAATTTATCTAAGGCGAGTCCACAAGGACTCGCCTTTTTGCGCGAGTAGCGATGAGAATATATATAAAACCATATAAGCCATGCTGGCATGAGCTTATATGGCTTTATATGTATTCGAGGAGCACCGCGACAACGACAGAACGAAGTTCTGGAGTATGAGCTACGAGCGCGAGTAGCGATGAGAATAGACATAAAACCATATAAGCCATGCTGGCATGAGCTTATATGGCTTTATATGTATTCGAGGAGCACCGCGACAACGACAGAACGGAGTTCTGGAGTATGAGCTACGAGCGCGAGTAGCGATGAGAATATAGTCGGCAATAAAACTGTAATTTTATACGCTATTACCAGTCAATTAGTAGAATAATACTGTTTAATATGTTACAATAAAAAAAATTATGTTTAGGAGGAAAATGGCTTGAACAAGAGTTTTGAAATTAAGGGATACATTGATAATGTATTGAAAGAAACCGGACTTGAAGGAGCAGACGCATTTGATAAGGCTCTACTTCTTAATGCTTTAGGCAAGCTTGAAGCAGCAGAGCATAGCGACGAATATAATAATTTTATTGCAGGTGAACTGGATAAAATGGTAGAGAATGGTGGCACAGCACAGAATTGTACCATTAGTGCAGGGGATAACAGCCTTATCAATTTTATGTATGGAAATGCATGCTATTATGCAGGAAAGAATGATATTGCAGTAAATATTGCAAAACAGACAAAGACACAGCCTAGGACTGAAGCAGGATATTTTACAGACAATGACGGAAATAAGTGCTTATGTACAGCATTTAAGGCTTTGAGTTTTTATATGAATTATGAAACTAAGGATGGTGGCAAGGAGAATTATAATGACATAATTGCCCAGTATAACGCGCTGTATGCTAACTGCTTTGAGGATGTAAGCAAAGCAGCACGGGGAGGGGATGAAAAGGCTGTAGCGGCACTTGCATATTTTGCTGCCGGTGCAGTTGATACACTGGAGGTAATGGATCAGGCATTATATGAAATATTTGCAAGAATAAGAGAAATATTCAAGCAGGCTGTTTCTGTGCTTAATGAAACAGTTGATAGTGCGGATTCTGAGGCTGTAAAGCTTATATACGCCTATGCTGTATTAAAGGGCTGCCGTATGAAGCTTATCCAGACAGAAAAGTATGCAGCTAAGGCAGAGAAGATATTTGAAGAGGCTACAGATAAGCATGCTGCAGATAAGAGCAGTGTGGCAGACACAGCGGCATATGTGATGGCATACAGCGAGTATATAAGAAACAGGGAATATCAGGATTATGGACGCGTAAACGGAGGTGTATTATGGAATTAAAGTTAGTTATCAAAACCGGAAGAAATGCTGTAGTAGAATTTGACGACGGTGGAAAGTATTACTCTAAAGAAGAATACACTCTTTTCGTTAACGGAGAAGAATATGGAAAGACTGATAAGGTTGTTACAACAATCTATGGTCTTAAGCCTGATACAGAATATAAAGTCATCGCAGTATATGCAGGCAGGGAATATGGTCCGGTTGAATTTAAGACAGATTTTGAGTATGTAACTCTTAATGTAAGAGAATTTGGCGCATACGGAGATGGTGAGCATGATGATACTAATGCAATCCAGTGTGCAATCATGGCAGCACCTAAGAATTCAAGAGTATTAGTGCCAGAGGGCGTGTATAAGATTTCAAGCATTTTCTTAAAGGATGACCTGAACCTGGAGCTTGCTAAGGGTGCAGTACTTTCTGCATTTACAGAAAGAGAAAAATTCCCTATACTGCCGGGACAGATTGAGACATATGACGAGACAGATTATTATAATCTTGGTACATGGGAAGGCAATCCGCTTGATATGTTCTCAGCAATTGTGTGCGGTATTAACTGTTCTAATGTTACAATTACCGGCGAGGGCGTAATTGATGGCTGTACAACGCATGATAACTGGTGGAAGAACTGCAAGATTAGAAATACTGCATGGAGACCAAGATTGTTCTTTATCAATCATTGTGAAAATGTTACTATGCATGGAATTACTGTGCAGAATTCGCCATCATGGACAATACATCCATATTTCAGTAATCATCTGAAATTCATTGATGTTAAGATACTTAATCCGGCTGATTCGCATAACACGGACGGACTTGATCCTGAAAGCTGCAAGGATGTCCTTGTACTTGGTACATACATTTCTGTTGGTGATGACTGCATAGCAATCAAGTCAGGTAAGATATATATGGCACAGAAGGAAAAGACTCCTACAGAGGATATGACAGTGCGCCAGTGCTGTATGAGAGACGGACATGGTGCTGTCACAGTAGGAAGTGAGATAGCAGCGGGCGTTAAGGATGTCCATATAAGAGACTGCGTATTCATGAACACAGACAGGGGCTTAAGAGTTAAGACAAGAAGAGGCCGTGGTAAATTATCAGTGCTTGATGATATTTCATTTGAAAATATTGACATGGATAATGTAATGACACCATTCGTTGTCAACAGCTTCTATTTCTGCGATCCGGATGGAAAGACAGAATATGTCGGTTCAAGAAAGCCGCTTCCGGTTGATGACAGGACACCTTCAATCAAGAGTCTTACATTCAAGGATATCAATGCAAAGAACTGCCATGTTGCAGGCGCATATATATTCGGCCTGCCAGAAAGCAAGGTGGAGAAGCTCACATTTGAAAATATTAACTTCAGTTATGCCGAAAATGCAAAGGCTGGCGTTGCAGCAATGATGCTTGGCTGTGATGAAGCAAGCAGACAGGGGCTTATTGTAAGCAATGTTGAGAAGCTTATACTGAAAAATGTCAATATAGAGGGCTGCGATGGTGAAGCAATCGTTGCAGACAATGTTGACGCGATAGAGAGAGATTAGTGAGAAAATCAAAGATTTTCTCACGCAAGATATGTGCTTACGCACAAACTTGAGATGCCTTGAAAAGCAGGCAAGAATGGAGATTAGTGAGAAAATCAAAGATTTTTCACACGCAAGATTTGTGCTTGCGCACAAACTTGAGATGCCTTGAAAAGCAGGCAAGAATGGAAATTAGTGAGAAAATCAAAGATTTTCTCACATAAGATTTGTGCTTGCGCACAAACTTGAGATGCCCTGAAAGATGGGCAGAATGGAGAAAAGTGTGAAAAATGAATTTACATGCACCAAAGGGGATTGATGTTGAAAGCTGGTTCATTGAGTGCTACAGAAGACATAAGGGGCATCCGTTAAAGATTCTTATAGGGCTTTATAAGGGAAACTATAATAAGTTCTTTCTTGCTGTATTATTTTTCTTTATAAAGCATGCTCCTGTGTGGGTTCTGCCGATTGTTACCGCTAATATTATCAATGATATAACAAGCGGCTCACCTGACACTGTACAGAATATCGTGATTCAGGCGATAATTATGGTCGCGCTTGTCGTCCTTAATGTCCCCATGAATTACCTGTACACGAGGTATAAGTCGCTTGCTACGAGATATGCAGAGACAGGACTAAGAAAGGCACTCGTAAGGAAATTACAGCAGCTTTCAATTTCCTACCATAAGGAAACGCAGTCGGGAAGGCTGCAGTCGAAGATTATGAGAGATGTTGAGGCTGTGGAGACGCTGTCAACACAGATGTTTTTAAGCATACTTAACATAGCGCTTAATATCGGTGTTGCACTTTTTGTCACAGTATCGAAGAGTCTCATAGTTTTCCTTTTCTTCCTGCTCACAACGCCTCTTGCGGCTGCGACAATGGTATTTTTCAGAAATATAATGAAGACGAGAAATACAGAGTTCCGTAAGGAGATGGAAGAGACATCTGCAAGAGTTATGGAGATGGTTGAGCTGATTCCGGTCACAAGGGCACATGCACTTGAAGAGGAAGAAGTAACCAAAATGAGCGGGCAGTTATTTGCAGTTGCAGAAAAAGGCTATAAGCTGGATGTTATACAGGCATTGTTCGGTTCGGTAGGCTGGGCAATATTCCAGATATTTCAGGTAGTGTGTCTTGGCTTTACAGGATTTCTGGCTTTAAG
This sequence comes from Ruminococcus sp. CAG:382, assembly GCA_963654395.1. Lineage (GTDB taxonomy): Bacteria > Bacillota > Clostridia > Lachnospirales > Lachnospiraceae > Lachnospira. The sequence goes on from CAVKBP010000028.1 coordinate 9,803, forward strand.
GGGTTCGGTAGGACCGGGAGATATAACACTTTACCAGAGCTATTTTGCAACAATAGTAAGTCAGGTTTCATCACTTATGTCACTTATACCGGTTATCGCGAAGGGCGTAGAGTCGGTTAATTCTATCGGCGAGGTACTTCTTGAGGAGGATATCGAGTGTAACGATGGAAAAGAAAAGCTTGATGGTGTCGAGGGCGAGTTCGATTTTACAAATGTTAAATTTGCCTACAATAATACTGACAAGCCGGTGCTTCATGACCTGAATCTTCATGTGAAAAAAGGACAGACAATTGCACTGGTCGGTGAATCGGGTGCTGGCAAATCAACGATTCTTAACCTCGTTATAGGCTTTAATTTCGCCACAGAGGGGCTTGTTACAATTGATGGACATGATATGAGGAGCATTGATTTAAGAACCTACAGAAGGCATCTGGCTGTCGTTCCGCAGACATCAATATTATTCTCAGGAACGATAAGGGATAATATTACATATGGCATAGATAATGTTGATGATGAAACTCTTAATAAGGTTGTGGATGCAGCTAACTTAAGAGACCTTGTGAATACACTTCCGGATGGACTTGATACAATTGTCGGAGAGCATGGTGGAAAGCTCTCAGGCGGTCAGAGACAGCGTGTATCTATTGCGAGGGCGCTTATGAGAAATCCAGAGGTAATCGTTCTTGATGAGGCTACATCAGCGTTAGACAGCATATCAGAAAAGCTTATCCAGGAGGCACTTAATAATCTGACTAAGGATAGAACTACATTTATAGTTGCACACAGATTATCAACCATAAAGGGAGCTGACAGGATAGCAGTAATAGCAGACGGACACTGCGTAGAATATGGAACCTATGATGAGCTTATGGCTCTTAAGGGGGAATTCTACCAGATGAAATCAATACAGAGTTAATAAATGTATAATAAAAGGGCATGCGAAAAACTTCCGATTTTTCACATGCCCTTTATTCATGGCTTAATCTTTAACTGATTAACCGTTAATTATTTATTTTCTGCAAACCAGATTCTTAATGTAGAGATAAGCTTCTCCTTAGAATCAACATCTAACTTCTGGACAATCTGCATGATTTCATTGTCAAGAGCTGTGTTCTGGTATGACTTATCAACGCTTCCTGCAAGGTAATCAAGAGAAACTCCTGTAAGCTCTGCATAGTATGAAAGCATTCTTAAAGTCATAAGGTTACGGCCATTCTCAACATTGCTTATGTAACCAGGTGTAACCTCTAATGCCTTGGCAACATCCTCCTGTGTAAGACCGTGTGCAATCCTTAACTTCTTAACTTTAGCTCCTAAATCGCTATCCATAATTCAAACCTCCTAAAAAATAATTACTTTTTGTTAGCTCTGTAACGAGCTGTGTGATCAAGAATCTTTTTACGGATTCTAAGACTTTTTGGTGTTACTTCAAGTAATTCATCTGTGTCGATATAATCCAACGCCTGCTCCAGACTAAGAATCTTAGGTGGAACAAGACGAAGAGCCTCATCAGCACTTGAAGAACGAGTGTTGGTCAGATGCTTTGTCTTGCATACATTAACCTCAATATCCTCAGTACGAGGATTTTCGCCAACGATCATTCCGGCATATACCTTTTCACCAGGTCCAATGAAGAGAGTACCTCTCTCCTGTGCATTGAAAAGACCATAAGTGATAGCTTCGCCGCTTTCGTAAGCGATAAGAGAACCATTCTTTCTGTAAGAAATATCTCCCTTGTATTCTTCATATCCTTCAAAAGAAGAATTGATAATACCGTTACCCTTAGTATCAGTAAGGAATTCACCTCTGTATCCGATAAGACCTCTTGAAGGGATAGAGAACTGAAGTCTTGTGTAGCCGCCATTGATTGGTGTCATACCAAGAAGCTCACCCTTTCTCTGGCTTAACTTCTGGATTACTGAGCCTGAGAATTCTTCTGGAACATCAATATAAGCAAGCTCCATAGGCTCAAGCTTCTTGCCTCTCTCATCTGTGTGATAGAGTACCTCTGCCTTACTTACAGCAAATTCATAACCTTCTCTTCTCATGTTCTCAATAAGAACTGAAAGATGAAGCTCACCGCGTCCTGAAACCTTGAAGGAATTTTCAACGCCAGGTGTTTCTTCAACTCTTAAGCTTACATCAGTGTTAAGCTCCTTGAAAAGTCTGTCTCTCAAATGTCTTGAGGTAACGAATTTACCTTCCTTACCTGCAAGCGGACTGTCATTAACCATGAAATCCATAGAAAGAGTCGGCTCTGAAATCTTCTGGAAAGGAATGGCAACAGGATTGTTTACTGAGCATATTGTATCACCGATATGGATATCAGCAATACCAGATACTGCAACAATCTCGCCAATTCCGGCATCATTAACTTCCACCTTGTTAAGACCGTTAAATGTGTAGAGCTTGGTAATTCTTACACGCTTCTTAACACTAGGATCATGATGGTTTACAATCATAACCTCCTGATTAACCTTAAGGCTTCCGTTATCAATCTTACCTACACCAATTCTACCAACAAATTCGTTATAGTCAATAGTAGATATAAGCATCTGTGTATCAGCATCAGGGTCGCCCTCTGGTGCAGGAATGTTTTCAACAATACAGTCAAAGAGTGGCTGCATGTCCTTCTTCTCGTCATTAAGGTCTGCCATGGCATAACCTGACTTTGCAGAAGCGAAGATAAATGGACAGTCGAGCTGTTCTTCACTGGCATCCAGGTCAATGAAAAGCTCAAGAATCTCATCAATAACCTCTTCTGGTCTTGCTTCCGGACGGTCTATCTTGTTAATACATACTATAACAGAAAGATTCATGTCAAGTGCTTTCTGCAATACGAACTTAGTCTGTGGCATAACACCTTCAAATGCGTCGACAACAAGAACAACGCCGTTAACCATCTTAAGTACACGCTCTACCTCGCCGCCGAAATCAGCATGGCCAGGAGTGTCAATAATGTTAATCTTGGTATCCTTGTATGTGATTGCTGTGTTCTTAGAAAGAATAGTGATTCCTCTTTCTCTTTCGATATCATTGGAATCCATGACTCTCTCGGCAACTTCCTGGTTAGCCCTGAAAGTTCCGCTCTGCTTTAACAGCTCATCAACAAGGGTTGTCTTACCATGATCAACGTGGGCAATAATTGCGATATTACGAATATCTTCACGCTTTGTTTTCATATAAAATTTCCTTCCTGAATTATAATTTTAAAGTCTTCTATGATTAGCAACTTTTATATTCTATCACAATATTCTAAAAAAACAATACTATATATATAAAAATTTTTTCATTTTTTGAACACAAATAATTCAAATTTTTTGTGTAATATTTGCAGATACAGCAACATATACATATTAGAGAAAACAAAGCACATGCCGCAACAATAATAAAAAGCCGGCAAAGAAGGGAGAAATACAGAATGCTTGATAAAGTAATTGAAAATAACAGAGTGTGTATCATAGGTGAGGTTGTATCAGAATTTACTTTCAGCCATGAGGTCTTTGGTGAGGGCTTCTATATCGCTAATGTATCAGTGAACAGATTAAGTGATATGGTTGATGTAATACCACTTATGATATCTGAAAGACTTATCGATGTTACTAAAGATTACAGAGGAATGAAGATTGAAGTCTCAGGACAGTTCCGTTCGTATAACAGACACGAGGGAACAAGAAATAAGCTGGTGCTTTCAATATTTGTACGCGAATTAAAATTTTTAGAGGATGACGAGATACCACAGGAGCAGGCTAAGTCTAACCAGATATTCCTTGATGGATATGTATGTAAGCCTCCAATCTATAGAAAGACACCTTTAGGCAGGGAGATTGCAGATGTTCTGGTTGCAGTCAACAGACCTTATGGCAAGTCAGATTACATACCATGTATCGCATGGGGAAGAAATGCAAGATTTGCCGGAGGACTTGAGGTTGGTTCACATCTTCAGGTAAGCGGACGCGTACAGAGCAGGGAATACACTAAGAAAATCGGTGAGGATGAGGTCGAGAGAAGAGTGGCTTACGAAGTATCAGTAAGTAAGATAGACCTTGTTGAGGACGAAGAGTAATTTAATCACATTCTTAATTTTAATTGTATTGACATAACATTATCAGAGTGATATAGTCAAAATAACTGCATGGGTTTTACCTGCAGCAGGTAGAGGTCGCACGATTCAAGAGTAATTATCCGGATGTCCCGGAAGGCATAAGAAGGATAATAAAAGGGGAGAGTGCCGAAGAGGATTGTTTCCGGAGCATTCCTGCTGGGCGTAGGATTAATAGTTTTACGACTGTCATCAGATAGATGGAGAGCTACTTAAAGGACTATTACTATGATTTCTTTAAGAGCCAGTCTGTTTGAGCAGATTGGCTCTTCTATGTTACCCGCGCAAAAGCGATGAGAACAGACAGAAATCATGTACATAATAATAGCTGTTAACAGCGGAAAGAAGGATGGTATGTCAGTATTTACCGGAGCCGGTGTAGCGATTATTACACCAATGAAAGCTAATGGAGAAGTTAATTATGATAAGCTTGGAGAATTCTTAGATTACCAGATTAATAACTCAACAGACGCAATTATTATCTGTGGAACAACAGGAGAGGCGTCAACACTTACACATGAGGAACATGTAGAGGCAATCAGATTTACGGCTGATTATGTTAAGAAGAGAGTTCCGGTTATTGCAGGAACAGGCTCTAACTGCACAGAAACAGCTATATGGCTTTCTAAGGAAGCGCAGAAGGCAGGAGTTGACGGATGTCTCGTGGTTACACCATATTACAATAAAGCAACACAGAAGGGGCTTATACAGCACTACACAGCAGTTGCCAAGTCAGTAGACATTCCAATCATCATGTACAATGTTCCGGGAAGAACAGGCTGCAATATCCAGCCGGAGACAGCAGCTAAGCTTGCTAAGGATGTTGACAATATCGTTGCTATCAAGGCTGCAACAGGCAATATGGCACAGGAGACTAAGACAATGGCTTTAGCAGAGGGCAGGCTTGATATGTATTCAGGCGAGGACGGACTTATCGTTCCGCTTATGTCAATCGGAGCTAAGGGTGTAATTTCTGTATTGTCAAATGTTGCTCCTAAGCAGACACATGACATCTGCGCTACATTTGCAGCAGGAGATGTGGAAAAGGCAGCACAGTTGCAGTTTAAGGCATTAGAGCTTGTGGACGCATTATTCTGCGAGGTTAATCCAATTCCAGTCAAGCACGCGCTCAACCTTATGGGATGGGATATGGGATCACTCAGAAGCCCATTATGTGAGATGGAAGAGGCTGACCTTGAAAGATTAAAGAAAGCAATGGTTAACTACGGAATACTTTAACCTACAGGAGAATGAAGATGACAAGAATAATTATGCATGGCTGTAACGGTCATATGGGACAGGTCATTACAGGAATTGCTGCCAATGATGCTAACGCTGAAATCGTGGCAGGAATTGACCTTCGTGATGACGGACATAACACATATCCGGTATTTGCTTCGTTAGAGGAGTGCAATGTTGAAGCTGATGTTATCATTGATTTCGCATCAGCAAAGGCAGAGGACGCACTTGTTGATTATATTAAGAAAACTAAGATTCCTGCTGTAATATGTACTACAGGATTAACTGATGAGCAGCTTGCCTCAATCAGTGAGGCATCAGAAAGCGCTGCAATACTGCGCTCAGCTAATATGTCACTTGGAATCAATACATTATTCAAGCTTTTACAGGATGCTGCCAAAGTATTTGCATCAGCAGGCTTTGATATTGAGATTGTAGAGAAGCACCACAACCAGAAGCTTGACGCACCTAGCGGAACAGCGCTTGCACTTGCGGATTCCATGAAGGAAGTGCTTGATGATGGATATTTCTACAGATACGACAGAAGCCAGTTAAGGCAGAAGCGCGATCCTAAGGAAATCGGAATCAGCGCAGTAAGAGGCGGAACTATCGTCGGTGAACACGAGGTTATTTTCGCTGGTGAAGATGAGGTTATAGAATTCAAGCATACCGCACATTCTAAGGCAGTATTTGCAAAGGGGGCAGTTGAGGCTGCCAAGTTCCTTGCAGGAAAGCCGGCTGGAATGTATGATATGAGAGATGTTATTGCGGCAAAGAATTAGTACAGCGATTTCTAAATAACTATTCCAATAATTTGCCTGTTTTTGAGATAGTTATTTATGAAATGCTGAACTAGCTGACTGGACAATTGATATAATGATATTCAATGCGGCTTGCTTCGGTAAAGCCGCATTTTTTATATAATGCAACAGCCGCCTTGTTGCTGCTTGTCACATTAAGCACGAGAGGAAGCGTGGCTATAGCAAAGTAGTCTTTAAGAAAATGCTTCATCAGACAGCTTCCTATGCCCTGCCCGCGAAGGTCTTCGTCAACGAATACGCCGTATACATTGACAAATGTGTTCTGCGTATCAAGATAAAGCAGTGCCACAGGCTCTTCATGCCCCGGCAGATACATAAGATAATCCTCGCCCTCAAGATAATATTCAGCGCCGGCAGGCTCCATAGCTCGAATTGCCTCTGGGTTAAAATGTGCCTTGTCAAGACGGTACAGATATTCATAGAAACACACATCACCACATAGAGAGCTGTTAAGCATTCCACCGCTCACAGGCGCTATAAGCTCTAAATTGCCTGTAGAGCGTTTTTTTAGCTTCTGGCAACAGATAGACAGCATATTACGAAAATGTCCCATATGGCGAAAATCAGGCGCTACAAGGCCAGATGCTTCAACATATCCGCATTCCTCATTGATAAGCAGACCGGCAAAGCCATACATTACAGGTGCAGCCGCATTTTCATCAATAAGCGCGCACTGGATAAAGCTGTCGTCAGGGGCTTCACTATAATAAGGCTCATAGCCGTCACACTGGTTAATCAGGTCATTAAGGGCATTCATTAAAGTATCATCTAAATACTCAAGTTCAATATATTTCATCATAATCCTCTATTTCTTTCAGTTTTTTCATAACATCTCATCTGATAAGTTTACAAAAGTGTTAAAATGTCTTACTATATAGAAGTATATACACAAGTATACCAAATAATATTAATTAACAGCAATAGGTCATTGGAGGATTTACATGGGTAAAGTTGCCATACTTACAGACAGTAACAGCGGAATTACACAGGCTCAGTCTAAGGAGCTTGGGGTTAAGGTTATACCAATGCCGTTTTTTATAGATGGTGAGCAGTATTTCGAGGATATTAATCTTACACAGGAAGAGTTTTACGAGAAGCTAAAGCAGGACGCAGATATATCTACTTCACAGCCTTCTATCGGTGAGATGCAGGACGCATTTGACGAGATTCTTAAGGAGTATGACGAGGTTGTATATATCCCTATGTCTAGTGGATTAAGCGGAACATGCCAGACAGCGACAATGGTGGCGGACGATTATGACGGAAGGGTTCAGGTAGTCAATAACCAGAGGATTTCTGTAACCATGAGGCAGTCAGTTCTTGATGCCAGGGAGCTTGCACAGAGAGGAAGTTCTGCGGCAGAGATTAAGGAGATTCTTGAGAAGCACAAAATGGAATCAAGCATATATATTACACTTGATACGCTTAAGTACTTAAAGAAGGGTGGAAGAATTACTCCGGCGGCAGCAGCTATCGGAACTATGCTTAAGTTAAATCCTGTGCTCCAGATTCAGGGTGAGAAGTTAGACGCATATGCCAAGGCAAGAGGTAAGGCTTCTGCGAAGAAGCTTATGCTTAAGGCAATGCAGGAGGATTTAGATACAAGATTTGCAGAATATGCGAAGAATGGAAAAGTACATATGGCGGCTGCTTATTCAGGAAATCCGGAAGAGGCAGAGGAGTGGGCTGCTCTGGTTAAAGAGACATTTCCACAGTATGACTTTAATATGAATCCGCTTTCACTTTCAGTTGCGTGCCATATAGGACATGGTGCGCTTGCGATAGCGGCATCTGCATATCTGCCAGAGCTTGATTAATATGAATAATGGAATTTGTGCTTGTGCACAAACTTGAGATGTTTTGAAAGCAGGCAAGCATGTGGGATTTGTGTGAAAAATCAAGGATTTTTCACACGGCTATTTGTGACGCAGGCATCACAAACAGCTTTTATCGCAGAGCCAAATCTGACATTTGGCTCGCGATTCCTCCGGCACTT
>CAVKBP010000029.1:0-17934 GCA_963654395.1 Ruminococcus sp. CAG:382
ACACCCGGCGCACCCGGTATATTATCAGATGTATCACCCATAAGTGCTTTGACATCTATGAATTCAAGAGGTGTAACACCATACAGGTTAAATACATCCTCCGGATAATAATCCTCTACCTCTGTCACACCTTTTTTCGTCTTAGGTATTCTTATCTTGATGTGCGTATCAGCTAACTGCAGTAAATCCCTGTCACCCGAAATAATAGAAACATCTATGCCCTTTGCTGCACTTTCCTTAGCAATCGTTCCAAGAATATCATCAGCCTCAAAGCCCTCCTTTTCAACTACCGTAATATTCATAGCCTTAAGCAGCTCCTTCATAAGCGGAACCTGCTGCTTTAACTCCGGCTGCATTGGCTTTCTTGTGCCCTTATAGCCCTCAAAGGCTTTATGCCTGAAGGTCGGCGCAGACAAGTCAAATGCAACTGTAATATAATCAGGCTTCTCCTCATCAATGAATCTGAACATAATATTAAGAAATCCATATAGCGCATTGGTGTGTATTCCCTCCGCATTAGTAAGGTCTGGCACACCATAAAACGCCCTGTTCAATATACTGTGTCCATCTATCAATATAAGCTTTTCACTCATAACACTCTCCATTCCGCAGGCTTTTCAGACTATTTTATAAAAACTTGATAATACCAAGAAGCAGCGCAGTAAGAACCATAACCGCTGTGACGAATATATATCTTACCCTTGTAAAATGCGTCCACTGTCTTAAAAATATGCATTTCTCCTCACTGTCCATCAGCTTCTGCTCCACCAGTCCTGTGAAATCAAATGCATCTAAATATTCACTATACCTGCTGTTTTCTATTTTATCTTCATTATCATCATCTAATCCATATGAAATTATATAATATATCTCCATCTCTTCCCGGCAGTCATCACAGTTAAGCATATGCTGTGTAAATGCTTCTTCATCTTTAAGTGACAGTCTGTCAGCCTCAAAGCATTCTATCATGCTCTGGATTTCTTTACAGTTATCCATAAATGCCTCCATAAAAGGATTATAATGCATATGATATTAGAAATTTATTGTGTATGCAAGTATTCTTTACTTGATTTTTAAGTTTTATTATGTTAAACTATCAAGGTCGCGCAGGTGTGGCGGAATGGCAGACGCAGCAGACTCAAAATCTGCCGGTGGTGACATCGTGCGGGTTCAAGTCCCGCCACCTGCATTAAAAAAGGAAGTTGCTTTATTGCAGCTTCCTTTTTCTTTTAGTTAACAATCCACTCACATAATTCATACTCACTCACATGCAAAATCTGCCTCTTAATAAAATCGATAAATTAATTTTATCAAGAGGCAGATTTTATTAATTAAAGTGAATTATAAAGTTCCTCGTACTTTCTTGCTGAGCTGTTCCAAGAAAAGTCAGCCTTCATGCCTCTGTCAACAATCTTGTTCCATTCTCTCTTATGATTGTAATATACATCCTTAGCATAATTAACAATGCCAAGCATCTCATGCGCATTATAATTAGCAAATGAGAATCCTGTACCCTTATTCTCATATTCGTTATATGGTTCAACTGTATCCTTAAGACCGCCTGTCTCTCTGACAATAGGAACAGTTCCATATCTAAGGCTCATAAGCTGAGAAAGTCCGCATGGCTCGAATAATGATGGCATAAGGAACGCGTCACAGGATGCATATACCTTATGTGACATATCCTCTGAATAATATATATTGGCAGATACTCTGTCATTATATTTCCAGTCATAATGTCTGAACATGTTCTCATATCTTTCTTCACCTGTACCAAGAATTACAAACTGTACATCCTCTGCACATAACTCATCCATTACATAAGCAACGAGGTCAAGTCCCTTCTGGTCAGTAAGTCTTGATACAAGACCAATCATGAATTTACCCTTATCCTCTGTAAGTCCAAGCTCCTTCTGGAGTGCAACCTTGTTCTTCCACTTTTCTTTTCTGAAAGTTACCTGATTGTAGTTATTAGCGATTCTCTTATCAGTAGCCGGATTATATTCATCATAATCAATACCATTAACAATACCTGATAAAACATTAGCTCTTGCTCTCATAAGTCCATCAAGATTCTCACCATAGAATGGAGTCTTAATCTCTTCTGCATAAGTCTCACTTACAGTTGTTACCCTGTCAGCATATACAATACCACCCTTTAAATAATTGGCATCCTCATATGCTTCAAGCTTGTCTGATGTGAAATATTCATCAGGAAGACCTGTGATATCCTTAACCTTCTTAAGATCCCATATCCCCTGGAACTTAAGATTATGTATAGTCATAATAGACTTGATTCCCTGATAAAACTCACCCTGTGAGAATCTTTCCTTAAGATATACAGGAATAAGTCCTGTCTGCCAGTCATTGCAGTGGATTATATCCGGTCTGAAGCCTAGTACTGGAAGTGCTGAAAGTGCAGCCTTGCTGAAGAATGCGAATTTTTCAATATCCTCATGAATCCAGCTATATGGCTTATTGCCGCCGAAATAGAATTCGTTATCAATAAAGTAAAATGTCACACCATTCCACTCTAATTCAAAGACACCAACATACTGTGTTCTCCATGCAAGGTCAATATAAAAATGTGTCTTATAAACCATCTTTTCACGATATTCCCATGGAATACATGTGTACTTAGGTATCATAACCCTCACATCAAACTTAGTCTTGTCAAAATACTTAGGAAGTGTACCTGCAACATCAGCAAGTCCTCCTGTCTTAATAAATGGCACAGCCTCTGATGCAATTAACAATACATTTTTCATACTTTAGTCCTCATTTCTTATTAATTTGAATTTCCATACCCTTCATGCATTTATAAAAATAAGTGCAGTCCCTGTAAAACTGCACTTATTATATCACATATATTAGAATATTACCAGTAACGTCTTATAGCAATTATACTCATTCCAATTGAAGTAACACCAACAAGTCTTACTGAACCACCCGGAACATTAGCGTGAATCATCTGACCGCCGCCTACATATAAGCCAACATGTCCTGGGAAGCATATAATATCACCCGGCTGTGCATTAGCAAGTCCGTCAACGGCTGTACCGCCATACACCTGTGCACTAGATGATCTTGAAACACTTATGCCATACTGTCTGAACAGATAAGAAGTAAAACCTGAACAGTCAAAGCCTGATGGTGAACTACCACCACTTACATAAGGCACTCCAAGTAATGAATACGCAAGGGAAACAACGCCACTTGCAACGGATGAATCTCCAGTAGCTGCTGCCTGTACTGTTGTTGTACTCTGGCTTGTACCTGAAGAAGAGCTGTTACTGCTTGTGCTTACCTGCGCAGCAGCCTGTGCTGCTGCCTGCTCTGCTGCCTTCTTTGCAGCTACCTCAGCAGCTTTCTTTACAGCTTCCTCAAGCTGGCTGCTTACATCATCTGCCTTAGCCTGTGTTTCCTGAATTGTGCTGTAAAGTAATGCCTGCTTCTCAGTCAACTGTGACTGTGCCTCGTCAAGCTCCTTCTTGTCATTCTCAAGTCCTGTTTTAAGCTCCTCGATTTCCTTAGCTGTTGCAGCCATCTCATCAAGCTTGGTTCTGTCATAATTATAGACCTCCTGAACATAGGAAGCCTTATTAAGCATTGAACTCATATCAGAGGAAGTAAGGAAAACCTCTGCTAAAGATACTGACTGATCCTCATACATATATTTGATACGGAGCTTCATGTCCTCATACTGTGAAGCCTGAACCTTCTCAGCTTCTTCAAGCTTGGCACTGGCAGCATCTATTTCATCAGACTTCTTAGCCATCTTAAGCTCTAAGTCATCCATCTGCTGTAACAGATAAGCCCACTGATTCTGAAGGTCATCAAGCTCTGCCTCAGTCTGTTTCTTCTGCTGCTTTAAGCTGTCAACATCATCCGCATGAACAGCAAATACTGTCGAAACTGTTATAGTTGATGTTAATAAAATAGCCGCAAAGCCCTTATAAAATCTCTTACGCATATATACCTCGTCTTAATCTAAATATTACAGAATTATTAAAAATCTTTTACGATTTTGTAATTATAATATATATAGTGTAATATTTCAAGGCTTTACCACTAATTATATGTGAAAAATATGTGTTTTGTTCAGAGCCATGCAAAATTTTATCGGTTGGCTCTGAACAGTTATATGTTTTATCTGATATTATACTGGATTCGGATTTTATCTGATATCAGGGCGATAAATTCCGAATTCGTAGGCTTGCCCTTCCCACAATTAATAGTATATCCAAATAAATCATTCAGTGTATCCGTATTACCGCGGTTCCATGCAACTTCAATAGCATGCCGGATGGCTCTCTCAACTCTGCTTGGAGTTGTAACATATTTCTTGGCAATAGTTGGATAAAGCACTTTGGTTACGCTGTTTATCACTTCTGAATCCTTTACGGAAAGAGTAATTGAATCACGCAGATACTGATATCCTTTTATATGTGCCGGAATTCCGATATCATGTATTATATTAGTTATATCTGTTTCCAGATTACGGTCTGTAATAGATACCGGTTCTTTTGTAACTGCCTTGACATACAGATTATTATGCTGATTTCTTATGTAGCGTATTCTGTTTACTAAAACATCATTATCAAATGGTTTCATTATGTAATACGATGCGCCCATATTAAAGGCGTCTTCCGTTACATTGTCTTTTCCGACAGCACTTATTACAATAAAGTCCGGCTTTGAACTTAAGCTCTTATCCTCCCGTACCTTTTCCATAACAGTAATTCCGTCAATTCCCGGCATAACAAGATCTAACAAAACAACATCAGGCTTACTTTCCCGAATCATCTTAACGGTATCTGACCCGTTATCTGCAACTCCGACAATCTTCATGTCCTCTTCTTCATCAATTACATTTTTCAGTGCTTCCAGAATATTCTGATTATCATCCGCGATTGCTATTTTTGTTCTTTCCATAAGATTCAAGCCCTTTCATAATGTGAAAATTAATCATTCCGACATTTCATAACTTCACAGCATTTAGTATAGATTTAACAACAGCGGTCTGCAAGCACTTTTTTACGCATAACACTACATAATTCGACAAAAATCGACATAATATACATATTTAATTAAATCAGTCCATCGATTATTATGAACAGTATAACCAGCGGCAGGATATATTTAAGATAGAATTTAAAAATCCCAGGCATGCCGATACCCTTACCCGTATTAACCTCGTCCATATAATTCTCATATCCCCATCCCAACTTTGTTGTACAGAAAAGAAGTATAACAAGACTTCCTATCGGGAGAATAAGGCTGCTTACAAGGAAATCCTCAAGGTCAAGCACACCAGTACCTGCTCCCAGAGGTGTGAAGCCGCTAAGCACATTAAAGCCAAGAATACACGGAATACTCATTATAATGATAATGAAAAGATTGATAATTCCGGCTCTCTTACGGCTCCAGCCGAATGCCTCCATATTGCACGCAATAATATTCTCCAGTACAGCGATAACTGTGGATAATGCCGCAAATGTCATAAAAAGGAAAAACATTGCGCCCCAGAATCTTCCGCCTGACATATGCTCGAACACCTTCGGAAGTGTCACGAATATAAGGCTTGGACCACTGTCTGTTGGTATATTATATGACATACATGCAGGAAATATGATAACTCCTGACATAATTGCTACAAATGTGTCAAGTAATGTAATCTGGATGCCCTCTCCTACAAGCGCCCGCTCTTTATCGATATAGCTTCCGAATATCATCATGGAGCCCATTCCGATGCTAAGAGTAAAAAACGCCTGTTTCATTGCTTCGATAATAATATTTCCAAAGCCAATCTCATTTATCTTATCCATATCTGGAACAAGGAAATATTTCATTCCCTTTCCTGCACCATCAAGTGTAAGGCTGTGAATGGCAAGAACGATAATAAGCCCAAGAAGAATAAGCATCATATACTTAGTAATCTTCTCTACACCATTCTGAAGTCCCATGCTGCATATAATAACAGCAATAAGCACAATAACAGCCATCCATACAAACATTATCCATGGATTGGCGGTTACATCTGCAAACAACTGCTTACTGTCTGTATTCTTAGTAATACTGCCTGTAACATATTTAATAAAGTATCCAAGCATCCAGCCTGATACTGTCGTATAAAAGAACAGCAGAATGTAATTTCCAACCATTCCAACATAACCATGGATATGCCATTTCTGTCCCGGGCGCTCAAGCTCATGATATGCCCTTATAATACTGCTCTTAGAAGCTCTTCCCATTGCAAGCTCCATAGACAGTACAGGAATTCCGAACATCAGCAGGAATAATATATACAATACAACAAATATTCCGCCTCCGTTATTACCTGCAATATATGGAAAACGCCATACATTTCCAATTCCGATTGCACAGCCGGCACTTATAAGAATAAAGCCAAGCCTGCTGCCAAATTTCTCTCTTTCCATCGTGTCATAATCCTTTTCTTTTTAGTTTCTTTTAGTCTTCATCCAGCATTTTATCAATAAATATGCCATATCCGCAAGTAGAATCATCAATAAACACATGCGTGACAGCACCGATAAGCTTTCCGTTCTGTATAATCGGGCTTCCGCTCATCCCCTGAACTATTCCATTAGTCAGTTCCAGAAGCTCATCTGATGTTACCTTAAAGGTTATATTTTTTGAGTCGCCATATTTTAAATCTGTTATGTCAATTTCATAATCATGGAAGCTGCCATTATTATAGAATCTTATATATGCAGCTCCCTTTGTAACTTCATACGAGCCGGCTGCCTTCATAAGCTCAGGCGAATACTCGCTGTATAAAGAATACGCATTTTCACCATATATGCCCTTATCAGTGTTTCTGCTAATACTTCCGATATTATGTTCCCTGTAATCAATCGTGCCGAGAAGCTCTCCGGGTTCACCGTTTTTCCCCGGCACAATAGACAGAATCCGCGTTCTGTATATGCTGCCGCCGCTGATATCAAGCACATTTCCGGTTTCGTTATCCGATATTCCATGTCCTAATGCTGCAAATGTGCCATCCTCACATACATAAGTAACAGTGCCGACACCCTGCGTATCGTCCTTAACCCATATTCCAAGCTTGTATTCGCCGGCAACATTTTTTACAGGTGTGACCTCATAGCTAAGCTCCTGATTATCGCGCCTTACAGTTATATTTAGGCTCTCCCCATCTGAAGCTGCTACAAGCTGTGAGAGCTGCTCCTTTGTACTAACAGCGTTATCATTTACTTTAATAATGTAATCACCTTTGCCAAGCTTTCCCGATACCGGAACGACATTTTTACCGTCATAAGTACATATAGTCTCTGTGCTGACTACATACACACCATTGCATTTCAGATATATGCCCACCTGGAAGCCGCCTGAATAGATATATCTTTCATCAACAACCTCCATATGTGTCCTTGCAACTGTAAGCAGACCGAACAGCTTATAATCAACATAATACTGCCCTGTATCTCCCGGCTGTATTGTGACCTGCCTGCCAAAATCAATATTATCAGCGCACACATTATTACTGCTGTCATACACAGTTCCAACAACCGGAATATCCATGGATAATACTGCCTTGTCCTGCTTATAAATATAGAGCCTGTCCGGAATCTTTTTCTTTATTGAACAGCATATAATACCAGCCAGACAGCCTGTTCCAAATACCAGAAAGCTGACAAAAATTAACCCTTTTTTAAAATGCTTCATATCAATCCACCATCCTTCTAAGATTAGTATTGACAGATGAAATACTTTTTAAAAAAGGGTATTACTGTAAATTATTGCAGCTATTTAATTGTGCTTTGCTTCCTGTGCCATATTTTTTAATTCCCTTGCATTAGACACAACCGCGTCTGTAATGCTTGAGCCGCCAAGCATTCTTGCAAGCTCTCCAACGCTTTCGTCATAAGACAGCTTAGTTATATTACTTATTGTTCTGTTGTCTTTAGTAGACTTTTCAATAACATAATGATTATCTGCCATTGCAGCAATCTGCGGCAGATGTGTTATGCATATTATCTGATGAGTCTTAGACAGCGTATTTAACTTCTCTGCAACAAGCTGTGCTGTCTTTCCGCTGATACCAGCGTCAATCTCATCAAATATAAGTGTCTTGGATACATCAGTTTCCGCCATGACACTTTTAATCGCAAGCATGATTCTTGACAATTCACCGCCAGAAGCAATCTTAGCAAGTGGCTTCACAGCCTCGCCCGGATTGGTAGATATCATGAATCTTACATTATCCATTCCTGTGGCGTCCGGCTCTTTTTCTTCAAATGCAGCCTCAAATTGTACATCTAAGAAATTAAGCTGTTTTAATGCATTTCTTATATCCTCTGAAAACTTAAGCGCTGTACTTTTCCTCTGCGCGCTAAGCCTTTCTGCCACTTCCATCAGCTTCCTGTAAGCCTTGTCATACTCTGCTTTTCTTTGTGCAGCAACCTCATCATAATTTTCATACTCTGATAATTTCTGCTTCTTTTCTTCCAGCGCCGCTAATATATTCTCAATTGAATTGCCGTATTTCATCTTAAGAGAATTAATTAAATCAAGCCTTTCCTCAAGCTCATTAAATTCTGACTGGTCAAAGGTAAAATCATCCATATAGGCTGACAGATTATGTGTAACATCTGATATAAGGCTTTCAACATCAGAAAGAATCGTGCAGTTTTCCGACAGGCTCTCATCATATTCGCTTGCGGCAAGCATACTCTTTAGAGCTGAGCCTGCCATATCGCTTAAATTACTGTCGCCCTCTGATAAAAGCATAGTTACCTCTGACAGATTACCGGCAATCTTCTGGAAATTGCTCATACGGCGGTAATCAGCTTCCACCTGCTCATCCTCTCCCGGTTTTAAAGCCGCTGACTCAAGCTCATTGATTTCATACTGTAAGAATGCCATCTCCTTAATTCTTGCTTCATCATCACAAGAAAGGCTCTCATATTCCCTCTTGCATATAGTATATTCTTTATAATACCTTTTATACTCATCCAGCAAAGGCCTTATACTTTCATCATATTCGTCAATTACAGACAGATGATTACTCTCCTCCATGAGAAGCTGGTTATCATGCTGTCCATGAATATCAATCAGCTCATGTGCAAGAAGCCTTGTCTGCGCTGATGTAAACGACTGTCCATTCACCTTAATCTGTGAACGGTTCGCCATAATTTTCCTTGAAATAACAAGCTCTCCATCCTCGCAGGATATAACGCCAAGCTCCTTAATCCGCTCCGCCTTTTTTTCTGGTATTGCAAAGGTTATCTCTGCAAGCCCGTATTCACAGCCCGACCTTATAAAATCCGGTGATGTCTTGCTTCCTAGTGCAGCATTAATAGATCCTAATATAATTGATTTACCGGCACCTGTCTCACCCGAAAGTATATTAAGCCCCTCATCAAAATCAATATTTTCTTCCTCTATCAATGCAAGATTCTTAACATGTAAATTAACTAACATACCCTGCCTTTCAATTATGTCCTTTGTAACTATTCAAGTCCTAAAGCATGTTCTTGCAAATGTGGTTCTGAATAGTCTGTTTTAAGTCTCCCTGATAAGCTTCTTAATCTTGTTCATGACAAGCAATGTATCATTAACCGTCCTTACGGCACACATAATAGTGTCATCCCCGGCAATTGAGCCGACAATCTCATTCCAGCTTAATGCATCAATCGCCGCACACACAGCCATAGCCATGCCCGGTGCTGTCTTGATAACAAGAATATTCTGTGCCATATCCATTGATACAAAGCCCTCTTTAAGAACTCTTAGAAACTTATCACCTGCTACAGGTCTGTCCTTAGTCAGTGCTGCATACCTTGTTTTTTTACCATCCACAGAAACCTTGGAAAGATTCAGCTCCCTGATATCCCTTGAAACAGTTGCCTGCGTCACATTGTATCCGGAATCATTAAGAATCTTCGCAAGCTCCTCCTGCGTCCCGATTTCGTATCTGTCAATTAATTCCAATATCTTTTTATGTCTGTCTGTTTTCATGCTTTTCCCCAACTACATTTTATTCCTGATTCTCTCTAAAAAAGAAATCCTGCTCGTCTTGACAAGCCTTGATACACGCTCTGACTGTGTAATAACAATTCTGTCACCTGTCACAAGCTCGCAGTAGCTCTCTCCGTCAAATGCAGCAACTCTTGTACTGTCGTTGTTAAGAGAACCCATTTTCCTTTTAGAAGAGCTTTTATTGTCCTTCATCTCAATCATAATCTCATCATCAGCAGCAAATATAATGCTTCTCTGATTAAGAGAATGCGGGCATATCGGAGTTACCATAATAAGCCTTGCTGTTGGCTGTATTATCGGGCCACCCGCTGACAGGCTGTAAGCTGTCGAGCCTGTTGCAGTCGAAACAATCACACCATCAGCCGAATATGTATTAAGATATCCGCCATTGACATATATATCAAAATCAATAATTCTTAGTGCGCCGTTTCTGTTAATTACAACATCATTAAGCGCCATATCTGAAAATATGCGTTCTCCATCACGGTATACGCAGCCATCTAACATCATGCGGCTGTCAATCTCATAATTATCCTTAAGAAGACTGTCAAGTGTCTCCTCAAAGCACGACATATCAGTATCTGTAAGATAGCCGAGATTTCCGATATTAACGCCTATGAAAGGAATCTCCTTCTCTGATAATTCCCTTGAGGCCTGGATTAGTGTTCCATCTCCTCCCAGAACAATAAAGCATTCAGTATTATCAGGGACAAGACTTGCATCACTGTAAGTACCTGTTATATCAGAAGCCGCCTCCTGTTCTATCTGGCACACACATTCAGCACCCTTAGAACGCAGGAATTGTGCAATTTTTCTGGTATTAACACCCTCAGGATCTTTAAACCTGTTAGTAACAATATAAAAATATTTCATGCTGAACCTCATTTAGTATACGAAAAGAATTGAATATATATTACAATACTTCATGAGCTTTTTCAACTACATTTTCTACAATAAATGGAATTTCTTTTACCTGTGGCTCTGCAAGCTTGTGTAAATGCAGCAAATACTCAATATTTCCCTCTGGTCCCTTAACCGGACTGAACTCAAGATTAAGGATTTCAAAGCCAATTGACATTGCATAATCAATTACCTTATTAATTACTTCTATGTGGACATCCTTGTCTCTTACAACACCATGCTTACCGACCTTTTCTCTTCCAGCCTCGAATTGCGGCTTTATAAGACATACAATCTGTCCGTCGTCGTCGAGAAGATTTCTTACCGGAGTAAGCACCTTTGTAAGTGAGATAAATGAAACATCAATGCTTGAGAACTGTATCCTGTCTGCAACATCATCAGGTGTTACATAACGGATATTAGTTTTTTCCATGCAGACAACTCTTTCGTCATTGCGGAGCTTCCAGTCAAGCTGGCCATGTCCTACATCCACAGCATATACCTTAACCGCGCCATTCTGCAGCATACAGTCAGTAAACCCCCCTGTAGAAGAGCCGACATCCATGCAGATTTTACCCTCAAGTGATACATCAAAATTCTGCATGGCCTTTTCAAGCTTAAGTCCGCCTCGGCTTACATATTTAAGTGTTGTTCCGCGCACCTCAATTACAGAAGTATCAGGAAATGACTGTCCTGCTTTATCTTCCTTCTGTCCGTCAACATATACATTTCCGGACATAATAATAGCCTTAGCCTTCTCTCTTGAAGTGGCAAGCCCTTTATTAACCAATAAAACATCTAATCTTTCTTTACTCATTATCTTTATCCTTATTCAAAACATTTGCCCATCTGTTAAGTATTTTCTCAACTACACTGTCTTTATCAACGCCCGATTCGCGGCGGAGAATATCAACATTGCCATGCTCAACATAATCATCTGGCAGTGCAATATTAAGCACAGCTACATCATTGCAGGTATCATCATAATATTGACAGACTGCTTCCCCGAAGCCTCCTGACAAAACATTTTCTTCCATAGTGACTATAAGTCTGTGTGACTGTGCCAGTCTCTCAAGCATATCAGTATCAACCGGCTTGACAAAGCGCTCATTAACAATAGTCATATTGTAGCCTTTTTCTTTGAATTTCTCCCTCACTGCAAGTGCTGTGATAAGCATATTGCCGACAGCTACCAGTGCAATGTCAGACTCTTCTATAAGCATCTCAGCCTTGCCGTATCTGACAGGCGCATTGTATTCTTCAAGACCGTCATAGGCCTGCCCTCTTGGATATCTTATTGCGACCGGGGAATTAAAGTTAAGCAGTGCAAATTCAAGCATTGCCTCAAGCTCTTTGCCATTCTTTGGTGCCATAACCGTCATATTGGGGATTGAGGTTAAGAATGATAAGTCGAATATTCCCTGATGTGTCTCGCCATCACTTCCGACAAGTCCTGCCCTGTCAATCGCAAACACAACATGAAGATGCTGTATGCATACATCATGGAGTATCTGGTCATAGGCTCTCTGTAAAAATGAGGAATAGACCGCAAACACTGGCTTTAAACCGCCTGCCGCCATTCCTGCCGAAAATGTGACTGCATGCTCCTCCGCGATTCCTACATCAAAGAATCTGTCAGGAAACCATTTTGAAAACTTATTAAGTCCTGTACCTCCCGGCATAGCCGCGGTGACAGCCACTATCGATTTATCGTTTTTGGCAAGCTGACATATTTTTTCAGAAAATACATCTGAATAAGTCGGTTTATCTGATGCCTTAAGCTCCTTTCCGGTTGCAATATCAAAAGGTCCGATTCCATGGAACTTGGCAGGATTGCGCTCTGCCGGCTTATATCCATGTCCCTTATGTGTCACCACATGGACGATAACCGCTCCATTAATACGCTTTGCCACATGGAAAACCTTGATAAGCTTATCAATATCATGTCCATTAACCGGGCCAAGATAAGATACTCCCATGCTTTCAAACATATGTCCCGGGAAAATCATCTGCTTTAAATTGCTCTTGGTTTTTTTTATTTTTTCAACAATATGATCCCCACCAGGAAACTTATAGAGAGTGTTAGCCACATTTTCTTTAAGGTCATAATAAGAATCTGATGACCTGATTTCACTTAACATATCAGGAACACCACCGACATTTTTCGATATCGACATGGTATTATCATTTAATACAATGATGAAATTAGTCTTAAGTGAGGAGGCATTATTAAGCGCCTCATAAGCCATTCCACCAGTGAGCGCTCCATCCCCGATAACAGAGACAACGCTGTAATGCTCATTCTTTAAATCTCTTGCTTTAACAAGACCAAGTCCTGCTGATATTGATGTAGAGCTGTGTCCTGTGTCAAAGGCGTCAAAATGACTTTCATTTCTCTTAGGAAACCCGCTCATGCCACCGAACTTTCTTAGCTGGTCAAACTGGTCTTTTCTTCCAGTCAGAATCTTATGTGTATATGACTGGTGTCCGACATCCCATATAAGCTTATCCTGTGGCAGGTTAAATGCCAGATGAAGAGCCATTGTAAGCTCGACAACACCAAGATTAGAGGCTAGATGTCCACCTGTTTTACTAATCTTTTCTATAAGAAATCTGCGTATTTCATCTGCAAGCTGATTATATTCAATTGGAGATAATTGTTTAATATCATTTGGTTTATTTATCTTTTCAAGAATCATAACACACCTGCTCTATTTGTTTCTGTGTATAAGGTTAAGAACAAGCTCCTCTAGAAATTCATTCTTTCCCACACCTTTAATTATATCTAAAGCCTCATCAGACATAGCTTCTACATCTGCCTCTGACTTCTCCATTCCATATAAAGTAACATATGTTGTTTTATTATTCTTCTCATCAGAGAACACCGGCTTTCCAAGCTCTTCAAGTGAGCTGGTGACATCAAGGATATCGTCTCTTATCTGGAATGCAAAGCCTATAAGCGAGGCTGCCCTTGACAGCTTATCAGCAGTCTCATCCTCACAGCCTGCAAGATATGCTCCTGCAAGAAATGCTGCCTCAATAAGTGCGCCTGTCTTTAACCTGAATATAAAGTCAAGCTGTTCTTCTGATAATGGCTTTCCTGTAAGCTCCACATCCACAGCCTGTCCTCCGACCATTCCTCTGATTCCGGCTTTTCTTGCAATAACCTCCATTGCCTTAGCCTTAGCTTCTATATTTTCCTCACCTGATACAAGTGCCTCTGCCATAATCTCATAAGCAAGATTAAGAAGACCGTCGCCTGCAAGTATTCCGAAATCCTCGCCGAACGCCTTATGCGTAGTAAGTCTTCCTCTCCTGTAATCATCATTATCCATAGCCGGAAGATCATCATGCACAAGAGAATATGAATGGATGCATTCTAATGCTGCCATAAATGGATAGACAACCTGACAGTCATTGCCGCCACACAGCTTATACACCTCAAGCATAAGCATAGGCCTTACTCTCTTGCCTCCTGCATTGACACTGTAATTCATGGCTTCTCTTATTTTCTTATCAAGCCCTGATTCCTCCGGTAAATATCTCGATATTATATTATTGATAAATTCTACTTCCTGTTCCAATTCATTTTTAAAATCACTCATCCTCTGATTCTCCATCATCCTCTAAAACAATAATCTGTTTCTCAATCCTGTCTAGCTGCTTATTGCAGCCCTCAACAAGCTTCATCCCCTCCTGATACATTTTAAAGGATGCATCAAGAGTAGTGTCTGATTTTTCCATCTGCGTAATTATCTCTTCAAGTCTTTCAAATGACTGTTCTAATGTTTTCGCCATGCTTCCCCTACCTCAATAACCTTAGATCTTATGCTTCCGTCTTTAAGATAAACTGTGATTTCATCCTCCGGTGCTACCTGGCTGACAGATACAATCCGCTCACTCTTAGCATCCTCAATATAACCATAGCCCATATCAAGCTTTTTTAAAGGACTTAAGCCCTCAAGCCTTGAAGCATACAGGCTGAGTCTGTTCCTGTTATCTGCTGCACAGTTTTTTATTAACATGCCAAGCTTATCTTCAATATTCATAAGGCGCTGACGCTTATCATTAATCTGGCTCACAGGATTAAGCTTTCCAAGCTTTAGCTCTAATTTTTCCAGATAATCTCTTTTAGCATTCAGTGAGTAAATCACCTGCTGCCTTAAGCGTCTTTCATATTCATATAGCTTATTCTCTACCACAGCCACCTCTGTAACAGCAAGCTCTGCCGCCGCTGAAGGTGTCGGAGCTCTCATATCAGCCACAAAATCTGTAAGCGTAAAATCTGTTTCATGGCCAACTGCTGATATTACCGGTGTTGCTGCATTAAAGACTGCCTCAACTACCTCCGGCTCATTAAAAGCCCACAAATCCTCAATAGAACCGCCGCCGCGTCCGACTATAATGCAGTCAAGCCCGAGCTTATCAAGTCTCTTAATTCCATTTACAATTGACTGCTTAGCATGCTCACCCTGTACATATGCCGGATACAGTACAAGCTGTATATAGGGATTCCGCCTTCTGGAAATGTTCATGATATCCTGTACTGCCGCACCTGTCTTAGAAGTCACAATGCCTAATTTCTTAGTAAATAGAGGAAGTGGTCTTTTGTATTCTTTAGCAAAGTAACCCATATCCTCATAATACTGCTTAAGCTGCTCGTACTTCTGATACAGCTCACCGATGCCCTCCTGCTGGATTGAATTCGCATACAACTGGTATTTTCCAGCCGCGTCAAATACATCAACCCTGCCTGCTGCGACAACCGACATTCCATCCTTCAGCCTGAAAGAAAGTTTTGCTGCCTGACCTGCAAACATAATTACAGAAAGCGCCGCATCTGCGTCCTTTAATGTAAAATAAATATGACCGGAGGTATGATACTTGCAATTAGATATCTCCCCCTTAACAGAAACGCAGCTAAGCAGAAAATCCTGCTTAAACATATTCTTAATATAGGAATTAACCTGTTTTACAGTATATACTCCAGCCATATATCCTCACTTCGCATGCAGAAAATGCATTACTCTTTAATTAACTTGCCTAATACACCATTGACAAAGGCCGCTGTGCTGTCTGCTGAACCGTAGGTCTTTGCAAGCTCAACAGCTTCGTTGAGTGCTACATTGGTAGGAATATCCTCATCATAGAGCATCTCATACACTGCGAGCCTCATAATAGTAAGCTCTGTTTTTCCAAGACGGCTTGTAGGCCAACCCTCTGAAACTGAATCGATTTTCTCATCAAGCTCAGGTATAAGCTCTGCTATAGCTAATGTCTTATCCTTGATGTAATTGTATTCCTCTTCCTTAAGATGTGAAGCATCTACCATATCTGCATCTGCAAAATACAGATTAATCTGCTCTTCGTACTCATCCTTATTATCGATAAAAGGAGCTCTGAATAATAGCTTGAAAATATGCTCCCTCATTGTAGATCTTGTCATCTTTTAACTCCTGAATTTAATTTTCTACATTAACGCTGGCAACCTTAATGTTGACCTCTGTAACTGAAAGTCCTGTCATTGTTTCGATTGCTGACTTAACCTTTTCCTGAATCTTGTCTGAAACCGCTGGTATCTGTGTTCCATATTTAAGATTAACAGTTATATCTACATGGACACTTGACTTCTCAACCACAACCCTTACACCCTTAGAAAGGCTCTTCATTCCAAGCTTGCTTACGATTTCGTTAGTGATATTGCCGCCAAGACTGTCAACACCTTCAACCTCTGTAGCTGCAAGACCTGCAATAATAGCTACAACCTCATCAGCTACCTTGACCTCGCCAATATTAACATTCTCGTGTATAGAATAAGTTGAACCTCTATCTTCAAACTCTTTTGTCATAACCGTCCTCCATATATTCATATTTAACTCAAAGTTAATCAGATTATACCATAAACACTAATTATTGCAAATGTTTATTGTTATCTTGTCAGCCGTAAAGCCTGTTTTTCTTTTAATTATATCCTCAATCTGCGCTTTATCTGTGTCTGAAAGCTCCGATACATTAACCACCGCCTCTGCATTCGTATCTGACACCGTTACGACAGAGGAATCAAACCCCTTAGCCGATAATAAAAGCTCTATTGCCGATTCCTTGTCTGCATTATCCTCAAGTTTTGCTAACTGGTCAACTGCGGACTTCTTTGCCTCATCTGCAATGCCTGTATCACTGGCTATGCTTTTCAGGTTTTCTATACTTGCAGCCCTTACCTGCTCCCTGTTCAGCTTGGCGGCTGCTACAGCCTCCGACTTAACACCTGCTGAGGTAAGTATAACAGTTCCCGGCTCTTCTGTAAAATCCGTATCCGCATCCTCTGCCGCTGTACTGTCTGCTGCCACATTGTCAGATACAACCGCAGCAGTCTTTTGCTTATCCTTCACTTTAATTATATTATCAAGGTCACCGGCATAATTAATATACCCGGCAGCAGCTATCATTATAGCCAGTGCCGTAATTATAATATGATTCTTTTTAATTCTTTTCAAAACTGCCTCCAAAATAATTATTCCGACATTTTCATCACTTTAATTTTATGTACAGGAACACCTAAAAGGCCATTTATCGCATCAGTAATATATGCCACGAGATTCTTATCATCACCTCCCTCGCACACCACCAGCACACCAGTAACCTCTTTTTCCTCTGTTGTCTTTACTAAAACCTTAACATTGCCAACCCCGTCTGTATTCTCAAGCATCTGCTGTAATTCATCCGAAAGGCTTGCTTCATAGTCGTCAGAGCCGGAGGATAGAACCGAACCCGCAGAGTAACTCTTAACAGAGGAGCTTTTAACAGGCATTGCTATCACCATCATAAGTATCCCCGCCAGTATTACTATAAATATTTTATCCTTTCTCGTTTTATTCAGTAATCCATTAAAAAATGCGTCAAATCTGTTTTCATTATTCAATACTGCCTGCCTCCATAATCCCCTCCATTTCTGCCTGATAATCTCTCGGAATCTCTAAGCCAGTAAATATAAGGCTTTCAGATTCCATTTTT
>CAVKBP010000030.1:0-17800 GCA_963654395.1 Ruminococcus sp. CAG:382
GTCTAACAAGGATAGCTCAAGTACACAGACAACAAGCACAGAAGAACAGACAAGTACAGCCTCTGATGATAAGAACAAGGTAACTGTTCCAAAGGTAGAGGGAATGACAAAGGATGATGCAATTAAGGCACTTAACGATGTCGGACTCGGATACCGTGCAGTTGTACAGAATTCAGATACTGTATCTGAAGGAACGGTTATTTCACAGGGAACGGCTGCAGGCAAGAAGGTAGAGAAGAATACACAGATTATTATTACAGTCAGTGGTGGCAAGGAAGTTAAGAATACCACAGTTCCAAATGTAACAGGAAAGACAGAGGATGCAGCAAGAAGTGCTCTTGAAGCAGAGGGCTTTTCAGTTGATGTTGATTATCAGTACAGCAGCACAGTTGAGAATGGCAAGGTAATCAAGTCATCTCCTTCAGGAAGTGTTGCACAGGGCTCTACTATAACAATTACAGTAAGCCGCGGAAAAGAGATTAAGAATGTGACAATGGCTAATCTTGTAGGAAAGACTGAATCAGAAGCAAGACAGTGGCTTGAGAACAATGGTCTTAAGGCAAGTGTTTCTTATACGACAACAAGCGGAACATACGGTTATGTAGTTTCAAGTGATTACTCTGAAGGAACTTCAGTTCCGGAGGGAACAACAGTCACTATTACAGTAAGCCATAAGCAGGAAGAGACAACTAAGGCTACAGAGGCAGCAACTAAGGCCACAGAAGCAACAGCGGCAACAACAGCACCAAAAGCAACAGAGGCAAATAATGCCACCGGAGCTAATAACGATGCAGGAGCTAATAACGCTGCGGCACCACAGAATTAATCAGGTATAATTATTTATATGCAGGGAAAGATAATTAAGGGTATCGCTGGTTTCTACTATATACATGTAGAAGCCAGCGGTATTTATGAATGTAAGGCAAAGGGAATATTCAGAAACCGCCATATAAAGCCGTTGGTCGGTGATAATGTGGAGATTGAGGTTATTGACAAGGATAATTTCAAGGGAAATGTGGTGGATATTCTTCCAAGAAAAAATGAGCTGATAAGACCGGCATCTGCTAATATAGACCAGGCTATGGTTATATTTGCAGTAAGAACACCGGAGCCTAATTTTAATCTGCTTGATAAATTCATTCTTATGATGAATTATCAGAGCGTTCCTACTGTTGTATGCTTTAATAAGGAAGAGCTTGCAGATGAGGAGTATAAGGAAGGACTTAGAAAAAAATATGAGGGCTGCGGCTGCGAGTGCATATTTATAAGTGCTAAGAATAATGCCGGAATTGACAAGGTAAGAGATATACTTGAAGGAAAGACCACTGTGCTTGCAGGTCCATCCGGAGTTGGCAAATCAACGCTTACCAATCTGCTTATACCGGGAATGGAAGATGAACAGGGAGAAGTGAGCCAGACAGGGGAAGTCAGCAGGATAGGCCGGGGAAGGCATACTACAAGACATTCCGAGATATATAATGTGTGCAGGGACACATATATATGTGATACTCCGGGATTTACTTCACTTAATCTGCCGGAGGTTGAGAAAGAGGATTTGAGATTTTATTTTGAAGAGTTCACACCATTCGAGGGACAGTGCAGATTTAATGGCTGCATGCATGTAAGTGAGCCGGGATGTGCAGTAAAGCAGGCAGTGGAGAACGGCGTAATTAATTATGACAGATATAAGTCATATGTGGATATATATGAAGAAATAAAGAACAGAAGGAAGTACTAAGGGTGCTTCTGCAAAGAAAGGCTATTGATTAATTATGAGTGGTTTAAAGAAGATTTTGTCACCATCAATATTGTCGGCAGATTTCAAGAGGCTTGGTGAAGAGCTGGAAACTATTGACAAGGCAGGAGCTGAATATGTTCATGTGGATGTCATGGATGGACTTTTTGTGAAGAGCATTTCCTTCGGAATGCCTGTTATTAAATCGGCAAGAAGTGCAACTGACAAGGTTTTTGATGTGCATCTTATGATTGAAGAACCTATAAGATATATAGAGGATTTCGTTAAGGCAGGTGCTGATATAATTACGGTACATGTCGAAGCGTGTAAGGATGTAGTTGCTACATTGGAAAAGATTAAGGGATGTGGAGCTAAGGCTGCAATAACACTTAATCCGCCAACGCCTGTATCAGCGGTTGAGCCTTATCTTGACAAGGTTGATATGGTTCTTGTAATGAGCGTTAATCCGGGCTTCGGAGGACAGAAGTTCATACCTGAAGCACTTGATAAGGTAAAAGAAATCAGAAGATTATTAGATGCCAAGGGACTTGATACAGATATTGAGATTGATGGCGGCGTGAATGCCGGAAATCTTGCCTCTGTTCTTGAGGCTGGGGCTAATGTAATAGTAGCCGGCTCAGCGATATTCTCCGGAGATGTGTCTGACAATGTGAAAAAATTCAAAGAAATAATGGGCGCGTGGTAAAAACCACACGCCCATTAATACTATACATTGAATCTGAAAAGGATTACATCGCCATCTTTAACGACATACTCTTTACCTTCCATTCTTACAAGACCTTTTTCTTTAGCTCCATTATAGGAACCGCAGGCAAGTAAATCCTGATAGTATACAACCTCTGCCTTGATAAAGCCTCTTTCAAAATCACTGTGAATCTTTCCGGCAGCCTGAGGCGCTTTAGTTCCATTAGTGATTGTCCATGCCCTTGTCTCTGTCTCGCCTGCTGTTAAGTAGCTGATAAGACCAAGAATGCGGTAGCTTGCCGCAATAAGCTTATCAAGACCTGAAGAGCTAATACCAAGGTCTTCAAGAAACATCTTCTTTTCATCATCATCTAATTCAGAAATTTCCTGTTCGATCTGTGCACAGATAACGAATACCTCACAGTTATCTTTCTTGGAATATTCTCTTACCTTAGCGACATATTCATTATCAGCACCATCGTCAGCTAAGTCATCCTCTGATACATTGGCTGCGAAGATTACAGGCTTGGCTGTAAGGAGGTTGTATTCCTTTAAGAAAGCCTCTTCATCCTCATCCTGACATTCAAAATTCTTGGCAAGATTGCCTTCCTCAAGGAATACCTTAAGTCTTTCAAGGAGCTCACATTCTTTAGCAATATCCTTATTGTTATAAGAAGCACGCTTCTGCTTTGCGAGTCTTCTGTCTAATACTTCAATATCTGCGAAAATAAGCTCAAGATTAATAGTTTCAATATCTCTTATAGGATCGATAGAACCATCTACATGAACAATGTTAGAATCTTCAAAGCATCTTACAACATGGACAATAGCATCTACCTCGCGGATATTGGCAAGGAACTGGTTGCCAAGACCTTCGCCCTTGGATGCTCCTTTAACAAGACCGGCAATATCTACGAATTCGATAACAGCCGGTGTTATCTTTGCTGAATTATATAAAGCGGCGAGCTTATCTAATCTGTCATCCGGAACTGCCACAACACCGACATTAGGATCGATTGTACAGAACGGATAGTTAGCTGACTCTGCTCCTGCCTTAGTAAGTGAATTGAAAAGGGTACTTTTGCCGACATTAGGCAAACCAACGATACCAAGCTTCATAATAGAATCTCCTCATTAATTATTCTTATGATTATTCGCTGCCGGATTCTTATAAATGTAAAAAGAATCCAGTACAAATCAATATTATACAAAATAATTACAGGAAAAACAACATATTATCTGTATACTAAAATAATTTATATAACATTTTAAAAATATAACAATATATAGTACAATAAACTTGAGAAAGATACAATATATAGTGCAATAAGCTTAGGAAATATACAATATAAGCAATGAAAAAAATAAGTAATGGAAAATGCCGGCTGTAACGGTGTCCGGCGGTAAATTAACTTGAAAAAAAGGTTGTTTTTTATGCACTTTGAGTATAAAATTAACTACAAAGTGGTGAAAAGTGGAGCTGAATGGTAGAAAGTGGGGTGTAGCAGTTATGCTGATGGGCGAATATAACCATACAATAGACGCTAAAGGCAGACTGATTATACCGGCTAAGTTCCGTGAGGCTTTAGGAGACGAATTCGTGGTTACCAAGGGACTTGATAACTGCCTGTTCGTATACCACAATGATGAATGGCAGAAATTCGAGGAGAAGCTGCAGACATTGCCACTTACTAACAAGAATGCAAGACAGTTCACAAGATTCTTTCTTGCAGGAGCAGCCAGCGTAGAGGTGGATAAGCAGGGCAGAATACTTATCCCATCAGTATTGCGCGAGTTTGCTGGATTAGAAAAAGATGTGGTTTTAGTCGGTGTCGCAAGCAGAATAGAAATCTGGAGCAGGGACCGCTGGACCGAGAGCATCAGTACATATGATGATGATATGGATGAGGTTGCAGCCAACATGGAGAACCTTGGCTTTTCAATATAATGTAATGGTTCAGAATAAAAATCTTAAGGGTAAGAATGGTGATTAACATGGAGTTCGGGCATATATCAGTTCTTCTGAATGAGACAATTGAAAATCTTGATATTAAACCTGACGGCATATATGTTGATGGAACCTTAGGTGGTGCAGGCCATTCATATGAAATAGTAAAAAGACTATCCGGTGGAGGCAGACTTATCGGTATAGACCAGGACGCAGATGCTATTGAGGCAGCTACTGAAAAACTTAAAGCTTATCAGGACAGAGTTACTATTGTAAGAAATAATTACTGCAATATGGACAAGGTGCTTGATGAACTTGGAATTGATAAGGTTGATGGAATACTTCTTGATATAGGAGTTTCATCTTATCAGTTAGATACAGCAGACAGAGGATTTTCTTATAATGTTGACACAGCTCTTGATATGAGAATGGATCAGAGACAGGAGATGACAGCAAAGGATCTGGTAAATACATATAGTGAGATGGAGCTTTTCAGAATCATAAGAGATTATGGAGAGGACAGGTTCGCCAAGAACATAGCTAAGCATATCGTTGCGGCAAGAAAAGAAAAGCCAATAGAAACAACATTTGAACTGAATGAGATAATAAAGGCTTCGATTCCTGCCAAGGTCAGGGCGACAGGTGGACATCCATCCAAGAGAACATATCAGGCGATAAGAATTGAACTTAACAGGGAATTAGATGTCCTTGAAAATTCTATTGATATGATGATAGACAGGCTTAAGCCACATGGGCGTCTGTGTATTATAACATTTCACTCACTTGAGGACAGAATAGTAAAGGTAAGATTTAAGAATAATGAAAATCCATGTACATGCCCGCCGGATTTTCCGGTATGTGTGTGTGGAAAGAAATCCAAGGGAAGAGTTGTGACAAGAAAACCAATTGTTCCCAGTGATGAAGAACTAATGCAGAATCAGAGATCAAAGAGCTCTAAGCTTAGAGTATTTGAGAAAATGTAGTTATATATGGAGGGAAAGTTTTGGAGAGTAGAAGAAAAACAGTGAAAAGCAAAATGAATATGCAGACTGGATATCAGTATGGAAGTGCTGTAAGAAAACTCGAAACTGCCGCTCCTAAGGTGAATCCATATAAGCCTGGAAGAAATGAGGAACAGGAACAGGAAAGACGGGCAAGAAGGAGAGAGATAAGAAGAAACAACAGAGTTAATCTTGTCTATACAACAGTGCTTGCCGCATGTGCAACAGCAGTATTTGCAGTATGTTACCAGTATCTTAACCTTCAGGCAGATATCAAGGCTAACAGTGCAACAGTTGTTGAGCTTCAGAACCAGCTTGATTCACTTAAGGCAGAGAATAACAGCCACGAAGCAGAGATAAATGCAGGAATTGACTACAATGCCATATATGATACTGCAGTTAATGAGCTTGGAATGGTATATCCTAACAGAAGCCAGGTTATTAATTATGATTCTAAAGAAAGCGAATATGTAAAACAGTATAAGGACATTGATAAATAACATTTAAACAGATATGTGTGGAAGTGTATATAAAAGGATAGAAGAAATATATGGACAATACCAGTGAAGCAAAAAGAAATAAAATGATGCGTAGAAGACGCGCTATGCTTAAGAGGACACACAGAAGAATAAATGTAGCATTTATAATAGTATTTCTGCTATTGCTTGCTTTAGGAGTAAGAATATTTGCAATTAATTATACACACGGAGAGGAATATTCACAGGCGGTGCTTAATCACCAGACCTATACCTCAACAACAATTCCATATAAGCGAGGTAATATAACATCAAGTGATGGTACGATTCTTGCATACAGTGAGAAGGTATATAATCTTATACTTGATGTCAAGAGCGTAACCTCAGAAGATGGAAAGTATCTTGACAGTACAATAGATGCGCTTGTGAAATGCTTCGGACTTGACAGGGATAATATACAGAAGATAATTGATGACAATCCGACAAGCCAGTACCAGAAGCTGCTTAAGGAGCTGACATCAGATGAGATAGCGGAGTTTAATGAGCTTAAAGCACAGAATAAAAGTAATATATACGGCGTATGGTTTGAGGAAAGCTATGTAAGAAAATATCCGTTCAGCACCCTTGCCTGCGATGTAATTGGCTTTGCGTCAAATGTTAATGGCGGTGAGCTTGGACTGGAAAACCAGTATGATGATGAGCTTTCAGGAACAGATGGTGTGACATACAGCTATGTTGATGAGGATCTTAATGCTGTAGAGACAACGAAGGAAGCTGTTAATGGCAACAATATTGTAACCACAATTGACTATAATGTTCAGACAATAATTGAGAAATACATGGTTGCGTATAATAAGGAAAAGCCATCAAAGAATACAGCGATAGTTGTTATGAATCCTAAGAATGGCGAGATTCTTGGAATGGCAAGCTATCCACAGTTTGACCTTAACAATCCAAGAAATCTTGAAAATGTATATTCGGAAGAGCAGTTATCATCAATGTCTGACACAGATATAACTAATGCGTTATACCAGTTGTGGACTAACTTCTGCGTGTCAGAATCATATGAGCCAGGTTCAACCTACAAGCCATTTACCATTGCAGCAGGTCTTGAGGAGGGTGTGGTTCATGATGGTGACACCTACGAATGTAAGGGCTACGAGTATGTCGGTCCGGATATGATTAAATGTCATTCATATACATCCACAGGAAGCCATGGCGTACTTACATTGTCACAGGGACTTGAGAATTCATGTAACCCATATATGATTAATATAGTAATAAAGCTCGGTAATGTGAGATTTGCACAGTACGAGAAAATGTTTGGCTTCGGCACAAAGACTGGAATAGATCTGCCGGGTGAGGCGACAGGTATCATGTATGATGAGAACAAGATTACCACAATAGATGCGGCAACCAACTCATTTGGACAGAATGTCAATGTCAACATGATACAGATGCTTTCAGCGTACAGCTCACTTATTAATGACGGTAAATATTATCAGCCACATATTGTCAAGAGAATTGAATCGGCAAATGGTGAGGTGGTTAAAGAAAATTCGCCTGTCCTTGTACGCCAGACGGTTACGGCATCAACATCTAAGTATTTAAGGACTTATCTTAAGAATACTATAGAACTGGGAACTGCTAACAAAGCATATATAGAGGGATATTCAATTGCAGGAAAGACTGGTACTGCACAGAAAATCCCAAGAGCTGACCTTAAGTGGGTTATCTCATTTATAGGGCATGCTCCGGCAGAGGATCCTAAGTTTGCAATATATATTGTACTTGATGAGCCTGATGGAACGACTGGTACATCAGGAAGCACATCAGATGCATTAATACTTGCAAAAGATATTATGACGGAGCTGCTGCCTTATATGAATGTATATAAGGATACAGATGAGCCGTATGTCGATCCGGGTGATGCTCCGGAGGAATCAGGTGTATCTGATATTCCGGTTACAGAGACAGCTACCTCTGCAGCAGATAACAACTAAATCCATGAAATAATAAGTAGAATAACCCTGCTTTGCTTCTCATAAAATGTAGAAGACTGAAGCGGGGTTATTTGTAAATGAAGGATAATGACACATTTGGCTGGCTTGGAACCTGTCACAGGAAAAAGCTGGTATTCATGATAGTGGCGTTGCTCATGGTGTGCATTCTTGAATGTGTAAGACTGGGCATCATCATGACAGCAGAGTCAGAATATTATATGCAAAAGGCAGAGGAGCTTCATCAGCGTGAGAGGAGGATAAAGGCTAAAAGAGGAAGAATACTAGACAGGAATGGCGAAATCCTTGCAGCTAACGAGATTGTGTGTACGGTTTCTGTAATACACAGCCAGATAGAGGATGAGGAAAAGGTCATAAAGGTGCTTGCCGGGGAGCTTGACATGGATGTGGAGGAAGTGTCTAAGAAAGTAAAGAAAGTTTCCTCCATGGAATATATTAAGACAAATGTGGCAAAGGATATAGGAGATGCCATCAGGGCATATGACCTGCCCGGAGTCAAGGTGGATGAGGATTATAAAAGAGTGTATCCGTATAATGAGCTTGCCTCTAAGGTGCTTGGCTTTACTGGTGCAGACAATCAGGGAATACTTGGGCTTGAGGCGAAGTATGATACATACCTTGCTGGAACTGACGGACAGATTCTTACACTTTCGGATGCCGGTGGAATTGAGATAAAGGGAAGCAGGGAGGACAGGGTTCTTCCGGTCGACGGACAGGATTTGTATACCACGCTTGATATCAATATACAGCAGTATGCCATGCAGCTTGCATGGGAAACTATGATTAAGAAAGAAGCAAAGCAGGTAAGCATAATTGTAATGCGTCCGGATAACGGAGAGATTCTCGCCATGGCAAATGTGCCTGAATATAATCTTAATTCTCCATATGAGCTTAATTATGAGCCTGATGAGGAAGAATCCCAGAAGGATAAGATGGAGCTTCTTAATAATATGTGGCGTAATTTCTGCATAAATGATACATACGAGCCGGGTTCAATATTTAAGACGGTTACTGCTACGGCAGCGCTTGAGACAGGTGTTGTGGGTTTAAATGATTCTTTCACATGCTCCGGTGCAACAGTTGTCTCGGACAGAAGAATAAGATGCCATAAAACAACCGGACATGGAACACAGGATTTTACACATACAGTGTATAATTCCTGCAATCCGGCATTTGTTGAGTGGGGAAGAAGAGTTGGTACTGACAACATGTATCTGTACATGGGTAAGCTGGGGCTTCTTACTAAGACAGGAATTGACCTGTCGGGTGAGGCGGGAACGATTATCCACAAGCAGGAAAAGGTCGGCGCAGTTGAGCTTGCCACAATGTCCTTCGGACAGTCGTTCCAGATAACGCCTGTGCAGATGTTAAGGGCGGTCGCGGCAATTGTAAACGGCGGGAAGCTTGTCACACCACATTTTGGCTTATATACAGGCTCGTCAGATGGCTCGGTGGTAAATGAATTCACCTATTCGACGCAGGAGGAAGCGATATCATCACAGACAAGTGAAATGATGAAGCAGATACTTGAAGGAGTTGTTTTGGAGGGCGGCGGAACGAAAGCATATATAGAGGGCTATTCTATCGGTGGAAAGACCGCTACATCACAGAAGCTTCCAAGAGGCTCTGGAAAATATATAGCTTCATTCATAGGCTTTGCACCGGCAGACAATCCGCAGGTCATAGCGATGTGCCTGATTGATGAGCCTACAGGTGTGTATTACGGCGGAACAATAGCTGCTCCGGTTATTAAAACTCTGTATGAAAATATATTGCCGTATCTTGGAATTGAAAGGGCTGTTCAGCTTGAAAAAAATAATGATTGATAGTAATATACTTTGGGATATGTTATATATGAAAGGAAGTAAACGACGATGGATTTAAAGAATAAGACAGTAATGGTCGTAGGAACAGGTATAAGCGGTATTGGCGCTGTAGACCTTTTGAATAAAGTGGGTGCTGACTGCATACTGTATGATGGCAATGAAAAGCTTGACAGACAGAAGATGCAGGAGAAGTTAGGGGACAATAAAGCAGAGATTATTATAGGCGAATTTGACGAGGCGCTTCTTTCTAAGATAGATCTTCTTGTAATAAGTCCGGGCGTTCCTATTGACAGTCAGATTGTTCTTACATTTAAGAATGCCGGAATTCCTGTATGGGGAGAGATTGAGCTTGCGTACAATTATGACAGGGGCAAGATAATTGCAATCACAGGAACTAATGGAAAGACTACAACTACAGCATTAGTCGGGCAGATAATTGCTGCATATAATGAGAAAACATTTGTCGTAGGAAATATAGGTAATTCTTATACAGGTGAGGTGTTAAAGACCAGCGAGGATTCATATACGGTTGCAGAGATAAGCAGCTTCCAGTTAGAAACTGTGCATGAATTTCATCCGATTGTATCAGCAATTCTTAATATTACGCCTGACCATCTTAACAGGCATCATACAATGGAATGCTATGCATGGACTAAGGAAAGAATAAGCGAGAACCAGACTAAGGCAGATACCTGTGTCCTTAATCTGGAGGATAAGTATCTCACAGACTTTGCGCCGGAGTGCAAGGCAGATGTTGTATGGTTTTCAAGTGAGAGAAAGCCTTCAGTCGGAGCGTATGTTGATGGCGATATGATTAAATATACAGACGAAACTAACGATTATGACTTCCTGAATGTCCACGACATGAATCTGTTAGGAAAGCATAATTATGAAAATGTGTGTGCAGCGATTGCAATGACTAAGGCTGCCGGAATTCCTGATGATATAATAATAGAGCAGGTTAAAAGGTTTAAGGCTGTTGAACACAGAATAGAATATGTTGCGACTAAGAATGGGGTTGATTACTATAACGATTCCAAAGGAACTAATCCTGAGGCGGCAGTCAAAGCTATTGAGGCTATGGTTAAGCCTACTATTCTTATCGGCGGGGGTTATGATAAGGGTTCTGAATTCGACCTTTATGTAAAGGCATTTAAGGATAAGGTTAAGTTTTTAGTGCTTATAGGACAGACAAGTGAAAAGATTGCTGCCACATGTAAGAAATATGGCTTTGAGAATATCGAATATGCTGATTCCATGGAACAGGTAGTGGATATATGTGCCAGAAATGCAGTGGCTGGTGATGCGGTTTTATTATCTCCGGCATGTGCAAGCTGGGGAATGTTTGATAACTACGAACAGAGAGGAAGAATATTCAAGAATCTTGTTAATAATCTGTAAAAAGGCGGTGCTTTATGCCGAAAAAAAATAAAAAAAGCAGGAATAGGAAAAAGAGAAAACAGTATGGCTTTTACTTTGATTACACGCTCCTTTTTGTACTTGTATTCATAGTTGGCTTCGGACTTACAATGATTTACAGTACGAGCTCATATACGGCGCAGATTGAGGAGGGTGATCCGGAATTTTATTTCAGGAAGCAGCTTATATTTACTATAATAGGCTTTGTGGTTATGATTTTCGAGACGAAGCTGTTTGATTATCATTATCTTAAGAAGCTGGCAATTGTAATATACATAGGTGGACTTCTGTGTATGTTCCTTTTAAAGACTCCTCTTGGAATTACAAGAAATGGTGCTACAAGATGGATAAGGCTTCCGGGGCTGGGACAGTTCCAGCCTGCTGAGCTTGTCAAGATAGGAACGATTGCCATGACGGCGCTTCTTATAGTCAGAGCCGGGCAGAATATAAGAAAATTCAGGACTGTTATAGTGATATGTGTAATAGCAGGCTTTGCACCGGCGGCTCTGGTGTATATATTATCATCAAATATGAGTAGTGCGCTTATTGTGGCACTTATTTCCATTGTCATGACATTTGTGGCATATCCGGGATATAAGATATATGTTGCGCTGACAGGAATAGCGGCGGTGGCTTTTGGAGCATTTTACTCATGGATAAAGAAGGTGGCAGCGTCGGGTAATATGACGGGAAAGTTCAGACTGAACCGTGTGCTTGTATGGCTTAATCCGGAGAAATATATTGATGATAAGGGATATCAGACGGTTCAGGCGTTATATGCCATAGGCTCGGGAGGACTTTTTGGAAAAGGACTTGGAAAGAGCTTACAGAAGCTCGGATATATCCCGGAATCACAGAATGATATGATATTCTCTGTCATATGCGAGGAGCTTGGACTTTTCGGCGCATTCTGCCTGATTGTCCTGTTTATTGTGATGTTATGGAGAATTAACCATATAGCGCAGAATGCACCTGATCTGTTCGGCTCAATGCTTGCAACAGGAGTATTTGCACATATTGCGATACAGGTGATTCTGAATATAGCAGTAGTAACTAATACGATACCTAATACCGGAGTATCACTTCCATTCATAAGCTATGGAGGTACGGCGGCGGTATTCCTGCTGCTTGAGCTTGGTATTGTATT
The DNA here is from genome assembly GCA_963654395.1 of Ruminococcus sp. CAG:382. Lineage (GTDB taxonomy): Bacteria > Bacillota > Clostridia > Lachnospirales > Lachnospiraceae > Lachnospira. Next base: position 12,279 of record CAVKBP010000030.1, read on the forward strand.
TAATATAAGTAGTCAGATTAAGTTGGAAAGATAATGGGTAGAAAGAGTAATAAAGACCGGCAGAAAAAACGCAGCAAAAAGGGAAAAAGAATATTATGTGTGCTTATAATCATAACAGTGCTTCTTGGCAGCATATTTGGTACTGCTTATAAGGTGTTTGAGGCATCCTCAATAGAGTTCTCCGGTTCAACGCATTATTCGGATGAAGAGCTGAAAAAATATATATTTGGCGGCAATTATGTCAATCTGCTGTATTTCAGATTCTTTGGAAAGAAAGATGTCCAGATACCATTTGTCCAGAAATATGATGTTGAGATAAAATGGCCAGACAGGCTTTATGTGACGGTATATGAAAAGGCAATAGTCGGATATGTCAGGTATATGGGCTGTAATATGTACTTTGATAAGGATGGAATTGTTGTGGAAAGCTCTACGGATTTATATGAAAATGTTCCGGAGATTGACGGGCTTAATTTCACCTCTATAGTTATGAATACTAAGCTTGATGTGGGTAATTCTGAAATATACAACACTATCCTTGATCTTACACAGAGCTTTGATAAATATGATATCGATGTGGACAAGGTATATTTTGATTCATCATATAATATTACCCTGTATATGGGAAATGTGAAGGTGAGTCTTGGCAGCAGCAGGGATTTTACCGACAGGCTGTTTGAATTAAAGCAGTTATCAGCCAGGTTCGGAACGCTTAAAGGAACATTGTATCTTGACAATTATAATGGAGACGAAAGCTCTATAATTTTTAAGCGCGAAAAGTAAAAAAAGGTTGATATTTTAAGAAAAAGATTATAATATATTATGTAGTGCAATTTTTAGATATTAAAGGAGGCAGCAACCTTGTTAGAAATAATGACTAATGACCAGGAGTCATCAGCAAAGATTATTGTTGTTGGTGTAGGTGGAGCGGGAAATAACGCAGTTAACAGAATGATAGATGAGAATATAGGCGGTGTGGAGTTTATTGGTATTAATACAGACAGCCAGGCACTTACTTTATGTAAGGCTCCAACTGCTATCCAGATAGGTGAGAAGCTTACCAAGGGACTTGGTGCCGGTGCACAGCCTGAGATTGGACAGAAGGCAGCAGAGGAGAATGTTGAAGAACTTACACAGGCAATTAAAGGTGCTGATATGGTATTTGTTACCTGTGGTATGGGTGGCGGAACCGGAACAGGAGCAGCTCCTGTTGTAGCCAAGATTTCCAAGGATATGGGAATCCTTACAGTTGGTGTTGTTACCAAGCCTTTCAAGTTCGAGGCAAGAACAAGAATGGCTAATGCTGAATCAGGAATTGAGAGACTCAAGGAGAATGTAGATACACTTATCGTCATTCCTAATGATAAGCTTTTAGAGATAGTTGACAGAAGAACAACAATGCCGGAGGCCTTAAAGAAGGCTGATGAGGTATTACAGCAGGCTGTCCAGGGAATTACAGACCTTATCAATGTTCCAGGTCTTATCAACCTTGACTTTGCTGATGTCAAGACTGTAATGGTGGACAAGGGTATTGCACATATCGGTATTGGTACAGCTAATGGTGATGACAAGGCTATCGAGGCTGTTAAGCAGGCTGTTACAAGCCCACTTCTTGAGACAACTATTGAGGGTGCATCGCATGTTATTATCAATATTTCAGGTGATATCAGCCTTATTGAAGCTAATGAAGCAGCAAGCTTTGTACAGGAGCTTGCAGGAGATGATGCTAATATTATCTTTGGTGCAATGTATGATGAGAGCGTTACAGACCAGGCAACAATCACTGTAATAGCAACAGGCCTTGAGGATGGCAATGTCAATGTTAATAAGGCTATGGCAGGCTTTGCCGGCATGGCACAGACAGTAAGACCAACTGTCAATGTGAAGCCACAGTATACATATACACAGCCACAGGCTGCAGTAACACCTTCTGTAACAAGTGAGATTCCACTTCCGGGACTTAAGCAGCCAACACCTGTTACACCACAGGTTAAGGACAGAGGAATCACAATTCCTACATTTTTACAGAAGAACAAGAAGTAATTAATAGATTATCGTATAATATGATATATTAATATAAGCATATCTGACACCGCCAGTTGATGGCGGTGTTTTTGAGTTTTCTGACTTGTTATTTAAGTTATCTCAAGTTCGTGCGCAAGCACAAATCCTGCGTGTGAAAAAACTTTGATTTTTCACACTAAGCCCCATTCCGCAGGCACAAAGTGCCGGAGGAATCGCGAGCCAAATGTCAGATTTGGCTCGCGATAAAAGCTATTTGTGACGCAAGCATCACAAATAGCCGTGTAAAAAATCAGATATCAATCTGATTTTTTACACAATGTTCTCATCTTATCAAGCAGCTCATAAGGAACGAATAAATGTCCCTTACCAGTTCCAAGCTGGATATGCGGCTTATTCTTTCCATGATAATCAGAACCGCCGGATATCAGCAGATTTCTTTCGGAAGCAATTCTCCTGATTGATAATTCGTCACCCATCTTATAGGTTGAATATATCGCTTCAATACCGTCAAGTCCGGCAGAACATATATGGTCGAGAAGCCTGTTCATCTGGGTATTGCCAAGATGATAAAGAATTGGGTGTGCTAATATTGCAATGCCGCCGGCTTTATGAATCTGTCCTATAGCTTCGGCTGGATCAACCTTGGTTCTTGGCACAAAGCATGGCTTACTCTGGCTTAAGTATCTGTCAAAAGCTTCATTTCTGTCTCTGACAGCCCCGATTGCAACAAGCCTGTCAGCAAAATGTGCACGCGTGATTACGGCATCTCCATAAGCTTCAAGCATATCTTTATATGTAATATTAATCCCGATATTCTGGAATCGTTCACATACCTGCTTATTTCTTTCATCTCTTGAGCATAGCTGCTTATTAAGAAATGCGTTGAAATCTTTGTCATTATAATCAATAAAAAGTCCGACGATATGTATCTCGGTATTTTCAAAATTAGTGCTTATCTCAACGCCGGGAATAACCTCAAGCCTGTAACCGTTATTATTAACATTTTCACAGGCAGCTAATGCTTCCTTAATTCCTGCGGTAGTGTCGTGGTCAGTCAGTGCAAATGCGGCGAGTTCCTTTTCAACAGCCTTATCAACCAGAACAGCAGGAGAATCCGTTCCGTCCGAGCATGTTGAATGTACATGTAAATCAATCTGTCTCATATCAGCCTGTCACTCCTTTTTATAATTTCATAAATGTATTTTAACACTTTCAGATATCTGAATAAAGTATAAAAAATTTATAGAATCAATTAAAAAATGTTGTAAGAGACAGCTATGTGCGATAAAATAACAGTATATTTTTTGTAGGGAGGTATACATATGGAAAGACAGTTAGTACAAGGTGGATTTTATAAGCATTTTAAGAATAAGCTTTATCAGGTGAAGGGTATTGCGTATCATTCAGAAACCAAAGAAAAAATGGTGGTATATCAGGCTATGTATGGAGAATATGCTGTGTATGTAAGACCATATGACATGTTCATGAGTGAAGTGGATCATGTGAAATATCCGGAGGTAACACAGAAGTATAGATTTGAACAGGTTGACCCGCTGACAATGAAGAAAATATCTGACAATTTACAGACTGACAGTTCACAGGCTGATAATTCAGTGTCAGGCAGTTCACAGGCAGTCAGTGACGCTCCAGACGATAATGTGGATAAAAGGTACATATTCCGTGTGACAAAAGTGTATAAACCATCAGTTCAGACAGAACAGCCAGAACAAGAACAGACAGAGGAGCCGGAAGCAGCCGGGGACAGCGTTCTTGATAAGTTTCTGGATGCCAGAGATTATGAGGAAAAGCTGGATGTCCTTGTAAGATATAAGAGCAGATTCACTGATCCGATGATAGATATTATGGCTGAATCCCTTGAAATAGTTGTGCCGGAGGGTGAGCTTGCGGGAAGAATTGAATCGTTAAGAAAGGTTTTACAGGCGCACACAAAGTATGAAGGAAGCCATTTAAGACCGTAATAATTTACACATTTTCTGAATAAGAATATGTGAATTATACATGTATAGTACAATTATCTGACAATTTCACATAATTTTAATAATTAACAAAAAATGTGAATAACTTTGTGGATATTGTGGAAAAGTTCATGGAAAAAGGAGAAATTATGAGAATAGTAGTTTTAGCAGGTGGAACAAGTACAGAAAGAGATGTCTCATTAGTTACAGGATACAGAGTATGTGAGAGCCTTAGAAGGAACGGACATGAAGCAAATATGCTGGATATCTTCTTAGGTGTTGATGACAATGAAGCTAAGACATTTTTCACAGAAAAGAATGATTTGGGAGAACTGTCTGACAATTTAAAAAAGAAAACAGCAGGCATTCCTGCTGAGGTTAAGAAAAGAAGTGAGGCAAAAGAAAGCTTTTTCGGACCAAGTGTTTTGGAATTGTGTAAGGAAGCAGATATTGTATTCATGGGACTTCATGGAAGCAATGGCGAAGATGGCAAGGTTCAGGCAACATTTGACCTTTTAGGAATCAGATATACAGGTACAGATTACTTAAGCAGTGCTATATCAATGAGCAAGGAGCTTGCCAAGAAGGTGCTTGTACCGGAGGGGATTCCTATGCCTAAGGGTGTTACCTTACGTAAGGGACATAAGATTGAATATGTTCCGTTTCCTTGTGTTGTAAAGCCTTGCTGTGGCGGCTCAAGTGTCGGCGTGTCTATTGCGCGCAATGAGAAGGAATTCGAGGCTGCACTTGAGGAAGCATTTTCTTATGAGGATACAGTGCTTGTTGAGGAATTCGTTGATGGCAGGGAATTCTCTGTTGCAGTGCTTGATGGAAAGGCACTTCCTGTTATTGAGATTGAGCCGCTAGAAGGCTTCTACGATTACGAGAACAAATATAAGGCTGGTTCTACCAAGGAAACCTGTCCGGCTGATATTCCGGAGGATATTGCAAGCCAGATGCAGTTCTGGGCTGAAAAATGCTGTCAGGCAGCAGGCGTTACAACCTATGCAAGAGTTGATGAGCTTCTTGACAAGAATGACAAAATATTCTGTCTTGAGATTAATACACTGCCAGGAATGACAGATACAAGCCTTATTCCTCAGGAAGCTGCGGCAGTGGGTATTTCATATGACGAGCTGACAGAGAAGATTATTGAGGTATCACTTGCAAAGTATGAACCAAAGAATTAAAGCATGAATAGAAGAAGTAAAAATGTATATCAGACATAATGAAATACATTTTTATAAAATGAGGCTATTAGAATTATGATTAAAGAGCTTGTTAAGAAAAACAGGTCATATAGAAGATTTTATCAGGAAAAGAAGCTGACAAAGCAGCAGCTTATGGAGCTTGTTGAGATAGCAAGACTTACTCCGTCAGCAGCTAACAGGCAGCCGTTTAAGTATAGAATTGTGTGTGATGAAGAAGAAAATGAGAAGGTTTTCAGACTATTAGGGTTTGCAGGATATTTAAAGGACTGGGATGGTCCAGAAGATGGTGAGAAACCAACAGGATATATCG
>CAVKBP010000031.1:0-17699 GCA_963654395.1 Ruminococcus sp. CAG:382
GTATTATATTACATCGAAAAGAAGAAGATTAATTGTGATGTGGTAAAGCTTGGACAGGCAGTAAAGGCAGGAGCTAAGACAGAAACAGAGGTTAAAGTGTCTGATGAAGCGGTTTATCCATATGCTGAATTTGGGGATTACCGCATGAGTGCAGACCGCATGAAGGTGGAGGCAGTTTTCTATCCGCCCTTTGCAGGGGCAGACATGCTTTCGGCATCTGAAATCATAAAGGATCTGGAATATCTTGGCATTAAGCATGGCATAGATAATAGCTGCATAGAGAATATGCTGTCTGAGAGGGAATATGGCAGGGTATATTATGTTGCGTCAGGAACTGCACCAAGAGAAGGACATGACGGATATATAGAATATAAATTCAACACAGAGCTGAAGCCGCGTCCTAAGATGAATGATGATGGAACGGTTGATTTCCATACGCTTGAGAACATTAACCATATCAATAAAGGCGATGTGGCTGCTGTATTGCACAGGGAGGACAGAGGCGATAACGGCATAGATGTGACAGGCAGGAGAGTACTCCCGAAGAAGGTAAAACATGTGGTGTTCAAGTATGGAAAGAACCTTATACAGTCACAGGATGGCAGTGAGCTTATATCACAGGTCAGCGGACATGTAGTACTCGAGGGTGACAAGATAGTTGTTTCAAATGTGCTCGAGATAGTTAATGTTGATAATTCCACCGGTGATATAGATTATGACGGTAATGTTGTTATAAAGGGCAATGTAGTTGCAGGCTTTAGTGTAAAAGCCACCGGCAATATAATTGTAAGCGGAGTTGTAGAAGGCGCTACAGTCATTGCAGGGGGTTCAATTACATTTAACAGAGGAATACAGGGCATGACGAAGGCTGTAGTGAAAGCCAGAGGCAATATTGTCAGCAAATTCATAGAGAGCGCTGAAAGCGTAACAGCAGAGGGAAACATTGAGACAGATTCCATACTGCATAGCAATGTCACAGCCAGAGGCTCAATTAAAGCGGCCGGAAAGAACGGTCTGATAATTGGCGGAGATGTAAAGGCTGTACATATGATACAGGCTAAGACAATTGGCAACCTGATGGGCACTAATACTACGGTAGGCGTAGGGATTAACCCGTCAATGAAACGAAGAGTTGATGAGTTAAAGAACAGTCTTGATAAGCTTGGAAATAACAAAATACAACTGAACCAGCTTCTTTCAATGCTCAGGAAAAAACAGGAGCTTGAGGGCAGCCTTGATGAAGAAAAGCATGAACTCCAGACTAAGACAATGCGCAATATTATAATGCTGGAGCAGGAGATACAGAAGCAGAAGAAAGAGCTTGAAGAATTAAGAATGCAGATAGGTGAAGAGAAAAGTGCATGCATTAAGGTGTATGACGCAGCCTATGTAGGAGTAAAGCTGGTATTCGGTGACCAATGTATGTTCTTAAAGAAGAAATACGACTACTGCCAGTTTATTAAAGACGGTGCTGATATCAGAAGCACAGCAATTTAGAGCGCATTTGGACGGAGGTATCATATGGTTATTAAGCCTATAGAATTTGCTATGATACAGCAGCAGAATAATGTTTCCCAATCACAGCATAATGCAGAAACCAGACCAATGACTGAACAGCAGGCAATAACACAGCAGTTTGAAAAGAATGTTGAACATCATTCACAGCAGGTCAACAAGAAGGATGATGCTGATAATAACAATACCCATTATGACGCAAAAGAAAAAAGCAGTAATGAATATGGCAATGAAAGAGAACATTCACACAAGAAAAAGGATGACGGCAGGGTTATTATAAAAGGCCATGGAAGTGTGGATTTTGATGTCAGGGTATGATGAGCGGAGGAAGCAATGGGTGCAATTGAAATATTTCTGATAATAGCGGGAGTTATCTGTGTTATAGTCAGTGTTGTAATGAATTTTTCAGAACAGGGAGAAAGAAAAGAGACTGTTGTATCGGCTGAATTAACAGAAGAAAACAGAAATAAAATAAAGCAGCAGGTTGATGAAATAATTGACAGTCAGGTTAATGGCCTGCTCGAAAAGACAGAGGCAGCTCTTGATAAGCTGTCAAATACTAAAATACTTGAAATGAATGAGTATGCAGAGAGTGTGCTTGGTGAGATTAACAGAAACCATAATGAGACAGTATTTCTGTATGACATGCTTAATGAAAAAGCAAAAGAGGTAAAGACAACAGTTAAGGATGTTAATAATACCAGAAAGCAGGTTGAAAAAATACATGCGGAGGTAAAGGCATCTGATGCAGCCGTTGTCAATGAACCTGATAAGACAGATGATGGTGGAGAACCGGCATATAAGAAAGAAGAATATGCTGACAAGGACGCTAAGGATGTTGCAAAGGAAAGGCTTACAGCACTAGTCAAGAAGAACAATGACAAAATGAAATCTGCTGATGGAAGGATGAAGGTGAACCGGCAGGCAGAAAAGCTTGAACCGGCTATGTCTAATAATGCAAAAATCCTTGAATTAAATAAAAAGGGTATTACGGTAAAGGAAATTGCCAGACAGCTTAATCTTGGAGTAGGAGAGGTCAGACTGGTAATAGACCTTTACAAAGGTGGTAAGCATGAAATTTAAATATTATATGAGAGGCTTTGGTACAGGTCTGATAGCTGCTACAATAATTCTTATGATTGCAGGAAAGACCGGAAACAATAATTTACACGCAGCAGACAGCAGGGAAACTGAGACAGCAGGCTCTGTGATAGCATTTACCACGCAGAGTCCATCAGAGACAGCCACAACTACAGAAGCCGCGGCAGAAACTACTAAAGCAGAAGAAACTATTAAAACGGCAGAAGCCGTAACGACAGTTGAAAGTACTAAAGCTATAGAAAGTACTAAAGCAGCAGAGGGCACTAAAGCAGTAGAGGGCACTACTGGAAATTCTGAGGTCAGTGCAGCAGCCGGTGGTGAAGATGGGGAACTTGAGGTTGTATTTTCTGAGGTACATACGGCGTCGCAGGCGGTGGACATACTGTATGATGCTGGAATCATAGCTGATAAGGCAGAATTCAGTTCATATATGGAGGAATCCGGATATGACAGAAAAATCCGGGATGGTATATACCAGCTTAAACCGGGGGATTCGTATGAAGCTATTGCCCAGACAATTACACAGACAAATTAAAAAAATACTTGCAATATATTTGATTTGTTGATATAATGCGCTTTGTGTGAAAAAACATGCAGACGGATTTTACGGCTGGTGCCGGTATACGCGCCGGTGGCCGCAAAAGAAGAAGCCTGCAAAAGATTAAATAACCAATGGAGGTAATAAAATGAGCGTAATTTCAATGAAACAGTTACTTGAAGCAGGTGTTCACTTCGGACATCAGACAAGAAGATGGAATCCTAAGATGGCTGAGTACATCTACACAGAGAGAAATGGTATCCATATTATCGATTTACAGAAGTCAGTAGGCAAGGTTGACGAGGCTTACAAGGCAGTTTCTGATATCGCTGCTGAAGGTGGTACAATTCTTTTCGTAGGAACAAAGAAGCAGGCTCAGGATGCTATTGCTACAGAGGCAGAGCGTTGCGGAATGTTCTATGTTAATGAGAGATGGTTAGGCGGAATGCTTACTAACTTTAAGACAATCCAGAGCAGAATTGCAAGACTTAAGGAAATCGAGACAATGCAGGAAGATGGAACATTTGATGTTCTTCCTAAGAAAGAGGTTATCAACCTTAAGAAAGAGCTTGAAAAGCTTCAGAAGAACCTTGGCGGAATCAAGGAGATGAAGAGACTTCCAGATGCAATCTTCATCGTAGATCCTAAGAAGGAAAGAATCTGTGTTCAGGAAGCACATGCACTTGGTATCAAGTTAATCGGTATTGCAGATACTAACTGTGATCCGGATGAATTAGATTATGTAATCCCTGGTAATGATGATGCTATCAGAGCTGTTAAGTTAATCGTTGCTAAGATGGCAGATGCAGTTATCGAAGCTAATCAGGGTGAGGAAGCAGCTCCAGTTGCAGAGGAAGAAGTAGCTGAGGAAGCTTAATATTTAAGTACCGACTTAAGTTTATGTATGCTTCAGCCTGACATATTATCAGGTTGAAGCATTTTTTAAAATTATTTTTATGGAGGATATTATAATGGCAGCAGTTACAGCAGCAATGGTTAAGGAACTCAGAGAGTCTACTGGCGCAGGCATGATGGAGTGTAAGAAGGCTCTTACAGAGACAGATGGCGATATGGAAGCAGCAGTTGATGTTCTTAGAAAGAGCGGAGCAGCTAAGGTTGAGAAGAAGGCAGGAAGAATTGCAGCAGAAGGTATTACAAGAGTTGCATCTGAAGGCAATACAGCAGTTGTAGTAGAAGTTAATTCAGAGACAGATTTCGTAGCTAAGAATGCTACATTCCAGGAATTCGTACAGGCAGTTGCAGATAAGGCACTTAAGGCTTCAGTTGATAAGGCAGGAGACGGCGAGGATGTATGCGCTATTCTTGGCATGCAGTCAGAGCTTGAGGAGAAGACTCTTACAATCGGAGAGAAGCTTTCTCTTAGAAGATTCCAGAAGATTACAGGCGACTGTGTAGCTTCATATATTCATGGTGGCGGAAGAATCGGTGTTCTTGTTGCAGCAGATGGCGCTTCTAACGATGCAATCAAGGAAGCACTTACTAATGTAGCAATGCAGATCGCAGCTATGAACCCACAGTACCTTAGCAGAAATGATATGTCAGCAGACGAACTTGCTAAGTTAAGAGAAATCGTAGAGAAGAGCGCATTAAATGATCCAGCTACTCTTCCAAAGCCAATCTTAAATAAGTTAATCGACAAGGCTATCAATGATAAGGTATGGAGTGATGCTGATATTGCAACATATGAAGAGCATAAGAGCAACATGCAGTACTTATTCAACTTCCTTTCAAAGGAAGCAGCAGCACAGTTAGCAGAGCTTGCATTAGCTGATGAGGCTAATATCGTAGCTGATAAGATTTTCAACGGATTAGTAGAAGGCCGTGTATCTAAGCAGCTTAAGGAAATCTGCCTTATGGATCAGGTATATGTTAAGGCTGAGGATGGAAAGCAGTCAGTAGCTAAGTACCTTGCAGAGGTTGCTAAGGCTAACGGCGCATTCACTGTTAAGGGATATGTCCGTTTCGAGACAGGTGAAGGTCTTGAGAAGAAGAACGAAGACTTTGCAGCAGAGGTTGCAGCTCAGTTACAGTAATTATAATTGTTAATTATAAAATCCCCGGATGTCTGATGACGGTCTGGGGATTTTTTATAATTAAACACTTCTAAAATTATCTGTCATATGCTATAATCTTTTCAAACTTTAATGTTTTGTGAAAAGTGTAATATTAATACGGAGGGAGATTTGATGGGATTTTTTAAAGATTTTAAAGAAGATCTGTCGGGAGCAGTTAATGGCATATCTGAGCCAGTATCAGATAATACAGATGATGATTTAATGGTTAATACTCTTAATGATCCGGAGCTTGCCAAGATGGCAGAGGATTATAAGAAGGAAGCACAGAAATCAGAGAATACAGTTAATAACGGGACTGCAGCAGCCAGAAAGAATGAAACACATACGGTTAAGAATGAACATCCGTCTGAGAATGCGAAGGAAGCTGCAGACAAGAATCCTGATTATATAGCAGATGAGACAGCAGTTATTACAGAAGGACTTTCTATTGGTGGTGACCTTGATTCAATAGGTTCAATTGATTTATTCGGAACAGTTGATGGAAATGTCACCTGCAGGGGAAAGCTGACTGTGACCGGAACGATTACCGGTAATTCCAAGGCTAATGAGATATTTGCCAACAATGCACAGATTGATGGCAATGTAGAAGCCAAGGGGACAATCAAAATCGGCGAGGGAACAGTAATCGTAGGAAATATTACCGCTTCTTCAGCAGTTATTGCCGGAGCAGTAAAGGGTGACATAGATGTACATGGACCTGTAATTATTGACTCGACGGCTGTTATAGCTGGTGATATTAAGTCCAAGTCAGTGCAGATTAATAATGGCGCGGCTATTGATGGCAGATGCTCACAGTGCTATGCAGAGGTTAATATGGATAACATATTTAATATTAAGACTAAGAAGAATAAATAACCGGAGGAATGTATGGATAACATTAAAAGAGTAATACTTAAGCTTAGCGGCGAAGCCCTTGCCAAGAAAGAGGGCGGCTACAATGATGAACTTATTGAGAATATTGCGAATCAGGTAAAGACAATAGTTGATAAGGGAACAGATGTCGGAGTTGTTATCGGTGGTGGTAACTACTGGAGAGGCCGTTCTAATGATAACATAGACAGAACTAAGGCAGACCAGATAGGAATGCTTGCAACAATTATGAACTGCATCTATGTTTCAGAGATATTCCGTTCACAGGGAATTAAAACTAACATTCTTACACCTTTTGAGTGTGGAAGCATGACAAAGCTTTTCTCTAAGGACAGAGCTAATAAGTATTTTGAAAAAGGAATGGTTGTATTTTTTGCAGGAGGCACAGGACATCCATATTTCTCAACAGATACAGGTATTGTATTAAGAGCCATTGAGTTAGATGCAGACGCAATTCTTTTAGCTAAGGCGGTTGATGGAATATATGACAGTGATCCTAAGATTAATCCAGAAGCTAAGAAGTATGATACAATCTCAATCAATGAGGTTGTTGAGAAGAAGCTTGGAGTAATTGATATGACAGCCTCTGTTATGTGTATGGAGAATAAGATGCCTCTTATGGTATTCGGGCTTGAAGAAGAGAACAGCATAGTTAATGCTTTATCAGGAAAGTTTAATGGAACAGTAGTAACTGTTGATTAATATAACTGATTAATATGACATCATTAATATATTTTATGGAGGATTTTATGGAAAACATTAAAGATATCGAAGGAAGAATGCAGAAGACAGTTGACAACTTAAAGGAAGACTATACCACAATCAGGGCAGGAAGAGCTAATCCACATATCCTTGATAAATTAAGAGTAGATTATTATGGAACACCTACACCTATCCAGCAGGTTGCCAATGTTTCTGTTCCAGAAGCAAGAATGATTCAGATTCAGCCATGGGAAGCAAGTCTTATCAAGGATATTGAGAAGGCTATTCTTATTTCAGATTTAGGTCTTACACCTAACAATGATGGCAAGACAATCAGGCTTATATTCCCTGAGTTGACAGAGGACAGAAGAAAAGAGCTTGCTAAGGATATCAAGAAGAAGGGTGACAATGCCAAGGTTGCTATCCGTAATATCAGAAGAGATGCCAATGATGCTATTAAGAAGGAAAACAAAGCAGGTGATATCTCTGATGACGAGGCTAAGAATTCAGAGGATGAAATCCAAAAGATTACTGATAAGTACATTGCTATGATTGATAGCGCTATAGATGATAAGACTAAAGAGATACTTACAGTTTAAGAAATGTGAGGCTGTTGGATATTTTACAACAGCCTTTTGTCTTTTGTAATTGAAACAAAGTGCGAGAGGAATCAGATTGTATGGATACATTTAATGAGAGTCTGGGGTTAAAGATTCCCGGACATGTTGCTGTTATCCTTGATGGTAACGGAAGATGGGCAAAGAAAAGACATCTGCCAAGAACAGTAGGACATGTGCAGGGAAGCAAGGTTGTTGAGGATATGCTTTATGTTGTAGATGAGCTTGGAGTTAAGTACTTTACTGTGTATGCATTTTCAACAGAGAACTGGAAGCGTTCAACAGAAGAAGTAAGTACTCTTATGGGGATTCTAAGAAGCTATCTTAAGGACTGTGTTAAGAAATCTATGAAGAACAATGTACGGTGCAGGGTTATCGGAAGAAGGGATGAGCTAAGCCGGGACATTATTGACAGCATTAACAATCTTGAAGAGAAAACTAAGAATAATACAGGGCTTAATTTCACCATAGCTATAAACTATGGCGGAAGAGATGAGATAACAAGAGCAGTAAGAAAGCTTGCTGACAAGGTATCTGAAGGAGATATTAAGCCTGAGGACATAGACGAAGCTATGATAAGCGGTAATCTTGATACCTGGGAGCTGCCTGATCCGGATCTGCTTATAAGAACAAGCGGTGAGCAGAGACTTTCTAATTATCTGTGCTGGCAGCTTGCATATACAGAATTCTATTTTACAGATGTTTTCTGGCCTGATTTTGATAAGGAGGAGCTTATCAGGGCATTTGAAAAATATAATAAAACCGAAAGAAGATTTGGCGGGGTTAAGGAGGAGTAGATTATGCGTACAAGAATTATGAGTGGAGCTGTGCTCATAGTCATTCTTTTTACATGCCTGTACTTCGGTGGATGGGTGACCTTCGGATTCAGCCTTTTTATTTCGCTTGTCGGAATGTATGAGCTTATTAAAGTGAGAAAGCTCGAAAAGACCGGGCTTGCTGTCGTAGGCTATATAGCGGCTGTCACATATTATTTCATACTTCTGCTCAATGATCCGGCATACATTTTACTGCTTCTTGTAGCTGCATGCATAATTATGATGTCTGTATATGTATTCACATTTCCAAGATATAAGACAGAGGATGTTATGTGGGTATTCTTCAGCATCATATATGTTGCTGTGACACTTTCCTATATCTATCAGGTAAGAATGCTGCAGGATGGAATATATATCGTATGGCTTATATTTGTCTCTTCATGGGGCAATGATACATGTGCATATTTCACAGGAGTATTTTTAGGAAAGCACAAGATGACACCACAGCTATCTCCTAAGAAGACATATGAGGGCGCTATAGGAGGCGTGGCCGGTGCGGCACTTCTTGGATTCGGATACGGATATGCCATAAGCTCACAGATGTCAGATGTGCTTGTACATCCTGTATATACATTTGCACTGGCAAGCTTTATAGGTGCATTTCTGTCGATATTCGGAGATCTGGCAGCATCTGCAATTAAGAGAAATCATGATGTGAAGGATTATGGAAAGCTGATACCGGGACACGGCGGAATCATGGACAGATTCGACAGTGCGATATTTACAGCGCCTGTAGTGTACTGGTCAATAGAGGTAATTAACAAAGTCTTTGGAGGTTGATAATGAAGAATGTTTCAATACTTGGTTCAACTGGTTCAATTGGAACACAGACACTTGATGTTATAAGAAGAAATGCGGATATTAATGTAGTTGCACTGGCAGCAGGCACAAGGGTTTCCGAGCTTGCAGAGCAGGTGCGTGAGTTTAAGCCGCAGCTTGTGTGTATAGGAAATGAAGAGCTTGTCCCGCAGTTAAAGACGCTTATTGGTGATATGGATGTTAAGATTGTAAGCGGCGATGAGGGACTTGTAGAGGCGGCAGTTATAGAGAGTGCGCAGATTGTAGTTACAGCGGTTGTTGGAATGATGGGAATTACTCCTACTGTTGAGGCGATTAAGGCACATAAGGACATTGCGCTTGCTAATAAGGAGACACTCGTGTGTGCCGGTCATATTATTATGAAGCTTGCTAAAGAGTGCAATATTAATATATATCCTGTAGACAGCGAACATTCAGCAATATTCCAGTGCCTTAATGGTGAAAACCGCAGTGAGGTGGAGAAGATTCTTCTTACAGCCTCGGGCGGACCGTTCAGAGGAAAGAAGAGAGCTGACCTTGAAAATGTGCAGTTAGAGGATGCACTTAAGCATCCTAACTGGTCTATGGGACGAAAGATAACAATAGATTCGTCCACCATGGTTAATAAAGGACTTGAGGTGATGGAGGCACAGTGGCTTTTCGGAGTGCCTGCCGATAAGGTTCAGGTCATAGTCCAGCCGCAGAGCATAATCCATTCAATGGTTGAATTCAAGGACGGAGCAGTAATGGCACAGCTTGGAAGTCCGGACATGAGGCTTCCTATACAGTATGCACTTTATTATCCTGAAAGAAGACAGCTTAATACAGAGAGGCTTGATTTCTATAAGCTGGCTGGAATTACATTTGAAAAGCCTGATATGGAGACCTTCAGGGGACTTAAGTTAGCCTACGAGGCAGCAGGGCGCGGCGGCAATATTCCGACTGCACTTAATGCGGCAAATGAAGTGGCTGTTGCCAGATTTTTAGACAGGAAGATTAAGTATCTGGATATTCCGGATATTATAGAATACGCCATGAATGAGGTGGATTATATTGAGAATCCAACAGTAGAACAGATTTTATCTACACAGAAGACAGTGACAGAGATGATAGAAAGCAGGTGGTAAAGGTTGGTTCTTAATGTAATTCTGGCGATTCTTGTACTTAGTATAATAGTCATTGTCCATGAATCCGGGCATTTTATAATAGCGAAGGCTAATGGAATAACTGTAGTTGAATTCTCCATAGGCTTCGGTCCTAAGCTGATACATTTTAAGAAAGGCGAGACAGAGTACTGCCTTAAGGCGCTTCCTTTTGGAGGTGCATGTATGATGCTTGGAGACGAATATCTTGAGATGAACCTTGAGCAGTCAGAGGATGACGAGGAAGAACTTACTGATGAGGAGAAAGAAGCCAAGAAAAGAAAGCTTGCTATCGAGAATGGATATGATCTGGAAAAGTCATTTACAAGCAAATCAGTCTGGGCAAGAATTGCTGTTATTGCAGCAGGTCCGGTATTTAACTTTATTCTTGCTTTCGTATGTGCTGTAGTTATTGTTGGGTGTCTGGGCTATGATCCATGTGACATAGATGTAGTTAAGGATAACTCTCCGGCTTCCGAGGCAGGACTTCAGGAGGGGGATTTAATAACCAGAGTTAATGGCAGCAAGGTGACCTTCTACAGGGATTTCTATTTTTACAGGACTTACAATGCGGATAAGACGCTTAATATAACATTTATAAGAGATGGCGAGAAGATGACAACAACCGTTACTCCGGATCATATTAAGCAGCAGAAGTATCAGGTTGGAATAACGATATCTGGTAATTGCACAATAAGCTCAATTGCTGATGATTCTCCTGCCAGGGCAGCAGGACTTAAGACTAATGATTTAATTAAGACTGTGAATGGAGTTACTATGGAGTCCAGCTCGCAGATAACAGAGGCTATAGCCTCAAGTGGTGAGGAAGCGGTAACATTTACTGTTACAAGAGATGGAAAGGATATAGACATAACTGCTGAACCTAAGCTTGTTGAGGTTGAAAGCTATGATGTTGGATTTGTGATATACGGTGACAGAGTAAAGGTTTCTCCAATTGACACGCTTAAGTATTCAGTGAAGGAAGTCGGATACAGCGTCAGGATGGTTGTTAAGAGCCTTGGAATGTTATTTACAGGAAAGCTTGGATTTGATACGCTGGTCGGTCCTGTCGGAACTGTCAGTACAATGAGTGAGATTGTTGAGGAGAGTAAGGCAGATGGAGCATTTTATGTATTCCTCAATCTTATAAATCTGACAGCGCTTATAAGCGCCAACTTAGGTGTCATGAATCTGCTTCCGATTCCGGCACTCGACGGCGGCAGGCTTGTATTCCTGATAATAGAGGCATTAAGAGGAAAGCCGGTTAAGAGAGAGCATGAAGGAATAGTTAATTTCATAGGTATGATTCTTCTTGTCATACTTATGGTTGTCGTATTGTTTAAAGATATAATGGCATTGTTCTGATTAGAAAGGATTAAGGGGTTATGTACAGAGATAATACTAAAATTGTTAAGATAGGAGACTGTGTTATAGGCGGCGGCAATCCTATACTTATACAGTCAATGACTAATACACCTACAGAGGATGTTGCCGCAACAGTGGCACAGATTAAGACACTTACCAAGGCTGGCTGTGAAATTATAAGATGCACAGTTCCGACTGAGGAGGCTGCACTTGCAATTAAAGAAATCAAGAAGCAGATAAGGATTCCTCTTGTTGCCGATATACATTTTGACTATAAGATGGCTGTTATGGCGATAGAAAATGGAGCTGACAAGATAAGGATTAATCCCGGCAATATTGGTGGAACAGACAAGATTAAGGCTGTTGTGGATGCCGCTAAGGAAAGAAATATACCAATCAGGGTAGGTGTCAACAGTGGTTCACTTGAGAAAGACCTTATTGAAAAATATGGTGGAGTGACAGCAGAGGGAATTGTTGAGAGCGCGCTTGATAAGGTTAAGATTATTGAGGACTTAGGTTATGACAATCTTGTTGTAAGTATTAAGTCATCAGATGTAATGATGTGTGTTAAGGCGCATGAGCTTATTGCAAAGCAGACTAATCATCCGCTTCATGTCGGAATTACAGAGTCTGGCACAATCTTTTCTGGAAGCATTAAGTCATCAATCGGGCTTGGTCTTATACTTAATCAGGGCATCGGAGATACAATCAGAGTTTCACTTACGGACGATCCGGTAAGGGAGGTTGAGGCTGCCAGACTTATACTTAGGACACTTGGCTTAAGAAAAGGCGGCATAGAGGTCGTATCCTGTCCTACCTGTGGAAGAACAAGAATTAATCTTATAGACCTTGCAGGCAAGGTTGAGAAAATGGTTTCAGAGTATGACCTTGATTTAAAGCTTGCTGTAATGGGCTGTGTGGTTAATGGACCGGGAGAGGCAAAGGGTGCTGATCTTGGAATTGCAGGCGGTGACGGCTGCGGAGTACTTATTAAACATGGAGAGATTATTAAGAAGGTTCCGGAGGAGGAGCTTCTGGATACACTTAAGCATGAGCTTGATAACTGGAATGAGTGATATATATGTATAAATTTTTTGAAGTGTTTAAGACGCTTAAGCTGCCAGAGGATCTGGCGGTGTATTTCGAGAATGTGGAAGTAACCAAAGTCTCGAAAACATCGACCAATTCTCTGGCACGCGTTTATATAAAGAGTGACAGGGTAATTGAAAAGCCGATAATATTCAAGGTTGAGGACGCACTGAAAAAGCAGGTGTTCAGGATATCCAACATGGATGTGCGCATAATAGACAGATATGTTTTATCTGCACAGTATACTCCGCAGACTGTAATGGATATATACTACGACAGTATATTGGCAGAGCTTGAAAAATACTGGACACTTGAATACAATCTTTTAAAGAATTCACAGTGGGAGTTTACTAAGGATGACCTGCTGGTGTTCACTATAGAGGATAGCTTTCTTGCACATCAGTATGTGGATACCCTGACAGATTATTTCAGGAAAATATTCCTGAACCGCTTCGGCTTTGAGATAGATGTAGAGTATCAGTATGCGAAGAAGAAGGAAAGTCAGTATGAAAAAGAAAATGCATACAGGATTAATCTCCGCGTTAAGGAAATTGAAGATAATATAATTGCGGCAGGACAGGACAGTGCTGACGGAAGTAATGATAAAAAGCTGACATCTGAACAGAAGGCTGCAAAGAAGGCTGAGACAGCGGCAAAGCAGAAGGCAGCCAGAGAAGCATTTTTTGCAAGCGACAACAGAGGCAGGGAGGAGCTTAAGACCTACAGCAGGAAGCCTGCCAATGAGGATGTACTGTATGGAAGAGATTTTGATGGTGATGTGACACCGATAGAGCATATAGATACTGCAATCGGAGATGTTATTATCTCAGGCATGGTGCGCAGTGTGGAAATGCGTGAAATCCGTAACGAAAGAACTATTATCATGTTCAATATTACAGACTTCACAGATACAATTACAGTAAAAATATTTGCAAAAAATGAGCAGGTACCAGAGCTTTCAGGAGTTATTAAAAAGGGGAATTTCTTAAAGGTTAAGGGAAATGCTGCATTTGACAAGTACGACCAGGAAATATCTATTGCAAGCGTGTGGGGCATAAGAAAAGGTTCTGATACAAGACAGGTGCGCAATGACCTTGCGCTTAATAAAAGAGTTGAGCTGCACTGTCATACCAAGATGAGTGATATGGATGGCGTGTCTTATGTTTCAGATATTATTAAGCAGGCAATCAGATGGGGACATAAGGCGATTGCAATAACTGACCATGGCGTTGTACAGGCGTTTACTGATGCATTCCATACTATAAGCGACATTAAGGGTTCGTATGCCAAGAAGGGTGAGAAGCTTGATTTTAAGGTTATATACGGTGTTGAGGCTTATCTGGTGGACGATACTAAGCAGATAGTCACTAATCCGAAGGGACAGAGCTTCAAGGACACATATGTTGTATTCGACCTTGAGACAACCGGATTTTCTGCAGAGGTAGACAGGATTATAGAGATAGGTGCAGTCAAGGTATGCAATGGTGAGATAGTGGACAGATTCTCTACATTTGTTAATCCGGAAATCCCTATCCCATTCAGAATAGAGACGCTTACGCATATTAACGACCAGATGGTCATGAATGCACCTAAGATAGAAGAGATTCTGCCCAAATTTCTTGAATTCTGCGAGGGTGCTGTAATGGTTGCACATAATGCGGAATTCGATACGAGCTTTATAATCAATAAGGCAGAGAAGCTTGGTATAAATGTGGAGACTACTATTATAGACACTGTACTGCTTGCACAGTTTCTTATGCCGAATCTTCATAATTACAAGCTCGATACGCTTACCAAACATCTCAATGTGGTTCTGGAAAGCCACCACAGGGCGGTTGACGACGCGGCTGCGACTGCGGACATATTTGTCAAGATGATAAAAATGCTTTACGACAGGGATATTCCTGATGTTGATAAGCTTAATGAAGAAGGAAAGATGGATGAGAATGCCATAAAGAAGCTTCATCAGTATCACTGTATAATCTTAGCTTCTAATGAGATGGGAAGAATTAATCTGTACAGGCTCATATCGGCATCACATCTTAAATATTTTAACAGATTTCCTAAGATTCCTAAGAGTATGGTGAACGAGTACAGGGAAGGTCTGATTATAGGAAGTGCGTGTGAGGCAGGTGAGCTTTTCAGAAGCCTTGTCAACGGGCGCTCGGAGGCGGAGATAGCAAGAATAGTTAATTTCTATGACTATCTTGAGATACAGCCGATTGGCAATAACAGGTTCATGATTGAAAAAGAGGACTGTTATGTAAAGGATGAGGAAGACCTGCGCAATCTTAACCGTAAAATCGTGGAGCTTGGAGATAAATTCGGCAAGCCGGTTGTTGCGACCTGTGATGTGCATTTCTTAAATCCGGAGGATGAGGTGTACCGTAGAATCATCATGGCTGGAAAAGGCTTTGACGATGCGGATAATCAGGCACCGCTGTATCTGCATACTACGGAGGAAATGCTTCATGAGTGCGACTATCTTGGAAGCGATAAGGCTTATGAGGTAGTTGTAACCAACACTAATAAAATTATGGATATGTGTGAGGAGATAGATCCTGTACGGCCGGATAAATGTCCTCCATTCATTGAGAATTCAGACCAGATGCTGCGTACAATATGCGAAAAGAGGGCGCATGAGATATATGGTCCGGAGCTTCCACAGATAGTTACAGAGCGGCTTGAGCGGGAGCTTAATTCAATTATTTCTAATGGATATTCCGTTATGTACATAATTGCGCAGAAGCTAGTATGGAAGTCAAATGATGATGGTTATCTGGTTGGCTCGAGAGGTTCAGTTGGTTCTTCATTTGCAGCAACAATGGCTGGTATAACCGAGGTTAATCCGCTAAGCCCGCATTATCTGTGCCCGAAATGCTATTATAATGATTTCTACTCAGATGAAGTCAAAGCATTTGCCGGAGGCGCAGGCTGTGATATGCCTGATAAGCTGTGCCCGAACTGCGGAACGAAGCTTAATAAGCTGGGCTTCGATATTCCGTTCGAGACTTTCTTAGGCTTCAAGGGAAACAAGGAGCCGGATATTGACCTTAACTTTTCTAATGAATATCAGAGTAAGGCGCATGCCTATACAGAAGTTATCTTTGGAAAAGGACAGACCTTCAAAGCTGGAACTATCGGTACGGTTGCAGAAAAGACCGCCTATGGCTTCGTTATGAAATATTTTGAGGAAAAGTCAACGAAGAATGTGCTGGAGGGCAAGCCTCCAATTGTTAAGCGGAAATGTGAGATAGAACGGATAGCAGAGGGCTGCATTGATATAAGAAGAACAACGGGACAGCATCCCGGTGGAATTGTCGTGCTTCCTATCGGCGAAGAGATTCATTCATTTACACCGGTACAGCACCCTGCAAATGATATGACTACTCCGATAATAACAACACATTTCGACTATCATAGTATCGACCACAACCTGTTGAAGCTGGATATCTTAGGACATCTTGATCCAACCATGATACGAATGTTACAGGATCTGACTGGAATAGACCCGCTTGACATACCGTTGGATTCTAAAGAGGTCATGTCACTTTTCCAGAACACATCAGCGCTTGGAATCAAGCCAGAGGATATAGGTGGAACGAAGCTGGGAGCGCTTGGAATACCGGAGTTTGGTACTGATTTTGCTATGCAGATGCTTATTGATACCAAGCCACAGTATTTTTCAGATCTTGTCCGTATCGCAGGACTTGCACATGGTACGGATGTATGGCTGGGCAATGCGCAGACTCTTATTAAAGAGGGAAAGGCTACTATTTCAACTGCTATATGTACCAGAGATGATATCATGATATATCTTATCCAGAAGGGACTGGATTCAGAGGAATCATTTAAAATTATGGAAATGGTCCGTAAGGGTAAGGTGGCGTCCGGCAAATGTAAAGAGTGGCCGGAGTGGAAGCAGGACATGATTGACCATGGTGTGCCGGACTGGTATATATGGTCATGTGAGAGAATCAAGTACATGTTCCCAAAGGCACATGCCGCAGCCTATGTTATGATGGCATGGCGTGTTGCGTACTGCAAGGTGTTCTATCCGCTTGCATATTATACAGCCTACTTCAGTATAAGAGCCACAGCATTTGACTATGAAAAAATGGCTATGAGTCCGGTAAGGCTTGAACACTATATAACCGAATACAAAGCCAAGAAAGCAGAAGGAACTATCTCTAATACGGAGGAGGATGAGCTTGGCGTTATGCGTATAGTGCAGGAAATGCATGCAAGAGGCTACGAGTTTACACCTGTAGACATATACAAAGCAAAGGCGAGAACCTTCCAGATAATAGATGGAAAGATTATGCCATCCTTTAAGGTTATATCAAAGGTAGGTGAAGTTGCCGGAGAGTCGATAGAGATTGCAGCCAGAGATGGTGAATTCTTATCAAAGGACGATCTGCGCCAGCGAGCAAAGATAGGACAGTCAGTAATTGATAAGCTTTCAGAGCTTGGAATACTCGGCGATATGACCGACAGCAACCAGTTGTCGTTGTTTGACCTGTAAATTCAGCGAAAAACCTGCGGAAGAATCATGATTTTGTTCTTTCGCAGGCTTTTATTTTATATAATTTCTTATTATGCAAATGTTGTATAAAGAAAAGAAGTTACTGTTCACTCGTACCTCGTTTCACTAACGATTCGCAGACGCATTCTAAGTTTTTGCTCCGCAAAAGGAGTCTGCTCACTCCTGAATCACTTTCTTACGCAGTAACGAAAAGAAGTACAGTGATTCATAAATAACCAGAGAGTATATTGACTTTCAGAGCAATTTTGACGAACAGATACATTGGTTACATAATTTTCTATCAGATTATTGTTGCTGTACGAATAAGAAGTTTTTTACCTGACTCTCGATATACCGGTAAATATGCGGATTTACAGGTGCTTTTTTTAACAGTATGGATATCGATAATTGGGGAAAATTGAAGACTTTTGAAAAAATTGAAAATTTTTGAAAAAAGTTGTTGACAACATGTGCACGGGGTGATATTATAAGCAAGTCGCCGCGG
>CAVKBP010000032.1:0-17567 GCA_963654395.1 Ruminococcus sp. CAG:382
TCAGACGCATCTGTTTTAGGTGATGACCATAAGGATGTGAACTATGTAGTAACCAAAGATGGTAATGCTACTGTAGCCGCTGACGATGCTACAGCTATGGCTGCATTAATTAACGCCAAGACTGGTATTGCCGCTGAAGCAAATGGTGCAGCTCTTGATTTAAAGGCTGGTTCATCTAACTCTGGCAAGGGTATCGAACTCCAGATTGGAGCCAACGAAGGTCAGACAATGAACTTCACTCTTGATGATATGAGCGCAGACGCTCTTGGCGTAGGTGGAAGCAATGTTAATTTAAGTACACAGGAAGGCGCTAAGACAGCTACTACTACAATCGACGCTGCAATCAAGAAAGTATCTGCTGCAAGAGGTAAGATGGGTGCTGTACAGAACAGACTTGAGCATACAATCAACAACCTTGATACAGCCGCTGAGAACATGCAGACAGCCGAATCTCGTATCCGCGATACAGATATGGCTGAAGAGATGGTTAACTACAGCAAGAACAGTATTCTTGCACAGGCTGGACAGTCTATGCTTGCACAGGCTAATCAGGCTAATCAGGGTGTTCTTACACTCCTCCAGTAATTGTGTGAACATTACAATAATAGGTAAATCAATAACACCGGGTATCAGCAATTCCATGCATGCTGATACCCGGTGTTATTTGCAATTTCTGATTTTTCAATTCGTGGCATTAACTGATATAATATTCACCTTTTCTTATGCTGTTGCAGACTCCTTCTTAGCGATAATTTCTTTAATCGTATCAACGCTTGTTCCAGTAACATCTGTGATTTGATCTAATGTATAACCTTTTTCATACATAGTCAGAATAATCTTCTCAATTGTTTTTTCCTCAATACCTATACTCAGATTACACATAATTCTCACATCCTCTCTTAATTCATTGCTTATTGGGATATTATATTCATGCTCTATAATATCCAGTTTTTCCTGTCCTTTCAATTCCGTTGAGAGAAGGGTTCCAATCAGGCGGTGCATTTCATATTTTTCATCATGCTCCGGAATACTATTCGTAATTCCGACTAGAACAATATTTAACAGGTCAATGTTGCCTTTCCAGTCGTATGGTCTTAACATCTCATCTTTCGTAAGATGAATATGACTTAAACTGTTATAATCCATATTCATACAAATCCAGATGCTAAACACCTGTTTTATATCGTCGTAATTCGTATTCACAAAGTCTCGCTCTTTCTGTGATGATACGAGTCTGCTCACATAAAAGATTGCCCTGTTCAATATTTTGTATTCGGTTGGTTCGTCTTTTTGAGCCTCTACATTTATTATAATCTGTGAAAGCCCATTTTTCATACGGACATAAAATATAATATCGAATCTGACAAGTCCCTCATTAATCTCAACACTCTCAGTATTAAGACCAACAATCCTCTGTCCTGTGGCATCTGATTTTTCTACATTAGTCAGCCCCGGCTCAACTGGCACTATACCAACTTTGGGTTCACCTTCAATGTATGTTACTGCATCCTCAGGCTTCATTCCCTTAAACTCATCTACTGTCTTTACCAGAATGTGAGCTAATATATTTTTCTGTGCCAATATCCTTTTGACACGGGAATCATATTGTGCATTGTCTCCCGCTGCATTCACAGCATTTGTTATTTCTGTATTCAAGTCGGCATCCCCCCTTTGTACCGTACATAAACCTTTATATTCACAAAAGCTCTCTGCTTTAATGTTATTATAAGCGAGAGCCTGTGTGTAATCAACTGAATTTTCTATGAACCCTGTCTTTCTGACATTTACTTAACATTAATATTTTTTCTCTTGTTCTCTCTGTAGCTTTTTCTATTGCTCTTTCCTCAATGCCTTCACCTAGATTAGACATAATTATCATCCTCTTTCTCTCTTTCAAATGCATTAGAGTTTAATCTGTATTTATTCTTCATGTGAATCCTCCAATGCGAAATTATCATCAAATATTGGAATGGCTCCGTATCTTCCCAACAAATACTCTTTGTCTATCTTCTTGTCAAATCGTTCCTTAAACCTGTTTAGTGAAAAGACCTTAGAACTATGATCCTCCTGACGCTCTACAAACCATATCTCATCCTGTCTTAAAAGGTCTAAATCCAAGAGATTTGAATCATGTGTAGTTGCAATCAACTGACATTCTCTATCCTCAACAATTCCATAAAACAGCTCAAGAAATTTTCTAGTCAAATTAGTATGAAGACTTCTATCTATCTCATCTATTAAAATTAAACTTCCTTTTCTATTTTCATAGAACACAGGAATCAGATCAAAAAGCCGTTTTGTTCCATCAGATTCGTCAGTGTAATCAAACATGTCATCCGCATTTCCATGATTCAACAATATTTTATTATATACAATATTCCCATTTTCATCTCTGTGAAGTATAAAGACCTGTTCACCAGCTTTAAACATGATTGGATGTTCGTTAGCAGCATTTGAAATATCAATCTTGAATTTTTCCGCATCAGCCACAGGTATATTATCCAGTATTTTATCAAAATCCATTTGCTGTCTTTCACCCTCTACTGATTCTATGCCTGTATCAAAATAATTCATCAGTGCTGAAAAGAATTTCTTCTTAACATCATCAGCCGCCACTTCATTTAATCCGTTATATTTTGACTCTGGAAATAAAATTATAATACTCACAAACCATTCATATACTTTTCTGATTTCTGCAAATATACCAGTTTTATCTGTAGTTCTCAATGCAATATCGTTCAATATAGTCTTTTTCTTGTATGCGTCAGATATATTTTCAGAAAAGCCCTCCAGATAAAAATTCATTTTATACTTTTCTTCCTCATTCAGATAGTCTATTTCACTTTCGGCATGACTAATATTATCATCAATATCTCTGTTAAAAACATATGTCTCTTCTCCATTAGAGCCTATCTTCACTAACCACTCGCCCATTATACTCTTGTCAAAATACGAAATCGCCAGACCATATGAATACTCTATGCCATCAAGCATTATTCTATATTCAAAAACTCCCGGTTCTTTGTACATATTATTTTCAATTCTAAAATAACTTTTATTGAGATTAACTTTATCCAATCCATTCACTATAATTTCTCTTGAAAAGAAGATTGCATTAACAAGATTACTTTTACCACCAGCATTTGCTCCAAAAATCAAGCCACTTTTTAATATTCTTTTATTATTCTTTACTGTAATATGTGATTTATGTCTTGTAATTTTGCTCGCCATAAATGAAATCTTCTGAGCTTCTTTAAATGATTTGTAATTACTTACAGAAAAACCTATCAACATACATATGCCCTTCTTCCTCTTATACATGATATATGTATTATATTGTGATTTATTCACATTTGTCAAATATATTTTTAAACCAAATACTATTAACAAGCTTTTTCTTTGTTTACTTGTGATTTTTTCTCATGTTATAGTATTGTCAGAATACACAATTGTAAAAAGTCAAATATGTATCAGCAATTATTACAATTGGTGAATGTGTTGCAATAATAAACTGGACATTTTCAAAGGTTTTGCGCAATGCTTCAATTACATTCCACTGCCACTTTGGATGAAGATGCATATCAATCTCATCTATCAGAACCACACCATTTATCTGCTCTCTTCCTTCTAATTCCGGATTAAGCATGCATACACGACAATATCGCACTCTTCTATTGATTTATAATTCTGTATATGAATCCTATCTAAATGCATTCATTTCACCAACCTTTATCTATATCTCTCCAATCCCTTTCATTATACCATCCAACCTATTTTTACGCACGAAAAAATTCCAATATCAAAGTAAATATCTATGATGACCTGCTAATTAACTTTTCAGAGATTGACAATATGTTAGATACCTGATTCCTGCTGCCTGATTAAATCCACCATCCCACTATAACTATGCTCGCGAGCCTCAATTATCCTGCTCTCCGGCACTCCTGCCGCAACAAGCTTTCTGCTGCAGGCAGGACCAATACTGTACACTGAAATGTCACCCAGTTTATCAATCAGCCATTTTATCCGTTCACCGCTTATTCCGCTGGTAACGATTATGCCTGCCACATCACTGTAATCATTATCTCCATACTCCGCATATGTATCAACATATTCATTTCTATATACTGGGATTTTAACAAATCCCCCATACTCCTTCATGGCTTCTTCAAGCGAACCGCTTGTTACCTCAGCACACAGATACACAATCTTACCGGCTGCAATATCCATAAGCTTCTTACCAAGCTCCATTCCTGTAGCCTTAGTACATACATAGTCAGCCTCCAGACCACATACATTTCTTAAAGCCTCCTGCGTTTTCTCCCCGACTACAGCAAATTTTACGCCGTCATAAAACTCACTCCCAGCGCCAGCCTCTTCTATATCTCCGCAAGAAGCATCTCCTTCACCAACTTTCCTGACATCTCCATGAAAAGTTACCCCTTCATAAGCTGTCTGCATATCTCCATAAAAAGCTTCCCCTTTACAAGCTGTCCGGACATCTCTATAAAAAACTCCCTCTTCGCAAGCTCCCCTGACCTCTTCACGAAGATATCCCATATTATAAGCATACCCCGCCACAGCATTTTTACTGGTAAACACAAGCCACTTGGCGTCTTCTAGCTTCTCTAGAAAATTCTCCACAGGAATATACCCGATTCTGCCAGTCACTATTTTTTCGCCAGAAAGCCCCTCCTTTGCAAGTAATTCTGCAAAGGAAGGGCTTTTGTCGTACATCTGTCCATTTTCAATATATGTATATATGAATTTACCCATGATTTACTCCAATCCCAGCATACGGGCTGCTTCGTGGCCAACTGCCTCGCCGTCAGTTCCTGTAACTTCAATCTTAAGAATCCTGCTGCAGTCATCATTGCCGAATAAAGCCACCATCCTAAGGTCGCCATTTTCCTTAGTAACACAATGTGCCCCGACTGGTGCATGACATCCGCCGCCGCTTAATTTTAAAAATGTTCTTTCAGCCACAGCCTCCCTGTGTGAATTGTCATCTGACAAAGCATTTATCTTATCAAGAAGCTCTGCGTTCGCCTCTGCCGCCTCAATTGCCAGAACTCCCTGTGCCGGTGCCGGAATAACAATCTCCGGATTGAGATATTCAGTTATCTGCGACGACCTGCCAAGCCTGTTAAGCCCTGCTGCCGCAAGCACAATTCCATCCAGCCCGTATGAATCATCCATAAGCTTGTTAATTCTTGTATCAACATTTCCTCTGATAGCTGTAAACTGGACATCCGGACGAAGCATGGCAAGCTGGCACGCGCGCCTAAGACTTCCTGTTCCTATGACTGCGCCAGACGGAAGCGCCGCAAAGCTGTCCGCATTCTTTAATATAAGCACATCTCTGCAGTCCTCGCGTTTCCACGCCTTTGCAAATGTAAGTCCCGCCTCGCATTCAGCCGGCATATCCTTCATGCTGTGAACCGCCATATCAATACTTCCAGCCAGAAGCTCTTCCTCAATCTCCCTGACAAAAAGCCCCTTAGTGCCAATTGCAGCAAGCGGCTTATCGGTAATCTTATCTCCCGTTGTCTTAATTATTACCAGTTCAAATGTATCCTCTGGATACGCCTCTTCCATTCTCCTCTTAACATATTCCGACTGGGCAAGCGCCAGCTTTGAGCCTCTCGTTCCTATTCTGTAATGCATAATCCTCCCTACAAGCCAAACAGTCTCTCTATCATATCCTTATACTGCTGCTGTTCATTTTCTTCCACATTTTTCAATTCCTCAATCGGTTCTTTTAATAGTCTGTGGAGCGACGACTTAAGTATCTTCTTTAGAATTACCCTGTCATGGTCTGACAAATCAATCTTTCTATTAAGATAGTCATAACTGTCCTGTACTATCTCATCACATTTTTTACCAAGCGACTGGATAGTAGTATCCATCCTGCTTGATGTGAGCCATTTCTTAGTTTCCGCCAGATATTCGTCAATCACGCACTGGCTTTCCTTAAGCAAATGTGCTCTTTCCTCCTGATTACTCTGTACAATCCTGCCTATCCTGTCAAGGTCGATAAGTGTTACTCCCTCAAGGCTGCCTGCTGATTTTTCTATATCTCTTGGGGCAGCAAGGTCAAGAAGCGTCATCTTCCTGCAACCTGATAATTCAGAGCATTTAAGCACAAGATGCGGCGACGAGGTTGCAGAAACAACTATGTCACTGCCTTTAAGCGCTTCCGTTTTCTTATCATATGCCACAACCTGAATCTGCGGAAACTCCTTAAGCAGCATCCTCGCATGCTGATAGGTTCTTGAACATACAGTCACATTTGCACCATATTCCACCAGATATCGTATGGCAAGCTCTGCTGTCTTGCCGCTTCCTATAACAAACGCCTGCTTTCCTGATATGCCACAAACCCTGTCCAACTCCTGAATCCCGACATAGCACACTGATACCGGCTTTTCACTAACCTTATATTCCGTCTTAATCTTCTTGGCGCAGCTTACTGCTTCCCTGACTATATAATTAAGCTCTTTCCCACTGTGTCCAAGCGTTCTTGAAAGGTCAGCCGCATCCTTTAGCTGCCCTAGTATCTGGTCTTCTCCAAGCACCATGCTTTCAAGTCCGGCAGCAATACGGAACAGATATACAAGTGCTTCCTCACCACATTTGTTACCTGTTAACTCATTGTCAGCCAGCCCAAAATAATTATTGAATAAATCGGACATTTTCTGCACATATATTTCATCCTCATACAGATAAAACACTTCACATCTATTGCAGGTTGAAAGGCACATGCACTGGTTCACACCTGCCTGTTCTGTCTGCTGCATAAAGTCTGCTATTTTGCTGTCTGTAAATGTAATCTTATCCCTTAGCGAAAGGTCTGAATTTCTGTAATTAATCCCTACATATCCTAACTGCATTTGTAATTCCACTCATAATATTATTGTGCGAAGAATTCTTCCATAACCTCTATTGTATGGTTGATATCCTCATTAGTGTGTGCGTCTGACACGAACATTGCCTCAAACTGTGACGGTGCAATATATATTCCGTTATCAAGCATATAACCAAAATATCTTGCGTACTCCTTAGTGTCTGCCTTAACTGCGCTGTCGTAATCTTCAACTGCATCCGGTGTAAAGAATATGCTCATAAGAGAGCCAATCTGGTTGACGGATACCCTTCCTGCACCACATTTTCTCACACTGTCAGCAATACGCTTAGTCTTCATCTCAAGTCTGTCGTATATATCCTTGTTATCTCTTAAGATTTTCAAAGTCTCTAAGCCTGCCGCTGTAGCAATCGGATTACCGGACAGGGTTCCTGCCTGATATACAGGACCATCAGGACTTACCATACGCATTATATCAGCGCGTCCGCCATATGCACCGACTGGCATTCCACCACCGACAATCTTTCCAAGAGTTGTAAGATCTGGCTTGATGTTAAAATACTCCTGTGCTCCGCCAATTGAAAGCCTGAAGCCTGTTATTACCTCGTCGAATATAAGCAGACTTCCGTTTTCCTTAGTTATATCCCTTAAGAATTCAAGAAAGCCCGGCTTAGGAAGCACAACGCCCATGTTGGCTGCAACTGGTTCTACTATGACAGCGGCTATCTCGTCTTTATTGTTATCAAAAAGCTCTTTTACAGAATCGCAGTCATTGTATTCTGCCACAAGTGTATTCTTAGTATAATCAGCCGGAACTCCTGCGCTGTCCGGAACTGAGGTTGTAAGTGCTGCTGAGCCGGCTTTAACTAAAAGTCCGTCAGAATGTCCGTGATAACAGCCCCTGAATTTAATTATTTTGTCTCTTCCTGTATAGCCTCTTGCCACGCGGATTGCACTCATAACAGCTTCTGTTCCCGAGCTTACAAGGCGGTTCACCTCCATTGTAGGAACCAGCTCGTATATAAGCTCCGCCATCTCAACTTCTCTTTCAGTAGGCGCGCCATATGTAAGACCCGCCTCCGCTGCCTCTTTAACCTTTTCTATTACTCTGTCATGTGCGTGGCCTAAAATTCCCGGTCCCCATGAACATATGTAGTCAATCATTTCATTACCGTCTACATCAGTAATTCTGTCACCTTTGGCAGAGGCGATAAATCTAGGCACTCTGTCAACTGCCTTGTATGCCCTGACCGGACTATTCACGCCACCCGGCATATGCTTAACTGCTCTCTCGTATAAATCCCTTGACATCTCTTCACTCATGTTAATCTCCATTTCCGCTCGTTTTTCAGAGCATCTCAAGTTTGTGCGCAAGCACAAATCTTGCGTGTGAAAAATCTCCGATTTTTCACACTAGCCATTTAGCTACATCTATTGCATGATATGTAATAATCATCTTCGCTCCGGCTCTTTTAAAGCCAGTCATATTTTCCATAACAATCTTCTTCTCATCAATCCAGCCATTCATCGCTGCCGCCTTAACCATCGCATACTCACCGCTTACATTATAAGCAACAATAGGAATATTGAAGTTAAGTGCAATCTCCTTCATGACATCCATATATCCGAGAGCCGGCTTTGCTATAATCATGTCTGCGCCTTCTGATATGTCTTCTTCTACTTCTCTTAATGCTTCCCTGCCATTAGCCGGATCCATCTGATAGGTCTTTCTGTCGCCAAAGCCCGGCGCTGAATGTGCGGCATCCCTGAATGGTCCATAATATCCTGATGCAAATTTAGCGCTGTATGAACATATAGGAATGTTAACCAGTCCTGCCTCATCAAGTGCTTTTCTGATTGCCTCAACTCTCTTATCCATCATGTCGCTTGGTGCAATTATATCTGCACCTGCCTTTGCATATGCAACAGATGCCTTCGCTAGAAGCGGCAGAGTCTCGTCATTTAATATAACTCCATCTTTTACCAGTCCGCAGTGTCCATGCGAAGTGTACTCACACAGGCATACATCAGCCATAATAACAAGCTCTGGATATGCATTTTTAATAAGACGGATTGCCCTGCACACAACACCTTCCTCGTCATATGCCTCGCTTCCGACCTCGTCTTTATGTACAGGGATTCCGAAAAGCAGGATTCCCTTAATTCCAACCTCTACGGCACGTCCGATTTCTTCAAGAACATGGTCAAGCGAATACTGGCATATTCCTGGCATTGACGGCACTTCCTGCACAATATCATTCTCCTCGGTAACAAATACAGGATATATAAGCTCGTCCACTCTTACATGATTCTCTCTTACCATATCCCTTAATGCCGCATTCATTCTTAATCTTCTTGTTCTGTCCATGGTTAATCATCTTCCTTCCAACATTTCCTATATAATAGCATTGCATATAAACATTGTAAACTGGTATGTTATGCCCTGCTGTGTATCTTCACCATTCTTGCGTACTCACCGTCAAGCTTCATAAGCTCCTCGTGAGTTCCTCTCTCCTTAATGCCCTCGTCAGTAAGCATCAGGATTTCCTCCGCATTTTCAATAGTCGTAAGTCTGTGTGCTATTACAAATGTGGTTCTGTTCTTAGCCAGCTTCTCAAGTGATTCCTGTACAATCTGCTCACTCTCATTATCAAGAGCTGATGTCGCCTCATCAAATATAAGAATTGGCGGATTCTTTAAGAATACTCTTGCAATTGACAGCCTTTGCTTCTGACCTCCCGACAATTTAACTCCTCGCTGTCCTATATCTGTGTCATATCCGTTCTCAAAGCTCATTATAAAATCGTGCGCATTTGCAAGCTTTGCCGCCTGAATTACTTCTTCGTCCGTAGCGTCTGGCTTTCCATATCTGATATTCTCTTTAATTGTACCCATAAACAGATACACGTCCTGCTGTACAACTCCGATATGGTCGCGCAGGCTCTTAAGCGTAACATCTTTGATATCCGTTCCGTCAATCTTAATTGAGCCGCCTGTGACCTCATAAAATCTTGGAATAAGCGAACAAAGCGTTGTCTTTCCTACTCCTGAAGGGCCTGCAAGCGCAACATACTCACCCGGTCTTACAGACAGATTAACTCTTTGCAATTCCGATACCGCCTGCCGCGATTACAATTACATTTATCATTGTTGTAAATGCAGTAAGTCCCGCATTGTACATTCCCATGTAATGATAGCTGTCTCTCTTAGACTCAAGGAACAAATCATTGCCCTTCTTAAACTTCTCACATTCAATCTCCTCATTTGCAAATGACTTGACAACCCTGATTCCAGCCAGATTATCCTCTATCTGCGCATTTATCTCGCCGATTCTTACCCTGTTTCTCTTAAATGCTCTCTTCATGCGCTTGTTAAGCACATACGCAAACACAAGCATGAACGGAATCAGCACAAATGCGGCAATCGTAAGTCTCCAGTCAATCGAGCTTAATATGCACAGTGCACCGATTATCTTAATCAGCGAAATAGTTATATTCTCAGGTCCATGATGTAAAAGCTCTGTAATGTCGAACAGATCTGATGTTATTCTCGACAATAACTGTCCGACCTTCTGGTCATCATAGAATGAATACGACAGTTTCTGATAATGGTTGAATATCTCCGCTCTCATGTCATACTCAATCTTTGCGCCCATTACATGCCCATAATTAGATATATAGTAGTTACAGCCCCACTGTATAAGCACCAGCACAAACAGCACCGCAACTATAATCATAATTTTCGAAAGTGCCTCATCCGCACTCATATATGCAACCTTTGATGTGATGTACCTTACAACAAGCGGTATAACAAGCGCCACCGCTGCTGACATCATCGCCAGTATCATATCCAGTATAAATGTGCCTAAATATGGTTTGTAGTATTTAGCCAACTTCTTAAGATTCTCTTTCATAATCTTCTCCTATTTTCTATATTAAATCTTCTTCAATTCCCGACCGCCATTATAACATAAAGTAAGACAATGAAAAAGTATGCAAAATGTCCGGCATGCAATTCATTTTTAATTGCATGCCGGACAACTCTATTAATATCTATTATATTTTCTGTGTTCTTCTATATCATAACTGCTGTGACACATTTGCAGTTCTCTATCCCGCTACTCGCTCACAAGTTCTGTTTTCTGTGCCTTAACGCCTCTGCCTGCTCCGTTAATCGCAAGATATAAGAGTCCTATTCCAATAAATATAAGCAACAAAACTACTATCATATATGCAACTCCTATTCCTAGAGATTCAGAACCCATCTGGCTTAAATCCCAGCCAAACCAGCCTGTTGGCACAGCATAATTAAGAAAGTTATATGGAGCTGTCATTGTATCATACCATCTTACTCCAAGTGCAGCCAGTATGTATACGAATGCAACATAGCAAAGTGGCGGAATAACTGCATATATTGCATACACCTTCTTTGCCACAAATCCCTTATCAAACACAAGGAAATCTGCAATCGCAAATACCGGACCAATCAAATGTACGCCAAGACTTCCTGCATAATTATGAAGATATGCACCAATCAATCCATCTTCTGAAGTCGGTCCAAGAATAATCATATACACCAGACATGTCAGTGTAATTGAAAGTGTCATAAGGAATTTAAGAATATAAAGCCCATTGCTCTTATAATCCTTTCCCTTAGTAAGCAGTATAACATCAAGCACAATAAACACCGCCAGCACAATATCAAGTGCCACATTAGACAGCGTTGTAAAAAATGTGAATGACATAATGCTGTCAATCGTAAACACCAGACCATACACCGAAGCAATCAGCGATATTGCCTTAAAATTAATACTTGTAATCAATTTTTTCCTGTTAAAAACATTAGTATTCAATTTGAGCCTCCAATTATTTTGATTTTCAAATTATAATACATATTAGTTTGATTATCAAGTTATTTTACTCACTACATTTTAAACTTTTTATCTCATCAACTGACAATTCTGCAAATTCAGCTATCTCCTCGCATGATAATTTTCCTGATTTTAACATACATCCGTGTCTCTCTCCTCTTCTAAGTCCAATCCACCACTTTTTCTCGTTCCTTTTGGACTTCCTCCTGCCTCCCCTCCGCTTCAAAGTCCAATCCGCCATATTTTCTTGCTTCCCTTCTACAAATATATACGAAGCACTTTCCAAAAAAGTTTAACTCCCCACCACAAAAAAACTCCCGCAGGGACAAGCCCTGCGGGAACAATAATATACTTTATTAAGCTGTATATTAATTACTTGTAAAGCTCTACTAACTTCTGAAGGTGCTCATATCTTTCCTTAGCAGCTTCCTCAGACTTAGCAAAGAGTCTCTCAGCTCTTTCTGGGAATGGCTTAACAAGTCTTGTATAACGAGCCTCGTTATTAAGGAATTCCTGATATGATCCATCACCTTCCTTAGATGTAAGTGTGAATGGATTCTTTCCTTCAGCCTTAAGTGCTGGGTTAAATGAGAAGAGATTCCAGTAACCAGCCTTAACAGCCTTCTTCATCTCATCCTGGCAGTGGTTCATGCCACCCTTAGCGATACCGTGAAGTTCGCAAGGAGCGTAACCAATGATAAGTGATGGTCCGTTATAAGCTTCTGCTTCCTTGATTACCTTAAGAGCCTGAGCCATGTTAGCACCAAGAGCAATCTGAGCTACATATACATAACCATACTGCATAGCGATTTCAGAAAGGCTCTTCTTTCCGATTTCCTTACCTGCTGCTGCGAACTGGCAGACTTCACCGATATTAGAAGCCTTAGAAGCCTGTCCACCTGTATTAGAATACATCTCTGTATCGAATACCATAACATTTACATTCTCACCAGAAGCAAGTACATGGTCTAATCCGCCGTAGCCGATATCATAAGCCCATCCGTCACCACCGAAGATCCATACAGACTTCTTAGCAAGGAAATCCTTCTTAGCTAATACCTGTGGAGCTGTTGTACAGCCATCTGCTGCTGCCTTCTCTAACTCTGCAACTAAAGCTTCTGTAGCTGGTGTGTTAGCCTTAGTATCATCCTTAGTCTCGATGTACTTAGCTGCTGCTGCCTTGAATTCAGCAGATGCCTTATCAGATGCTGCCATCTCTTCAATCATCTCGATAGCCTGCTCTCTGATGTACTTCTGACCAATATACATACCTAAACCATGCTCAGCATTATCCTCGAAGAGTGAGTTACACCAAGCTGGTCCCTTCTTAGAATCCTTGTTTACTGTATATGGTGAAGTAGCTGCCGGGTTACCCCAGATAGAAGAACAACCTGTAGCATTAGAAATGTACATCTGCTCACCAAATAACTGTGTAATTAATCTTGCATATGATGTCTCTGCACATCCTGCACATGAACCTGAGAATTCAAGTAATGGCTGGTTGTACTGAGAACCGATTGGAGTCTCAACAAGTGCTGGCTTGATTTCCTTCTTGCCAACATTAGCAACAAGATAATCAAATACTGGCTGCTCTGCTGCCTGTGATTCCTGTGGAACCATCTTAAGAGCTTCTCCTGCCTTAGGACAAACAGTAACACACTCGCCACATCCCATACAATCTAATGGAGATACAGACATTGTATACTTCATAGTTGTATCTACAGCATGCTTAGAATCTGCAAGCTTGATGTTAGCTGGAGCTGCTGTAACTTCATCTGCTGAAAGGATAAATGGTCTGATTGTAGCATGTGAGCAGACAAATGCACAACTGTTACACTGTGCACAAGATGCTGGATCCCACTCAGGAACCATAACTGCTGTTCCTCTCTTCTCATATGCAGAAGCACCTGTCTCAAACTGTCCATCTGCGCACTCTGTAAATGCAGAAACAGGAAGGCTGTCACCATCCATCTTAGAGATTGGCTCAAGAAGCTCTGTAACTAACTTAACAACCTCTGGGCGTCCTGTCTTAGCTTCCTTAGGAGCATCAGCTTCTGGATTAGCCCATGAATCTGGAACCTCAACCTTATGTATAGCGTCTACACCTGCATCAATAGCCTTGTAGTTCATCTCTACTACAGCATCACCCTTCTTAGAGTAAGACTTCTTAGCAGCTTCCTTCATGAACTTAATAGCGTCATCGATAGGCATTACATCAGCTAACTTAAAGAAAGCAGACTGTAAGATTGTGTTAGTTCTCTTACCCATACCGATTTCGATAGCCTTATCAATAGCATTGATTGTGTAAAGCTGAATCTTGTTATCATAAATGTACTTCTTAGCTTCAGCGTTAAGATGATGTCCTAATTCCTCATCTGTCCACTGGCAGTTAATCATGAATACTCCACCTGGCTTAACATCCTGTACCATCTTCATACCCTGTGTTACATATGCTGGGTTATGACATGCTACGAAGTCAGCCTGATTGATATAATATGGACTCTTAATTGGGTTATCACCAAATCTTAAGTGAGAAATTGTGATACCACCTGTCTTCTTAGAGTCATACTGGAAGTATGCCTGGATGTACTTATCTGTGTGGTCACCGATAATCTTAGTAGAGTTCTTGTTAGCACCTACTGTACCATCTCCACCAAGTCCCCAGAACTTACATTCCTTAGTACCAGCAGCAGAAGTAATTGGAGCTGGCTTAACCTCTGGAAGTGAAAGGTTAGTAACATCATCAACGATACCGATTGTGAATCTGCTCTTAGGAGCATCCTTCTCTAATTCCTTATATACAGCGAAGATAGATGAAGGTGGTGTATCCTTAGAACCAAGACCATATCTGCCACCAACTAATGTGATGTCGTTAAGTCCTGCTTCACGAAGAGTTGTAGCAACATCAAGGAAAAGAGGCTCACCAAGAGAACCTGGCTCCTTAGTTCTGTCAAGTACTGCAATCTTCTTAGCTGTCTTAGGAATAACCTTTAAGATAGCTTCTGATGACCAAGGTCTGTAAAGTCTTACCTTAACAAGACCAACCTTTTCACCCTTAGCTGTAAGGTAATCAATTACCTCTTCTACTACATCGTTAACTGAACCCATAGCAATGATTACACGCTCTGCATCAGGAGCACCATAGTAGTTAAATAAACCATAGTTAGTGCCAAGCTTCTCGTTAACCTTGCCCATGTACTTCTCAACTACTGCTGGAAGTGCATCATATACTGAGTTACATGCTTCTCTGTGCTGGAAGAAGATATCACCATTCTCATGTGAACCACGAGCTGATGGATGATTAGGATTAAGAGCATGTGCTCTGAATTCTTCAACAGCGTCCATTGGACACATATCCTTAAGATCTTCGTAATCCCACTCTTCAATCTTCTGAATCTCGTGTGATGTACGGAAACCATCGAAGAAGTTAAGGAAAGGAGTCTTTCCTTCAAGTGCTGCACAGTGGGCTACTGGAGAAAGATCCATAACCTCCTGTGGGTTAGTTTCACAAAGCATTGCAAAACCTGTCTGACGACATGCGTATACATCTGAATGATCGCCAAAGATATTTAATGCGTGTGAAGATACTGTACGTGCTGATACATCGAATACGCATGGAAGCTGCTCACCAGCTATCTTGTACATATTAGGGATCATAAGTAAAAGTCCCTGTGAAGCTGTAAATGTTGTTGTTAATGCACCTACACCTAAAGAACCATGAACTGTACCTGCTGCACCAGCCTCTGATTCCATCTCAACTACCTTAACAGTGCTGCCGAAAATGTTCTTTCTTCCGGCTGCTGACCACTGGTCAACATAATCTGCCATAGGGCTTGATGGTGTGATTGGATAGATACCAGCAACTTCTGTATATGCATAAGCTACATGTGCAGCGGCTGTATTACCATCCATAGAATGTTTCTTTCTTGCCATTATAAATATTTCCTCCTTAAGAAAATTTAGGCGGCATAAATGTACCTGATACCATTAATTACCTGTTATACATTTTACGTCCCTACATATTATTTAATATTTTATTATTTTTACAGCCAAAAGTAAAGGCTAAAATGTGAGAATTCATGCTTATTTCATTTTTAAAATCAATACAATGACATAATTATATAGTAAAAAACAGGACTTCCCTGACGCACTGGCACCAGAAAAGCCCTGTAAATAATTAATTTATTTAATTAAGCTGATACATTTGTATTAGTCATCCTCGCCCTGAAGAGCATCGAAGCCTGACTCACCAGTTCTTACCTTAACTACATCCTCAACATCATATACGAAAATCTTACCATCACCGATGTGACCTGTATAAAGTGCCTTTCTTGTAGCATTGATAACATCCATAACAGGAACTGATGAAATTACCATCTCAACCTGTGTCTTAGGAAGAAGCTGGATATCCATTGGAACTCCTCTGTAATATTCAGGAGCACCCTTCTGTGTACCACATCCAAGAACCTGTGTAACTGTCATACCAGTAACTCCGATATCGTTCATAGCCTTCTTGAATCTGTCGAATCTCTCCTGCTTCATGAGAATCTCAACTTTAGTAATCTTCTTGCCCTCGCCATCTGCTGATGTCTTAACAAGAGCAGGTACTGAAGCCTCCATTGGTTCTGAACCAATCACATCAACACCGGCATCTACGAAGTCCATACCACCGAACTCGAATCCTGCATAAGCACTTGAAAGACCATGCTCCATGATATCGAGACCTCTGATTTCTTCTTCCTTAGAAGCTCTAAGACCGATAGTAGCCTTGATTACTGCAAATACGATTACCATGCAGACAAATGCCCATGCAGCAACTGTTACAAAGCCTAATAACTGAAGTCCTAACTGTGTGAAACCACCGCCATAGAAAAGACCTTCTGCCTTGATTGAACCACCTTCATAAGCGATTGCATATCCTGGAGCTGAGCTTGTTGCGAAAAGACCAACAGCGATTGTACCCCAGATACCATTCATCATATGTACTGCTACAGCACCAACCGGATCATCGATATGAAGCTTGTAGTCAAGAAGCCATACACCGAATACAACCAAAAGACCTGAAACAATACCTACCATTATTGCACCAAATGCGTCTGTTACATCACAAGGAGCTGTAATACCAACAAGACCTGCAAGTGAAGCATTTAAACACATTGAAACATCTGGCTTTCCATATCTTATCCATGTAAATATCATACATGTTACTGTTGCAACAGCAGGTGCAATAGTTGTTGTAAGGAAAACAGATCCTAAATCATCAATTGATGTTGCTGCTGCACCGTTGAATCCATACCAGCCAAACCACAGAATGAATACACCAAGTGCACCAAGTGGAATGTTGTGTCCTGGGAAAGCATTTACCTTAATTACCTTACCGTTAGCGTCCTTTTCAAACTTACCGATACGAGGTCCTAACATTTTAGCTCCAACGATAGCTGCGATACCACCTACCATATGGATACAGCATGAACCGGCGAAATCATGGAAGCCTAACTGTGCAAGCCAGCCGCCGCCCCAGATCCAGTGTGCTTCAATTGGATAAATAAGTGCTGAAATAACTGCTGAATATACACAGTATGATAAGAACTTTGTTCTCTCAGCCATAGCACCTGAAACAATAGTAGCTGTTGTAGCACAGAATACTAAGTTAAATACGAAGCTTGAAAAATCAAAATCTGCATAAGCTGTGAAGATATCAAATCCCGGCTTTCCTATAAAGCCAAGTACATCCTCACCTAATAAAAAGCTGAATCCGATAAGAATGAACATTACTGTACCGATACAGAAGTCCATCAGATTCTTCATAATAATGTTACCTGAGTTCTTCGC
>CAVKBP010000033.1:0-17538 GCA_963654395.1 Ruminococcus sp. CAG:382
AAAAATGGAATCTGAAAGCCTTATATTTACTGGCTTAGAGATTCCGAGAGATTATTATTATATATGGAGGAAGAATATGAACGACGGCCATCCCGCGGATGGGAAAGAAAAAAAGTTTTCATCACTGTTCAGAAGATTCGGCAGGGGAAAACGCGAGGAAGATGTTACAGAAGAGATAATGGACATGGTTAATGAAAGCCATGAACAGGGTGTGCTTGAAGAGAATGAAGCCGAGATGATTGGCAATATCTTTGAGTTTGGAGAAAAGCAGGCATCGGATGTGATGACTCACAGGAATAATATTGTGGCACTTGATGAAGACATTACGGTTAAGGAAGCATTTGACCGTATCATGGAAGAGAATTATTCAAGATATCCGGTGTTTAACGGAGACATTGATAATATAACAGGTGTGTTACATATCCGTGACCTGCTGAAGCTGTATGTAGAGGAAAGCAATCAGGACATGAAGCTTGGTGAAGCGGGGAAAGAGGTACTGTTCCAGCCTTACTGCATACCTGAGACAAGAAATATAAGTCCGTTATTTAAGCAGATGCAGTCGGATAAAATCCATATGGCTATAGTTGTAGACGAATATGGACAGACCGCCGGAATCATAACAATGGAGGATATCCTCGAGGAGATAGTAGGCAATATCCTTGATGAATATGATGACGAGGAAGAACAGATTGTAACTGACGCGGACGGCTCTTATGTAATAGAGGGGCAGGCTGACCTTGAAGATGTAGAAGCTAAGTTAGGGATAGAATTCGGATGTGAGGATATTGATACACTAAGCGGATTTCTGATATATAAGCTTGGCAGGATACCAGATGATGGTGAGAGCTTTGACATTGAGTATAACGGGTACATATTCAGGACGCTTGAAGTCCGTAACAGGATGATAATCAAGGTCAAGGTCAGTAAAGCAGATATTAAGACAAATGCTGTAAGTGGATGATTGACAGATTAATGTTGTGTGATATAATTAACAGGCAGTTGAAAGAATACTGCAGATGAAGCATAGTTTTAGGAGTGTAAGATATGAGACGAGCAGTTTTTTCTATTCTCGTAGGCAACTCAGCCGGCGTGTTAAGCCGTGTTGCTGGTATGTTCAGCCGCAGAGGATATAACATAGACAGTCTTACTGTTGGTGAGACTCTTAATCCGGAGTATTCGCGGATGACTATCGCCGTAACAGGTGAGGATGATGTTCTTGAGCAGATTGAGAAGCAGCTTAATAAGCTTATTGATGTGAAGGAGATTGTAGAGCTTCCGGCACATGAATCTGTCTGCAGGGAGCTTGTTATGATTAAGGTTGAATGCGGACCGGAGAAGAGACAGCAGGTTTCATCTATTGCAGATATATTCAGGGCTAATATTGTGGATGTATCTAAGGAATCTATGATAATTGCACTTACAGGAAGCTTAAGCAAGATGGATGCTTTTGTAGGGCTTCTTGAGGACTTCAACATTACAGAGATTGCAAGAACAGGTATCACAGGTCTTGCAAGAGGAAGTGCAGATTTGAAAAAGATGTAATAATCCTCTGGTATATCCGGAGAATTTTACAATATAAAACACATTTATATGGAGGTAGTTTAAAATGGCAGAAGCTAAGATCTATTATCAGTCAGATTGTAATTTATCATTACTTGACGGTAAGACAATCGCTATTATCGGTTACGGAAGCCAGGGACATGCACACGCATTAAATCTTAAGGATTCAGGTTGCCATGTAATTATCGGACTTTATGAAGGTTCTAAGTCATGGAAGAGAGCACAGGAGCAGGGATTTGAAGTATTCACTGCTGCAGAGGCTGCTAAGAGAGCAGACATCATCATGATTCTTATCAATGATGAGAAGCAGGCTAAGCTTTACAAGGAAGACATTGAGCCAAATCTTGAGCCAGGCAACATGCTTATGTTCGCTCATGGTTTCAACATTCACTTTGGATTAATTAAGGCTCCTAAGGGTGTTGATGTAACAATGATCGCACCTAAGGCACCAGGACATACAGTACGTTCAGAGTATCAGGAAGGAAAGGGAACTCCTTGTCTTGTAGCTGTTGAGCAGGATGAGACAGGTAAGGCTCTTGATATGGCACTTGCTTATGGTCTTGGTATCGGCGGAGCAAGAGCTGGTCTTCTTGAGACAACATTCAGAACAGAGACAGAGACAGACCTCTTCGGTGAGCAGGCAGTTCTTTGCGGTGGTGTATGCGCACTTATGCAGGCTGGTTTCGAGACTCTCTGTGAAGCTGGATATGATCCACGTAACGCTTACTTCGAGTGTATCCACGAGATGAAGCTTATCGTTGACCTTATCTATCAGTCAGGCTTTGCAGGAATGAGATACTCAATCTCTAACACAGCAGAGTATGGTGATTATATAACAGGTCCTAAGATTGTTACAGAGGATACTAAGAAGGCTATGAAGCAGATTCTTACTGATATCCAGGATGGAACATTTGCTAAGGACTTCTTACTTGACATGAGCGAGGCTGGTGGACAGGTACACTTCAAGGCTATGAGAAAGCTTGCTTCTGAGCATCCATCAGAGAAGATTGGTGCTGAAATCAGAAAGCTTTATAGCTGGAATAACGAAGATGATAAGCTTATCAACAACTAATAATCAGTAATTGATAATATTTAAGGGCTGCCATTGTGGCAGCCCTTTTTATCTGTTATTTCATATGTTATTTTATCTGTTTAATCTCTTTTATCGCTGGTCTTTCTTGAATTCCTCCTTATTCTCGTCATATTTCTTATCGTAGAGCTTTCTGGTTCTGTTAAATTGCAGACCGATTATCACAGCGACAATAATAATAGCGATTATATTAATTAAAAGTCTCATAAGCACTCATTACCTTCTTCCTCTGCGTGAATGTTTTCTCCTTGACTGCTGTAATTTTATATAACCAAATACAGCGGCACCGACGATAATAACGACAGCAGCAATGAATGCGAACAGCCTTATGTCAGAGGTGTCTGCCTTGGAAGCTTTAGCTTTGCTCTGTTCCTTAGAACCTGCTGATTCTTCGGCAGCCTTTGAGCTTTCAACTGATTCCTTTTCTGCCGCTTCCTTGGCAAGCTTTTCCTGCTCCTCGTATGTTGTTACATGCTCTAACATATCGTTGCCGGTGTCAGAGCCAATGGTGGTTCTGTATAATCCGAAATCAGCACAACTGTATTCATATTCATCTGATACATAGAACCAGCACCACTGCTGTGAAACATGCTTCTTGTATGCATCAGACTGTACTTCAATCGAGGTGCGGTTTCCCATGCGTGAAAGAGGAAGCCTTAAGTTCATGGTAAGCTTATTCTCTGTGTACAGATGAAGATAAGTCTTAGGAACATCCCATGTGCCATAGGTGGCTGCAGAGTCAGGGTAAACAGACGCA
Source organism: Ruminococcus sp. CAG:382 (assembly GCA_963654395.1). Lineage (GTDB taxonomy): Bacteria > Bacillota > Clostridia > Lachnospirales > Lachnospiraceae > Lachnospira. The sequence goes on from CAVKBP010000033.1 coordinate 3,408, forward strand.
TCATTGCTTGTCTCTACACATTCAGCAACAGCGTGGGAGAATAACATATGTCCACCATGACCATATTCTCCGTTAAGATCCTGTGTTACTACAACTAAAGGCTTGAAACGCCTTATACATGACATTGCATAGGCTTTTACATCATCATATACATACTGTTTCTTGGCAGCTTCCAGTGTCTCACTGTACAAGTCAGGAAAATCACCACATACCGGATAATGCTTTATGCCTGATTCCCATAAGCCGTCGAGCTTTTCATGCTCTCTTATTTTGGCTGTTGAGGTGAATTCACACATATAGGCAACCTGTACGGCTAAATCTTCTTCACCGCCATAAGTGGCAAGCACGCCGCCAAGGAAAAGAATTTCATCATCTGCATGTGTTGCGAAAACAAGGATATCGGCATTATCGCATGGAGTTTTCCAGGTCTGGACATCATCTGGTGCCAGGCCGCTGGAATATACATGCAGGTCGCATATTGACTCCTGTGATGCAAATGTAATTGTCATCTGTGTTGTGCCCTCAGGAATCTCAATATATTCATGAAGGAAACCATTCGTTCCGTTAGTTACAGTCTTACCCTCATAAGAAAGAGTCCATTCTGATGGAACTAAATCCCACTTGATATAGAGGGAATACATTTTCTCAGAAGAGGTTATTGTAATTGTGTCTCCTGATGAAAATGTTGTTCTGGTGTTGTAGGAGCCGTCAGTCATCTTGCTGACGCTTCCCTGATTGGAAAGTGTTATATCAGCATTTATTTCGGCAGCCGTGTTATCATCTGCATGTACTGCAGATGGAAAAAGGACGATGCAGAATAAAGCGATAATAACAGGTGTAAGCAGTTTTAAAATACTGCTTTTTAATTTGATAGAATTCATTGATTTTACCATCCCTTGATATAATTTTTCTCATTATTATAAACATAATATGCTTGTACTTTCAATAACCTGAGATGATATGTTACAATAAAAGTCAAATGAACATGTAAAGGCTGCAGGGGCATATGAGAAAAGATATTGATGCAGGGTACAGACTGGGACTGTACGGACAGGGGATAGAACGAATTAAATTAAAGAAGGCTCTTCACATGATTGAAAAGGCTTCCAGTCAGCAGGCTGAGATTGTAGATATCGGACATGATAATTTCGATTCAGTGTGTGAAGCATTTTTACTGGGCATGGTTGATATGGCAGCCGTTGACATGGTACAGCTTATGCAGAAGGAAAAGGACGGAGAAGACCTTCCGTATGGGGTTGTTATTTCAGGTGTATTAAAACGCAGTGATTCAAGATATGTCATGGTAAGAAGAAAGCATACTAAGAGTCTTGTAGAAAATGCGGTTGTTATAACGGACTCGTATGACAGGCTTGAGAGAATAAAGCATTTGTATGAGGGGATAAGCTGCGTGGTCGAGCCGGATATAAGAAAATGCTTTGAAAGGCTTGAGGCTAAGGAGTGCGATGCTGTATTTACACTTCTTGAGGATGTCAGGGCAGCCAGACTTTACAACAGCTTCCGCTACAGATATACAATCATGGATTGTAGTGAGTGTATTCCTGAACATGGAGAGGGTGTGTATGCGATACTTACCAGAGGAAAGAGGGAGGCTGTCCGTACGGCAAAGAAGCTCTCACACAAGACTACAGCAGTATGCTTTGAGATAGAGGATGATATAATTAACAGAGTTTCACAGAATGTGTATGTCAGGTCATGTGATGTATATGCAAGAATCAGCTCTGATAAGCTGGAGATATATGCTGATGTCACCGGCAGCAGGGGGCGTATAAGGGTTAATGAAAAAGGAAGTCTCGGCAATAAGAATTTAATTATCACAAAAGTGGTAGACAGAATCAACAGAAATATGTAATAATTATACATTGATATTTTAGTGTTTTGAAAAGAGGATATATGGAATTCAAGAAAATTAATGATAGAAGATTCCAGTGCAGACTCGATGAGGAGGATCTGGAGGATAATAATATTTCGTTAGATGATTTTTTTAAGAATGATACAGAAAAGATACACAGCCTGCTGGAGGTTATCATGGAGGAGGCTGAAAGAAGCATAGGTGTCAGCTTAAGCGGAGAGATTATGTCATTACAGCTTGCACCGCAGCCGGATCATTCAATACTTCTTACGGTTTCATCAGGCAAGGAGGACCTTGGCAATATGCTCAGGAAAGCCGGAGAAACACTGTCTAAGGCATTATCTAAGCCGGAGAAGAGCAATGTTTTAAAGAATGGTGAGGGAGCATATAGTGATGCCTCATTTGAAACATTTGGTGATAGCGCTGATAAGACTGCAGTGTCTGAGGAAAAGGCAGACGGATTAAAGGAAAATGACGAGAAAAAGGCACAGGACAGCGTATTCAGACTGAAAAGCTTTAGTGACTTTGAGGAAATGTGTGCTGTCAGCCCTAAGACCTGGGGAATAAGCAATGCCCTGTATAAATGTGAAGCAGAGAATACATATTATCTTGTCCTGCAGAGGGGACGCGGCTCACAGGAAAAGTACTTAGGACTTCTTAACCTGCTGGTGGAATATGGATACTTCGACTCTGCCAGACCGGAAAGAGCAGCATATATTAAGGAGCATTACAGGGAAGTTATAAGCAGCAATGCTATCAATGTAGTAAAGAAGTATATGTAGATTTGAACTGGAGTCTGGACACAGACAAGAATGGAGATTAGTATATGAGATATCCTGAATTCTTATCCGAGGGCGGAACTATAGGCTTCGTTGCACCATCCTTTGGCTGTGCAACGGAGCCTTATAAAACAGCATTTGGAATGACAATTAAAAGATTTGAAAAGGAAGGCTATACAGTAGAGCTTGGTCCTAACTGTTATGAGGACAGGGGAATTGGAATAAGCAATACGCCAGAGGCTTGTGGCAGGGAGCTTACACAGATGTATGAGAGTAATGTCAATGACATTCTTATATCCTGTGGCGGTGGTGAGCTGATGTGTGAGATTCTACCATATGTCGATTTTGATAGAATTAAGGCAGCTAAGCCAAAATGGTATCTTGGTTATTCTGATAATACCAACTTTACATTTTTACAGAATACGATAGCTGATACGGCTAGTGTGTACGGACCATGTGCAGGCGCATTTGCAATGGAGAACTGGCATCAGGCGCTTGTCGATACCTTCGATGTGCTTCGTGGAAAAGGCTGCGAGAATATTAACGGCGTTGTGGAGAAACAGGTGCACGGATATGATACATGGGAGAGAGAATCTTTAAAGAATGAAGAGAATCCGGCACCACAGTATAATCTTACCGAGAAAAAGGTTTTGAAGAAATATATTGGTGTGAATGAATGTGATGAAGAGATAGCATTTGAAGGACGGCTTATTGGTGGCTGCATGGACTGTCTTGTCAATCTTACAGGTACGACCTTTGATAAGGTTAAGGAATTCAACGAGCGCTATGCGGATGACGGAATTATATGGTTCTTAGAGAGCTGTGATTTAAATGTATTCGCAATCAGAAGGGCTATGTGGCAGATGGATAACGCCGGCTGGTTTAAGAATGTGAAGGGCTTCCTTATCGGACGACCTCTGTGTTACGGACAGGAGATGATGGGACTTGACCAGTACAGCGCAGTGACAGGCATTGCGGCAAAGTATAATGTGCCTGTCATAATGGACTGTGATTTCGGACATCTTTCACCTTCAATGCCGGTAGTGAGCGGCGCATATACGCAGGTAAAGGTTAAGGATAATGACCTTTCACTTAATTACCGGTTTTGTTGATTATAATAGACAGATGACGGGCATTGAAAAATGTACTTCGATAAGATAAAATGAAATAATGAATGTCAATGATAAAGGAGAAAATAATGGGCAGAATATTTAAGTTTGATAAGGATGTTGATACAGACCAGATTATTGCGTCACAGTATCTTTTATTTCCGACAATTGATGAGATGAAGAGCCATACATTTGAATCACTGGATTCTGATTTTGCGGCTGATGTAAAGCCGGGAGATTTTGTCGTTGCAGACGATAACTTTGGCTGTGGTTCATCAAGAGAGCAGGCGCCAAGCGTGCTTAAGGCATTAGGTGTCAAGGCAGTTATTGCCAAATCATTTGCAAGAATATTCTATCGCAATGCTATTAATATAGGACTTCCTGTAATTGTATGTAAGGAGCTTCACGACGAAGTTAATGCAGGAGATGAGTGTGAGCTTTCATTAGAAGAAGGAATTATCACTGTCAACGGAAAGACTTATACATGTACCAGGCTTCCAGCTAAGATGCAGGCTATTCTTAATCAGGGCGGACTTATTGCATCACTTAATGGTGAGGCAGGGGAGTCTGGAAATGCTGCTGCAACGGCAGATGAGGAAAAGCATGGCATGACTATTGCGGAGAAGATTATTGCAAGGGCAGCAGGACTTTCACAGGTTAAGGCAGGTGATATTGCAACTGTTACTCTTGACAGGCTTATGAGTAATGACGGAACAACACATCTTACTATCGGCATGTATGAGAAGCTAAAGAATCCTCATATTGCTGACAAGGACAAGCTTGTATGGATTGTTGACCACAATATTCCATCAGACAGCCCTAAGACAGCAGCTTCACAGAAGAAGATGCGAGACTTTGCAAAGGCTAATGATATTAAGTTCTATGAGGGCGAGGGTGTATGTCATCAGGTTATGATGGAGAATCATGTAGTGCCGGGCGAGCTTATATTCGGAGCAGACAGCCATACATGTGCTTATGGAGCATTAGGTGCATTCGGTACAGGTGTCGGATGTACAGATTATCTGTATGCAATGGTTACAGGAACATCCTGGGTAATGGTTCCGGGAACCTTAAGATTCAACCTTAAGGGAAAGTTAAATGACGGCGTATATGCAAGAGATTTAATTCTTTCTATTATCGGAAAGATTGGTGCTAACGGTGCTAATTATAAGGCAATGGAATTCGCAGGAGAAGGCTTACACAGCCTTTCTATGGCAGACAGAATATCAATCTGTAACCTCTGTGTTGAGGCAGGTGCTAAGACTGCACTTATGGAGGTTGATGAGGCTGCAATGGATTATCTTAAGGAGCATGGCAGAGAACCAAAGGCATGCTTTACATCAGATGAGGATGCAGTATTTGAGCAGGTATATGATATTGACCTTTCAACAATCCAGCCTATCGTTGCAAAGCCACATTTTGTTGATAATGTAGTTCCTGCTAAGGAATCACTAGGCGTTAAGATTGATGAAGCATTTCTTGGCTCATGCAATAACGGACGAATTGAGGATTTAAGAGTCGGTGCAGCAATTATCAAGGGAAAAAAGGTTGCTCCTAAGGTAAGATTCCTTGTAGTTCCGGCAAGCCGTTCGGTATATCTTCAGGCTATGAAGGAGGGACTTCTTGAGATATTCATGGACGCAGGCGCAATTGTTATGAATCCTAACTGTTCTGTATGCTGGGGAAGCTGTCAGGGTGTTATCGGTGAGGGAGAAACTCTTATCAGCACAGGCACCAGAAACTTTAAGGGGCGTGCAGGACACAAGGATTCCTTCGTATATCTTGCTTCAGCGGCAACTGTTACAGCGTCAGCAATTAAGGGCGAGATAGCAACAGCAGATATGGTATAGATAAGATTTAACTTAATCTGCAGGCTGTGTGAATAAGTGCAGGTCTGCGGATAAATTGATAAGGAGTAACTATGAACGAGAAATTTAGCGGTAAAGTATGGGTGCTTGGTGATGACATTGATACAGATATCATTATCCCTACAGAGTACCTTGCATTAAAGACAGTAGAAGATATGAAGCCATATGCATTTTCACCATTAAGACCTGAGCTTGCAGGACAGATTAAGCCGGGCGACATTATTGTTGCAGGAAAGAACTTCGGCTGCGGTTCTTCAAGAGAGCAGGCACCTGAGGTTATCAAGGCATTAGGTATCAGATGTGTTATTGCAAAATCATATGCAAGAATATTCTTCAGAAATTCTATTAATAATGGACTTCTTCTTATAGAGAATGCAGACCTTCACGACGCAGTCAGGGAGGGCGATACTATTGATGTTGAAGTAAATGCACAGATTACACACAATGGAAAGGCATACCCTATTGCTTCACTTCCTGAAAATCTTGTGGATATACTTAACGCGGGCGGACTTGTTAAGGCAATGAGAAAGCTTAACGGTCTGGACTAAGACAGGGAGAGGTAAGAATAATGGGACATACAATTATTGAAAAGATTATTGGAAGAAATATCGGCAGGGAAGTAAAGCCGGGCGATATCGTGACTGTTAATGTAGACAGAGTGATGATTCACGATATATTCATTCCATTTGTTAAAGAGAAATTTGAGGAAATGGGATTCACTAAGATATGGGATCCTGACAAGGCAGTTCTTATATATGACCATCTTGTTCCTGCAAGTCAGGTTGATGATACAAGACATTTCCGCATAGGTAATGAATTCGTTGAAAAATACGGAATGAAGAATATCCACCGTTCAGATGGAATCTGCCACCAGTTAATGACAGAGGCAGGTTATGTAAAGCCGGGCGATATCGCATTTGGTACAGACAGCCACACAACAACCTATGGCTGTGTAGGCGCATTTTCATCAGGTATCGGATATACAGAGATGGCAAGTGTATTGGGAACAGGAAAAATGTGGGTTAAGGTTCCACAGACTATCAAGGTTACAGTTAACGGAAAGCTTCCTGACAATGTCCGTTCCAAGGATATTATATTAAGGCTTATCGGTGACCTCGGTGCAGACGGCGCAACTTATCAGGCACTAGAATTCACAGGCTCAACAATTGATGAGATGAGCGTTGCAAGCCGCATGACTATGTCTAACATGGCTATTGAGGCAGGTGCCAAATGTGCTCTCTTCACACCAGATGAAAAGACTGCTGAGTACTGCAATGTAGAGCTTACAGATGAATTAAAGGATTTAAAGGGAGATGCGGATGCGGTATATGTAAGAGAGCTTACATATAATGCAGAGGATTTAGTTCCTGTTCTTGCATGTCCTTCACAGGTAGATAATATTAAGCCTGTTACAGAGCTTGTTGGAACGGCGGTAGATCAGGTATTCATTGGTTCATGTACTAACGGAAGATTAGAGGATCTTCAGTGTGCAGCAGCTATTCTTAAAGGTAAGAAGGTTGCTCCATTCGTCAAGCTTATAGTAACTCCTGCAAGCCGCAAGATATATAAGGAAGCCCTTGCTGACGGAACACTTGAGACACTTGTGGAAGCCGGAGCAATTGTTACACATCCGGGATGTGGCCTATGCTGTGGCAGGACAGGAGGAATTCTTACTGACGGTGAGGTCGTTGTTGCAACTAACAACAGAAACTTCCTCGGAAGAATGGGAACAAGCAAGGTTAAGATATTCTTAGCTTCCCCTGCCACAGCAGCAGCAAGCGCAGTTGCTGGAAAGATTGTTGCTGCGGATTAGTGCGGTATTATGGGGATGTGTTAGGGTATAATTGAATATGTAAGAAAGATAAAGGACAATGCTGGTAGGGATATACTGGCATTGTTTTTTAGTTTTGAATTATTTGCTTTTCAGAGCCAGCCTCCAAAATGCAATGAATTTTGGAAGTGTGGCATATATGACAATTAAAGGATGAATGTTTGATGTGTAGTATATCTGGCAATTAAAACAAGTCTGATTTGCGAATTTTATCTGGGTCTGAATAAAGAAATTTTGCTGCAAGAGAGATAATTCTAATTGACGTAAAATATAGTAAAGTTTATAATTGTTGTAAAAGAATCGTGCAAATTTGAATAACAGGAGAATGGAATATAATGATAGCAAGATTAGAGCTGGTTATTGATGACAAGGCAGTGAATTACAGGAATTCGTCGAACCTTCAGGGCGTAATTATGGAGAATATTGATGAAGACTATGCGGAGCTGCTTCATGAGCATAAGTATCATCCATATAGTCAGTATATCTGCAATATTGGTGACAGAAATATATGGGTTATCAATGCTTTGAATAATGAATCGTATGAGCGTATCATACAGAAATTGATGAGTGATGATTTTAAGGAATTCAGGATTAAGAATCATAACGAGCCTATACATATTATTGAAAAGAATTTAAGCACGAGAGATGATTCGATGTTTTTAGACGAATTCTACAATGTTAATGGAGAAAAATATTACAATATAGAATTTAAAACTCCGACATCTTTTAAGAGCAATGGCAGATATATGATTTTTCCAGATATGAAGCTTATGTATAAAAGCCTTATGAGGAAATACAGCGCAGCCTCCGGTGAAATGGATATGTATGATGACGATACATTGGAACAGCTTGTGATGGGAAGCGAGATTACAAGGTACAGACTGCAGAGTACAGTATTTCCACTAGAAGGAGTATCGATACCATCATACAAGGGTTCTATATCTGTCAGGGTTCATGGTAACGATACGATGTCGAGATATGCAAGGCTTTTGTTCAGATTCGGAGAATATTCAGGTGTCGGGATAAAATCATCCATAGGAATGGGTGCTATAAGATTGATGAAATGATTGATACAATAATAAAAAGAAAAGGGGAGAATAATGAACGAGAAAGAAACCAAGCTGGTTATTGCAGCAGTGCTTCATGATATTGGCAAAGTGATATATCGTGAGGGAAGTGATTTAAGAAAGCATAGTATAAGCGGATATGATTATCTAAAGGATGAAGCTGGAATAACAGATAAAGAAATACTGGATTCAGTGAAATACCATCATGCACAGAATTTGCGGAATGCTAAGATTGAAGATGATTCGCTGGCGTATATAGTATATATGGCAGATAATATTGCATCCTCAACTGACAGGCGTGAGAAGCTGGAGGAAGAGAAGGGCTTTGAGATAGCAACACCATTAGAGAGTGTGTTTAATATTCTTAACCATAATGAACAGCATATGTATTATAAGCCGGGGATGCTGAATCCAGAGGATGGAATTAACTATCCGTCTAATGAAAAGATAATGTTTGACAGACATTATTACAATGAAGTCAAAGCTAATATAACAGATAATCTTAAAGGCTTGAATTATAATAAGGACTACATCAACTCGCTTATCGAAGTTATGGAAGCTAATCTGTCTTATGTGCCGTCTTCTACCTCAAAAAATGAAGTTGCAGACATATCGTTATTCGACCATGTTAAGCTCACAGCAGCAATAGCGTCGTGCATATATCAATATGTCCAGTCATCTGGCATAAGTAATTACAGGCAGGAATTATTCACAGATGGCAAAGAGTTTTATAAAAAGAATGCATTTCTGCTATATTCAATGGATATATCAGGAATCCAGAAATTTATATATACAATCCATTCTGAAAATGCTATGAAAATGTTGCGTTCAAAATCATTTTTTCTGGAAATCATGATGGAGCATATTATAGATTGTCTGCTGGATGAGCTTAATCTGTCAAGAGCTAATCTTATATATTCAGGCGGTGGACATTGCTATATGTTGCTTCCGGATACAGATGATATTAAGAATAAGCTGGAAGCTTTTAACAGCAGGGTTAATGAGTGGTTTCTGAATAATTATAAGGTTGCCTTATATATATCAAGCGGTTACAGTGAGTGCAGCAGCAATTCATTGAAGAATAATCCAGAGGGAAGCTATTCAGACATATTCAGGAACATAAGCAGAATGATTTCACATCAGAAAGCATCCAGATACACTGCCGGACAATTGATAAGGCTTAACAGGACAGAGGAGAAGGATTATTCCAGAGAATGCAGGATATGTAAGAATGTAAGCATTGTCAATGAAGATGGATTATGTCCTACATGCGCAGCATTAAAGATATTATCAGCTAAGATACTGGATGAGCGGTATGCATTCTTTACGGTTGTATCAGAGTATGAAGAGGGGGCGCTTAAGCTTCCGCTGGATTATTATCTGGTTGCGGAAAGCGAGAAAAATCTTACAGAGAGATTATCAGGTGATGATAAAACATTTGTCAGGACATACGGAAAAAACAAGATGTACACAGGAAAGAGAGTTGCCAATAAATTATGGGTAGGTAACTATCATTCAGAGTGTAATACATTTGAGGATATGGCAGAGCGTTCGGAGGGAATTAAGCGAATCGGAGTATTGAGAGCTGATGTTGATAATCTCGGAAGAGCTTTCGTGTCTGGTTTTAAGAATGAAAAGAATAATGACAGGTATGTTACATTATCCAGAACGGCTACATTATCGCGCCAGTTGTCACTGTTTTTTAAGCTGTATATTAATGACATACTTAAGAATGGCGAATATGTTATAGAAAATAATGGGGAAAGGTCAACTATAAGAAATGCAGTTATATGTTACTCTGGTGGAGATGATTTATTTATCGTAGGCGCGTGGAATGAAGTAATTGAGCTTGCAGTAGATATCAGGAATAAATTCACCCAATATACAGAGAATACGCTTACATTATCAGCAGGAATAGGCATTTACAGACATGATTATCCAATAAGCGTTATTGCAAATGAAGTGGCAGGCATGGAGGATATGTCTAAGAGTAAGGTTGGAAAAGATTCTGTTACATTGTTAAGCGATGGAGCAAAGCATGCGGAAAAAGGACAGGATGGATATGAGCTTGAGATAAGTGATGGAACATTTACATGGGATGAGTTAGTGGAAGAGGTTATTGGAGAAAAATACCAGTGCATTCAGGAGTTCTTTGATGATGCTGGCGAAAGAGGAATGAATTTTTTATACAATCTTCTTGATTTAATAAGGAGACAGGATGATAAAATTAATTTTGCCAGAGTGGTATATATATTATCAAGATTAGAGCCGGATAAGGACGCAAAGCCTGTTGAAAGAGAAAAATATCAGAAGTTCTCCAAGAACATGTATAGGTGGATTAAGGAGGCCGGAACTAAATATATGGGAAAGGATGCAAGACAGTTAAAGGTTGCTATGAATATGTATTCGTACATGAGGCGAGACCGGTACAATGAAGAAGAAAATGGAGGTATGGAATAATGCAGATTAATGAAAAAAATTATGTTGATAAAGCAGAAGAAGCAATTACAAGACTAAGTAAAAAAACGAATAGTCAGGGAAAGCCAATAGCTATGGTTACTACATCCAAGATAAGGAATCTCTTATCGATGGCGGCTGATATATATAATCAGGTGCTTGGCCGGGATGAAGCTGAATTACCTGCAGAGCTTGTATCACGAATTGATTATCTGAGAGTGCGTTTTATATATGAGGCAGGAAGAGAAGCTGCGGTTAAAAGTTTAATTGATGAAGCAGATTTGTTAAACATATTAAAAGAAATCAATGGTGATAAAAACAACTACATACTTTTCTATCATTACATGGAAGCGTTAGTTGCGTTTAAAAGATACATGAACAGGAATGATGATTAAATTAAGGGGGATAACATTATGTATTCAAAGATTCAGATAAATGGCGTATTAGAAGTGGTTACAGGTATGCATATAGGAGGTTCATCTGCATTTTCTGCGATAGGTGCTGTAGATTCACCGGTTATAAAGGATGTAAGAACTGACAAGCCAATGGTTCCTGGAAGTTCATTAAAAGGTAAGATGAGAACATTATTATCTAAAAAATATAATGCTATGGTGCAGGCAAATGCTAATGATGACGCTGAATGTATAACAAGAGTTTTTGGTTCAGCAAAAAAAGATGATAATGGCAAGGTGATGCCTAGTAAAATATTAATTTCTGATATGTTTGTTATTAATGAAGAAGAATTAAGAAACAGGGGATTACAGAATCTTACTGAGGTTAAGTTTGAAAATTCAATTAACAGAGCTACTGCGGTTGCTAATCCAAGACAGATTGAGAGAGCAATAAAAGGACTTCAGTTTGGCGTGGATATAATATATGAAGTAGAGAATGGAAAAGAAGATGAGATAGAGGAAGACATAAAAATTATAGCGGAAGCAATGCAGATGCTTCAGTATGATTATCTTGGTGGCAGCGGCTCAAGAGGATATGGTAAAGTGAAATTTCATGAATTATCCGCTGAAAATGTTGTAGGTGAGATTGACGCTGATATTATGGAAAGAGTAAATAATATCTTACAGGAAATCTAGAATGGAGAATGCTATGAAATATATTGTATATAAATTGAAATTCTCCACAGGTGTTCATTTTGGTAATGGAACACTTGATGATACTGAATACACATTTTGTGCAGATACATTATTTTCGGCATTGTGCATAGAAGCAGTGAAATCAGGAACAGATATGCTGGACAGGCTGGTTGGCTGGGCTAAGTCGGGTAAATTAGTTTTATCAGATGCTATGCCATACATGGATAGAACATATTATATTCCTAAGCCTATGTGTGATATCAAGTATTCAGAAGAGGACAGTGGGGATTCAGCCAAGAAGAAGCTATATAAAAAGATGTCATATATTCCGTATGACAGCCTTGAGGACTATCTTAATGGCGAGCTGGCAGAAGATATAATCCGAGAGTTTGACTCATTTGGAAAAAAGAATATAAAGGTATCGGCTTCTATTAATGGAAATGATGAGACAGTTCCATACAGAGTTGGAGAATATTACTATAATGATCCTAACGGATTGTATGTAATAATTGGATATGAAAATGATGACATTCTATATGAGATAGAAGACCTGATGATATCGTTAGGCTATAGTGGAATAGGTGGAGAAAGAAGCTCTGGATTGGGAAGATTTGAATTAGAAATGTCTAATGATGCAGATGAATTAATAGACAAGCTGTCTGTTCAATCTGAATTATACATGACACTATCAGTAAGCCTGCCTAGAGAGGATGAATTGGAAAATGCGCTGGATGGTGCTGGCTATAGCATAATAAAAAGAAGCGGTTTCATAGCTTCCAAGACCTGCAGGGACAGACGGAAAAAGGATATGTATGTGCTTGCAGCAGGAGCCTGTGTAAAGAACAGATATCAGGGAGACATCTATAATGTTGCAGAAGGTGAAAGCCATGCAGTGTATAGATATGCCAGACCAGTCTTTATGGGGGTGAAGTAGAGTATGAATAATCCAATTAAACAGTATGAAGTTACATTAGAAGTGATTGGTCCTGTACATGTGGGAAGCGGAAGAACCTTAAGCAAAAAGTCCTATGTATTTTCTGATAAGAGACATATGGAAATGATTGACTTGGAGAAAATGTATATATTCTTGAAAAGCAAAGGTCTCGCTGAAAAGTATGAGCAATATCTTATGTACATCAGTAAAAGAAGAAACGATAGAAATGATATTAAATTACAAGACTGGCTGGAAAGAAACCATGTAAAGATATCAGATATTCAGGACTGCGTGAAATATACTATTGATTGTGGAGACGCAATTCAGATTGATAGTAATGATATGCAGATATCAGAACATGTTAAAGATCCATATGGTCTGCCTTATATTCCCGGAAGTTCCATAAAAGGAATGCTGCGGACAATATTATTATCATCTGACATAATTAATAATACTGATAAATATTTGCAAGCAGGCAGGGATATGTCATATAATATAGGAAAATACGAAAGGAGAAACCGTTACTTAAATCGTGATATAAAGACTATAGAGACTATAGGATTTAATGAACTGGATAGAAGTAAGAAAAAACAGGATGCTGTTAATGATTATATGGCAGGCATTATTGTAAGCGACAGTGAGTCAATCAGTACTGACGACATGATTCTGTGTGGTAAATTAGAAGGACATGTTAACGGTGATGAACATAAAATTAATACGATGAGAGAATGTATCAAACCTGGAACATTGATTAAATTTACAATTACAATAGACGAAACCTTATGTAAGCTTAATCCGGCTGATATATATGCTGCTGTAAGTGATTTCGCCGATTGTTATAACAAATGCTTTGTCAGTGCATTTAAGAATGCTGAAAAGCTACAGAAGGATTATGTGATTCTTGGTGGTGGAAGTGGATTTGCTTCTAAAACAGTAATGTATCCGTTATACGATAAAAAAGCTGGCGTGAGAAATGTTCACGAGGTATTAATGAAGACAGTTGCTAAAGAAAGAAATGATAATCATAAGAATAACAAGGATTTATCAGAAGGAATAGCACCGCATATTATTAAATACACAAGATGTAATGGACAGACATTACAGATGGGTGTATGTAAATTGACTATT
>CAVKBP010000034.1:0-17521 GCA_963654395.1 Ruminococcus sp. CAG:382
TCACAAATAGCCGTGTGAAAAATCAGATATCAATCTGATTTTTCACACTATCCTCATTCATATCCATTCATTTCTTTAATTCTGTCTAACTGTTTAATCCATTCATGTGAGCATGCATCACTCGGCATTCTCAAGTCACCTCTTGGCGATACCGCAACTGAGCCGACCTTAGGTCCGTCAGGCAGGCATGAACGCTTGAACTGCTGTGCAAAGAATCTCCATGTAAATGTCCTTAACCACTTATAGATAGTCTTATCATCATATTCTCCTGCAAATGCGTACTTTGCCATTCTGAATATCTTCACCGGCTCTGCACCAAATCTTAACATATGGTACATAAAGAAATCATGCAGCTCATAAGGACCTACAAGGTCTTCTGTCTTCTGTGCAATAGTTCCATCCTCCTTAGGCGGAAGAAGCTCCGGACTTACCGGAGTATCAAGCACATCCTTAAGTACCGCTGACAGCTCTTCACTTCCGCATGTATCTGCATAGAACTGCACCAGATGCCTTACCAGTGTCTTAGGAACTGATGCATTAACTCCATACATAGACATATGGTCGCCATTATAGGTTGCCCAGCCAAGTGCAAGCTCTGACATATCACCCGTTCCTATTACCATTCCGTTAGTCTGGTTGGCAATATCCATAAGTATCTGTGTTCTCTCTCTTGCCTGACCATTTTCATAAGTCACATTATGATTATTCTCGTCATGTCCGATATCTTCAAAATGCTGTCTTACAGCCTTCATGATATTGATTTCCCTGAGCGAACAGCCAAGCTGCTTAGTTAGTTTAACAGCATTATTATATGTTCTGTCTGTTGTACCAAAGCATGGCATTGTTATGCAGTGTATTCCGCTTCTGTCAAAGCCGCACAGGTCAAATGCCCTTACAGTTACAAGCAGTGCCAGTGTCGAATCCAGTCCGCCTGATATTCCGATTACTGCATTTTTACAATTAGTATGCTCAAGCCTCTTCTTAAGTCCGTAAGACTGGATATTAAGAATCTCCTCGCACCTTGAATCTCTTTCTTTTTTATCAGAAGGCACAAAAGGTGCTTTGTCAAAATATCTTATAAGCTCTAGCTCCTTATCGATAAGCCCCTGAGTCTGAACTTCTGTATATGAGCTGTTCTCATCAACTGCATAGGTTGTCATTCTTCTTCGCTCAGAGCATATTCTCTGGACATCTATATCAGCATACACCGACTCATCTGCAAACTTATGTGCCTCTGCAAGAACCGTACCATTCTCACATATAAGATTATGTGCCGAGAACACGATATCCTGTGTAGACTCTCCTCCGCCTGCACTTGAATACACATATCCGCATACAAGTCTTGCTGACTGTCCTGAAACAAGCTGCCTTCTGTAGGTATCCTTGCCGATAGTCTCATTGCTTGCAGATGCATTGACAATAATAGTCGCACCATTCATCGCATGCTTTATGCTTGGCGGCTGTGGTGTCCACAAATCCTCGCATATCTCTACGCCAATCTTAACCTTACTGTTATTGTCAAATGTAAATAATAATTCACTTCCAAAAGGGACTTCCTCTCCATCTACATTTACATATACGCACCTTTCAAAGCCCGGTGTGAACTGTCGTCTTTCATAGAATTCTCCATAATTAGGAAGATACATTTTCGGAACCATGCCAAGTATCTGTCCATTCATAACACCTGCGACAACATTGTAAAGCTTGCCGTTCATCTCGTATGGAAGTCCTACAAAGCTTATCATTCCTTTTACATTTTCTGAATAATGCTTAATTGCGGTAAGCCCCTCAAGTGCTGCATTAAGCAGCCTGTCATGCAGGAATAAATCATTGCAGGTATAGCCTGTTATGCACATCTCCGGAAAAACAGCTATCGCAGCATCCTTCTTATAAGCCTCACTCATAAGAGCCTTAATGTTCTCTATATTATACTCACAGTCAGCCACCTTAATCCCCGGAGTCATGGCTGCTGCCCTTATATATCCGTCCTTCAAATTGCCCTCACTTTCAATATCTGTTCTTTAGTACAGCGAAAATTAACTGTCTGCTATATTGCCGCAGAATGATTTTCGATGTACTGGAATTATATCAGACCAGATATACATTTACAACAATGGTCACAAAAAAGTCATTTTTCTAAAAAATTACTGTAATTGTCCATAATAATCTCCATTCCTGCCCGCTTTTTTGAGCATCCCAAGTTTGTGTGCAAGCACAAATCTTGCGTGTGAAAAATCAGATATCAATCTGATTTTTCACACTATTTCCATACACAAGTGCAGCACCGCTTTCCTGCTCCTTTAGCTCATTACACCCTGTCAAAGACATAATCATGCTTATGATAACAATTGCCGCCAGCAGTCTGGCTGCCACTTTTTTCTTCAATTCATCCCGCGACATAAAAACCTCCACCATTCATAATTCTAGTACAGTTTTTCTCAAATAACTGTACTAGTATGAACCGGTGGAGGCTTTATTATACTTTAAATGTGCCTATTCAATTACGGCTGCACTTACCTTAATTACTCTGTGTCCAGCCAAGAGCTTGTTCTCAATCTTGTAGAATGCAACAACCTTAAGAGTCTTGCCATCCTTAGCAACGAACTCCTGGATGTAGCTTACATATCTCTTATCTATGAACTTCTCTCTTAACTCTGTAATTACTTCCTCATACTCAACGCTGGGTACGAACTGTTTAAATACAATTCCTGCCTCAAAATCATCCTCTGAATATCCAAGAAGCTCTGTGAAACCATCATCAATATCAATAATTTTACCGCTTCTCATCTCCATAGAAAACTGTGTAAAAGGAATTGCTTTCATTACTTCTGCCATAATACTCCTCCATTCCGCAGGCACAAAGTGCCGGAGGAATCGCGAGCCAAATGTCAGATTTGGCTCTGCGATAAAAGCTATTTGTGATGCCTGCGTCACAAATAGCCGTGCGAAAAATCAGATATCAATCTGATTTTTCACACTACTCCTCCATTCCTGTGTGTGAAAAATCACTTAGAAAGTGTTGCAAGACGCTCAGTTACCTGTTCGAGCATCTGTGTATATTTTACCAGCTTAGCCTTTTCCTCGTCAATCTTTGCCTGAGGTGCTTTTGATGTGAATTTCTCATTGTTAAGCATTCCGTTACATCTCTTGATTTCGCCCTGTAATCTGCCTTCCTCTTTCTTAAGTCTCTCGATTTCCTTGTCGATATCAACAAGCTCAGCAAAAGGAATATAGATAACAGCATCTGGTATAACAGTTGAAACTGCATCATCCGGAATTCCAGCCTTGTCAGACTGAACCTTTACATCACTTGCATATGCGAGTGTTCCGAAGAAGCCAAGTGAATTGTTAAATATATTCTTAACCTCATCACTTGCTGAAACAACATATACTAATGCCTTGCGGCTTGGTGCAACATTCATGTCTGCACGAAGATTTCTTATATTGCGGACTGCTTCCTTGATTGTCTCAATAGCCTTTTCCTCTGCTGCAAAATTATTAACTTCGTCATATACCGGCCAAGAAGAAATCATAATTGATTCCTCTTCATCCTGAATATTACAGAAGATTTCCTCTGTGATAAATGGCATATATGGATGAAGCAGCTTAAGGGCATCAATAAGAACTGTCTTTAATGTCCAGATTGCCGCACTCCTGGTATCATCTGCATCATTGTAAAGTCTAGGCTTAACCATCTCGATATACCAGTCACAGAACTCTTCCCAGATAAAGTCATTTAACTTGGCAACAGCAATACCCAGCTCATACTTCTCCATGTTATCAGTAACCTCTTTGATAAGTCCATTCATCTTAGAAAGAATCCACTTATCAGCGTCTGTTAAGTTAGCTGGTCTTTCATCAGTAGCCTTAATCTTATTGTCAGGATCATTCATCATAATGAATCTTGAAGCATTCCATACCTTATTGGCAAAGTTACGGCTTGCCTCAACTCTTGACCAGTAGAAACGCATATCATTACCAGGAGCATTTCCAGTGATAAGAGTATATCTTAATGCGTCTGCACCGTATTTATCGATAACCTCAAGCGGATCAATACCATTTCCTAATGACTTGCTCATCTTTCTTCCCTGGTCATCTCTTACAAGACCATGGAATAATACCTTGCCAAATGGCTTCTTACCCATATGCTCATATCCTGAGAATATCATTCTGATTACCCAGAAGAATATAATATCATATCCTGTTACGAGGACATCTGTAGGATAGAAATAATCAAGCTCAGGTGTCTTATCCGGCCAGCCAAGTGTTGAGAATGGCCATAATGCTGATGAGAACCATGTATCCAGTGTATCAGGATCCTGCTCTACATTAGCGCTTCCGCACTTAGGGCATGTGCATACAGCCTCTCCTGAAACTGTCATCTCACCACAGTCCTTACAGTAATATGCAGGTATTCTGTGTCCCCACCAGAGCTGTCTTGAAATACACCAGTCTCTGATATTATCTGTCCAGTTATAATAGGTCTTATCCATAGAAGCCGGGATAAGCTCGATATCACCATTCTTAACACCCTCAACAGCCGGCTTAATAAGCTCGTCCATCTTAACGAACCACTGCTGCTTAATCATTGGCTCAACAGTAGTCTTACATCTGTCATGTGTACCGACATTATGTGTATGGTCTTCAACTCTTACTAAAAGTCCAAGTGCATCAAGGTCTGCAACCATAGCCTTTCTTGCTTCATATCTGTCCATACCGGCATATTTGCCGCCAAGGTTATTAATTGTAGCATCGTCATTTAAAATGTTAATCTCTGGCAGATTATGTCTCTTACCAACCTCAAAATCGTTAGGATCATGTGCAGGAGTAATCTTAACTACACCTGTACCAAATTCCTTATCAACATAAGAATCTGCAATAATAGGTATTGTTCTGTCTGTAAGTGGCAGCTCAACTTCCTTTCCTACAAGGTCAGTATATCTTTCGTCATCAGGATTAACAGCCAAGGCTGAATCTCCAAGCAGTGTCTCCGGTCTTGTTGTAGCAATCTCAACGAATCTTCCCGGCTCACCAGCTACAGGGTAGTTGATATGCCAGAAATGTCCTGCCTGCTCCTCATGCTCAACCTCTGCATCAGATATAGAAGTGTTACATACCGGACACCAGTTTACGATTCTTGAGCCCTTGTATATAAGTCCTTTCTCGTAAAGCTTAATAAATACTTCCTGAACTGCCTTAGAACAGCCCTCATCCATGGTAAATCTCTCTCTGTCCCAGTCACACGAAGAACCAATCTTCTTTAACTGGCTTGTGATAGTTCCACCGTATTCTTTTTTCCATTCCCATGTTCTCTTTAAGAAGCCCTCTCTTCCAAGCTCATGCTTGTCAATTCCCTCTTCCTTAAGAGCATTAGTAACCTTAACCTCTGTAGATATTGAAGCATGGTCAGTTCCCGGAATCCAGAGTGCTTCATATCCCTGCATTCTCTTGAATCTTATAATAATATCCTGCATAGTGTTATCAAGTGCATGTCCCATATGCAGCTTACCTGTGATATTAGGTGGTGGCATAACAATAGTAAATGGTTTCTTATCCCTGTTTACTTCTGCGTGAAAATACTTTTTCTCCAGCCACTTATGATATAATCTGTCTTCGATTTCGGACGGATTATAATTCTTTTCCAATTCCTTGCTCATTATTAATCTCCTTTTTCAGCATTGCATATACTAAATTAATATCTGACAGAAAAAAATGCAAGCATTTTATTTATGAACTTTGTTCAGGAACTTCTATCTGCTTAATATTAAATTCATTACCCTGAATAAGATAAGTGTGTTTACTTCCACAATTAGGACAGATCTTTGCGTATTTCACAGTCTCATAGGTTTCCCTGCAGTCCTCACAGTAGGTTATTCCCGGAATCGTCTCTATCTGCATCTCGCACTCCTTAACAAGCTCTTCCTTTCGGCATGCCCATTTCCAGCAGTCTGTAAGATATTCCTCAACGACACCTGAAACCTCTCCAAGCTCAATTGTAACCTTAGATATACTCGTCACAGCATTTTCTTTGGCAACAGCCTTAAGGTCATCTATTATGTGAAATACAACACCCAGCTCATGCATAATTACTTATCCTTTTTCTTAGTAAATTTAATCTTAACAGCCTGCTTTACTCCATATGGAAGTATGTACTTAAGCTTGTCCTCGCTCTTTCTCATAGTGCTGCACTCAGGCAGGTCTCTCTGTAAATGTATGGCATCAAATTCACACTTAGTTGTACATATACCACAGCCGACACACTGGTTAGCATCTACTATAGTTGCTCCACAGCCTAAGCATCTTGCTGTTTCCTTCTTAACCTGCTCTTCAGTAAACATGCCCACATCACTTCTGAAGGAAAGCTTATCTACATCTGTCTTCTTAGCCGGACGCTGACGACCTGTGTTATCGTACTTCTCAACGCTGTAATCATCCTTATCAAGCTCAACATAATAGTTAGGATCTCTTCCTATAGTGAGCGAGCTGTGTGGCTGTACATATCTGTGGATAGATATAGCGCCCTGCTTACCTGCCGCAATAGCATCAATAGCGAACTTAGGTCCGGTATATACATCACCACCGACGAAAATATCCGGCTCTGCTGTCTGATATGTAATCTTATCTGCTACAGGATAATTGCCATGCCAGAACTCAACCTTAGTACCCTCAAGAAGACTGCCCCATTCTATAGCCTGTCCTACTGACATGACTACATTGCTACATTCGATTGTCATAGTGTCGTTCTCATCATACTGTGGATTAAATCTGCCATCAGCATCCTTTACAGAAATACATTTCTTAAATACTATGCCTGTAACCTTTCCATCCTCTGTAAGGATTTCCTTAGGTCCCCAGCCGCCGATTATATTAATTCCTTCAGCTTCTGCTGTTTCTATTTCCTCCGGAAGTGCCGGCATAATGTCTCTTGTCTCAAGTGAAACCTGTGATACCTTAGGTGAACCGCATCTTATGGCTGTTCTTGATACATCAATAGCAACATTTCCACCGCCAATAACTACTGTATCACCTGAAAGCTTATAGCTTTCATCATCTGTTGTGAGGTGAAGAAGCTCTACGCCAGTCATGACACCCTTGGCATCTTCTCCCGGAACGCCAGTCTTTCGTCCGCCCTGACATCCTACTGCAACATAAAATGCTTTATAACCCTGCTTACGGAGTTCGTCAATAGTAATGTCTTTTCCAACCTCAACACCACATTTGATTTCTACGCCCATTTCTCTTAAAACATCTATCTCTGCCTGTACAATATTCTTTTCCATAACGAAGGATGGAATACCATATACTACCATACCACCAGGCACTTTATTTTTATCAAATACAGTTACATTAGTATAGCCCTTCTCTGCAAGATAATATGCACATGAGATACCTGCCGGACCTGCTCCTATAATAGCAACCTTCTCATCAAAATATCCCTTGGTTGCCGGAACAACCTTCTCAGGAACATATCTTGTCTCTGAATTAATATCCAGCATGGCAATATATTTCTTTACCTCATCAATTGCAATTGATTCGTCAATTGTTCCTCTTGTACATGCATCCTCGCAGCGTCTGTTACAGACATATCCACAGATTGCAGGAAGCGGATTATTCTTCTTGATAAGTGCTAGTGCATCCTTATATCTTCCCTGTGCAGCCATCTTTATATAGCCCTGTACAGCAATATGCGCCGGACAGGCTGTCTTACAAGGTGCAGTACCTGACTCATGTGTATTAATCCTGTTCTTATCCCTGTAATCCTCTGTCCACATGTGTCTGCCCCACTTCTGCTCAGATGGAAGCGGCATCTTAGGATATGTTACCTCACTTCCATCCTTTCTGCAGAGCTTCTGTCCAAGTGACAGTGCTCCTGCCGGACAATACTCCACACAGCGTCCACAAGCCACACAATTCTGCTTATTAACATGTGCAACATATGCTGAACGCGACATATTCGGTGTATTAAATAACTGTGATGTCCTTAACGCATAACAGACATTGACATTACAGTTACATATAGCAAATATCTTATCCTCACCGTCTATATTAGTAATCTGGTGGACAAATCCGTTATCTTCAGCCTTCTTAAATATTTCAAGTGCTTCCTCTTTAGTGATATATCTTCCACCCTTGCCAGTCTCAACAACATAGTCAGCCATGTCTCCAACTGCTATACACCAGTCAGCCGGATCATCTGCACAGCCCTCGTCAAATGTTTTTCTTGATTTACGGCATGAACATGGGCTTGCCGCATATTTGCCCTCGTATTTATCAAGCCAGTAGGAAATCTTCTCCAGTGAAATAGCCTCGTTACACATGTCAACTTCCTTCTGTACAGGAATAACATGCATACCGACACCTGCTCCTCCCGGTGGAACCATATGAGTAAGTCCCTCCAGCGGAATACGGCTCATTCTCTCGAAGAATCTACCCATCTCCGGATGCTCTTCCAGTACCTCACTGTTCATATTAGCAAATTCAGCGCTTCCCGGTACAAACATAGGAAGTACATACTGCTTCTCATGCTGTGGATTTTCCCAGTTATACTCCAGAATTCCATTGAAAGCCATCTTTTCAAGAAGCTCCTCAAGATGCCCTTCCTCAATACCTGTTATCTTAGCAATCTCAGGTAAAGTCTTCGGTTTACGCACACCCATCTTTAAGGCAACCTCTGCCATCTCATCTGTACATATCGCAGCAAGTCCCCAGTATTCAGGATCATCTGCTGTAAGCTTCTCCAAGCCTAGCTTAATTGGTGCTCTGTCCGTCACCATCTTTCCAAGCTTAAGAATTGATTCCCTTACCGGAAGCTCCGGATGTGGATTCTTAAACTCTACATTCTTAGTTTTCTTTGCCATAACCATCCTCCATTATTTTCCTCTGGCAAATGCCGGATTTTTTATCAGCTGCACAATAAGTGGAATAACCATCAGAACCCATACTATAGGCTCCGAAACGATAACACCCCAGTACCCCATGAATGGAACAAGTGTAAATGTTATGACAACCTTTCCAACAAGCTCTATTCCACTTGATATAATAGGAGTAAGTCTGTCACCTATTCCCTGCAGTGAATTTCTTATAATAGTTATCATCGCCGTCACAAAGTAAAGCAGCGAATCAACCCTTAAATACAGTGTTGCTGTATTTATTACCTTTCTGTTATCTGAACTGATAAGCATTTTAACAAATGCGGGCACAACTGTATATGATGTGATTATACATAACACACACCATACCCATCCCATGAAAATAGAAGTTAATATGCCTTTCCTGATTCTTTCGTATTTCCCTGCTCCAAGATTCTGCCCGCAGAAGGTTGCCATAGTAGTTCCAAGCACACCGAACATCATCATAAAAAGCTCAGAGAGTCTTCTCGCCGTCGTATGGGCAAGTATTATGTCCTGTCCAAATGAATTGATTGCACTCTGCAGGGTCACAGAACCAATTGATACAAGGCTGCTCATAAAACCCATAGAACAGCCTGTGGACATAAGCTTTCCACACAGACCCGCGTCAATCTTAAAGTCTTTTCTTCCAATCCAGAGTATATCGTATCTTTTAAGCGAATACACAAGACATGCAATAAGAGCTATAAGCTGTGACAGCACAGTCGCAACTGCAGCACCTCTTACTCCCATCGGAATGACCTTAAGAAAAAACAAATCTCCTCCAATGTTAAGCACTACTGATATTCCTAAAAATATAAGCGGCGTGAAGGAATCTCCTATCGACCTTAACAGCGCTGCACAGACATTGTAGAGCATAAGAATTGTCATGCCTGCAAATATTATAAATATATAATCATAGGCTTCCTTTAATAAATTCTCTGGTGTATTAAGAACTTTAAGAAGAGGGCGTAAAAATATCAGCACAACCACTGTAAGACCTGCTGATATCATAATTCCGTATTTGAATGAACCTGCTACAGTTCTTTTAAAATTGGCAGTATCACCTGCGCCAAAGAACTGTGCAGCAATAACCGCGAACCCATTCGTAAGTCCCTGTAAAAAGCCTATAATAAGGGTATTCACTGAATTGGTAGAGCCTACCGCCGCCAGTGAGCTTTCTCCTAACACAAAGCCTATAATCTTAGTATCAACAAGATTATAGGTCATCTGCAGTAGCGAGCCGATAAATACAGGCAGTGCAAACCAGAATATCAGCTTTGTTATGCTTCCCTTAGTTAAATCCTTCATATGTACAATTCCATCTATAATCCTATTCTATAATTACATTAATCTACTGATAAAAGCGCATCCATCTCTTCTGAAATCTCATCAACGCTCTTGTTATATACGGCTGCAAACTCACCATATAAAAGCTTTCTTGCAGCAAGCAGCATTCTGCTGTCCGCTGACTTCATCTTTCTTAAATCCTTAGCTCTTTCATTCTTGATAACATACAATGCACGAATAAGATGCATAAGCTTTAAAGCGTCCTGTGATTTAATATATTCATCATACTGCATAGGAGTAATCTTCTCTGAAAACGCTGAATCTTTCTTACAGTTTCTGGCTCTTTCCTTCAGCTTGTCACACTCCTGAACAGTCATAATATTTCTTATCATAACCTTATTGCTGTCAACAGGTGAATATATAATTCCCTTGCTGTCATATACTGGCTGCAGGAAATAATAATCTCCTGATATCCCCTTAATAGGCGGTGTATCAATCTTTTCAACCTCGCACACTCCGACAACTCCGTATACTACCTTTTCACCAATCTCAAACATGCTTTCTGTACTTCCTTCCAAATTCTTCGTTAAATCCGTATCAATTGTTTATTATTATATTACATTTCAAAAATTTTTTCAAACAAAAACCGCTGTCCTGATGACAAAACATCAAAACAGCGGTCTGATAGTAACTCCAAATATTCTAATAACTGTCCAGAACTAAAACAAATCTACTCTTCCGGCAACCTTGCCATCAGCAACATAGTAGCATGCGCCATCCTGTGGCTTTATGTATAACTTGATATCCTTAGCTGCTACTTTCTGTGCCTTAAGGTCAGCCTCAACTCTCTTTAATAAAGCATCCATATCTGTCTGCTTTCCGTTGTACTGGATAAATGTTTCAGTCTTAACCTCTTTCTTGGCACTCTTAGCTGCTACCTTCTTTTCAGCAGCCTTTGTTACCTTTTTAGCAGTTGTCTTAACTGCAGATGCTTTCTTAGCTGTAGTCTTTTCTGCTTCTTTAACAACTTCCTTAACAGCTTCCTTAGCTTCCTCTGCCTTGCTTTCAGCCTCAGCCTTAACCTTAGCCTCTTCTGCCTTTGCCTCTGCTTTTATCTTAGTCTCTTCTGCTTTAGCTTCAGCCTTGATTTTAGCTTCTTCTTCCTTAGCCTTAGTTTTAGCCTCTTCTAATTTAGCTTCTGCTTTAACTGCTGTTGCTGCTACTGCCTTCCTAGCAGTTTCAGTCTTTTCTGTTGCAGTCTTAGCTGCAGCCTTAGTTGTCTTCTTAACAGCTTCCTTAGCCTCTGATGCCTTTGCTTCTGCTGCCTTTACAGCCTCTCCGAATACGATGTTATTCTGTTTCTTCATGTTTCCATCCTCCTTTAATACTACTCACCAATAAGAAATTTTTTAATTGCTTCAACAGCTTTGTCTGCGTCGTTGCCTTCAGCAGATATAGTAACAGCCATGCCGTCTCTTAATCCAAAAGCCATAATTCCCATCAGGCTCTTGGCATTAATATTCTTGCCATCTGATGAAATATCAATGTGGCTTTCAAACTGACATGCAGTCTGGACAAGCTCAGCAATCGGATTCTTATGTACTTTATCAATGTTAGCAACGTTGATTGTTTCAGTCATTACAAATTACACCTTACTTTCGTTAATTTTCAGTTACTTTGCTAAATATACCCTAATAGTAAGTATAAGTCAACATCTGCTAACATAAATTTAATTGATAATATATTGTCATTCAACGGTCAGACAGACATTGTTTGTCCTAATGGACATCATTAAGCTCCTTCTTAAATGTTGAAACATATTCCTCTGCTGCCTCTTCAGAATAATTATTCTGCTCAAGAAGCTTAATGAAATGTGAACCGACAATCGCGCCGTCAATGATATCTTCAAGTGGTGCAACATCTGCTGCTGTCCTTATTCCGAAGCCCATCATTACTGGAATCTTAGCCTCTTTCTTTACCTCTGTAAGATACTCTCTTATCTGTGAGTGGAAGTTAGCTCCCTTACCTGTAACACCCATCTGTGATACACAATATACAAAGCCTCTCGCATTCTCTAAAAGCATAGGAATTCTGCCCTTAGATACTGGAGAAACAAGCTGTATAAGAATTGGTGAATTTTCATTTTTTGCAAGAGCTTCCTTAATCTCGCCCTGCTCCTCGAAAGGAAGGTCAGGTATGATAAGTCCGTCCACTCCATTCTCAATACATTTGTCCACAAAATTCTCAACGCCATAATGATATACAGTATTGTAGTAAAGCATGAATACAACCGGACTGCCAAGACCTGCTTTCCTGACTTCTCCCATCATTGTAAATGTGCCCTCAAGTGAGGCACCATTCTGGATTGCCTTGTAGGAAGCATCCTGGATTACCGGACCATCTGCAATAGGATCAGAGAATGGAACACCAATCTCCATAATATCAATTCCAGCTCTTTCCTGTGCGAGCATAAGCTTTTTAGTTGTATCATAATCCGGAAGTCCTGCTGTTGTATATGTAATAAATGCTTTCTTTCCCTCTTCCTTAAGTGCTGCGAGTTTTTCTTCTATCCTATTCATTACTTGTTAGTCTCCTCTCCGTTAAGATATTTCTGAACTGTATTAACATCCTTGTCACCGCGTCCTGAAAGGCACATAATAATTGTCTTTCCCTTATATCCGCCCTGTGCCATCTTAAATACATGTGCAAGAGCGTGCGCACTTTCAATAGCCGGAATAATTCCCTCTATCTTACAAAGCTCCATAAGTGCGTCCATACATTCCTTATCTGTTACTGAAACATATTCTGCCCTTCCTGAATCTCTTAAGTAAGCATGCTCCGGTCCTACACCCGGATAGTCAAGTCCTGCTGAAATCGAATGTGCAAGCTGTATGTTACCGATTTCATCCTGTAAAAGGTAAGTCTTCATTCCATGAAGTACACCGACCTGTCCGAGTGCCATAGCTGACGCATGCTTTCCTGTCTCAATTCCAAGTCCGCCTGCCTCAACACCAACTAAGTCAACATCCTTATCATCGATAAAGTCCGCAAACATTCCGATTGAATTAGAGCCGCCGCCAACACATGCAACAACTGCATCCGGAAGCTTTCCAGTCTTTTCAAGAATCTGTCTTCTTGCCTCTGTGCTTATAATTCTCTGGAATTCCTTAACCATCTTAGGATATGGATGTGGTCCTACGGCAGAACCGATTATGTAGAAGGTATCCTCTGCCTTCTCAGCCCAGGTTCTTATCGCCTCATTAGTTGCATCCTTTAAGGTTGAGCTTCCTGTTGTAACAGACTGTACCTTTGCACCAAGCATTTCCATCCTGAACACATTAAGCTTCTGTCTTTCAATATCCTCAGCGCCCATGAAAACTGTACACTCCATATTAAAAAGAGCTGCACCTGTAGCCGTTGCAACACCATGCTGTCCTGCACCTGTCTCTGCAATAACCTTAGTCTTTCCCATTCTCTTGGCAAGAAGAATCTGACCGATAACATTATTAATCTTATGTGCACCGGTATGGTTAAGATCCTCTCTCTTAAGATATATATTGGCACCATATTTTTCACTTAATCTTTCAGCATAATAAAGTGGAGTCTCTCTTCCAACATACTCCTTAAGATAATACATATAATCCTTGATAAACTGCGGATCCTTAATTGCCTCGTCAAATGCTTTTTCAAGTTCTGAGAGCGTATTCATAAGTGATTCTGATACATACTGTCCTCCGAACTGTCCATAATACTTGCTTTCTGCCATTTTCTCATTACCTCTTTTTCTTATAATTTTGCATTCTGTATAAATGCTTTAACCTTATTCTCATCTTTTCCTTTAACAGATACATCATCATACTCAACACCTGAGCTGATATCGACAACATCCGGCTTAACAATATCTATGGCCTGTCTTACATTATCCGGTGTAAGTCCGCCTGCAAGGAAGAGCCTTTTGTTACCGCGTTCAATATTTTTAAGGCTGTTCCAGTCAAATGTTTTACCACTTCCCGGAACTCCTGCATCAAAAAGCAGCCCCTTTACTTTGTCTAAGCTGCGCCATCGTTTAGTCTCTAAAAGTATGTCATCCTCTGTCTGCTTATTTATATTAACAGCTCTTATGATGCCAATCTCACATCTGTCATATACAGCCTCACTTAATTCACCATGAATCTGTATATAATCAAAGCCTGCAGCCTGTATAGCTTCAAGCTGTGAAATATCTGGTGACACAACAACCGCGACAGTCTTAATGTCCGATTTTTTCAATCCTGTAACTAATGTCTCTGCCAGTGTGATATCAATATTGCGTCTGCTTTTCGGATAATATAGTACCATACCTGCATAACCAGCGCCATATTTTTCTAAGAGTTTCACATCAGCCTCACTTGTAAGCCCGCATATCTTGACCTCTGCCTGTGCATTATTTCCCTGCATTATATACCTCTTTGAATTCTGATATCAGTTTTTCAGGCTCAGGTGCTTCCATAAGGACAGTTCCTATAAGAAGCGCATCTGCTCCACTTTTTGCCAGCACATTTATATCATCCGTACCTGCAACTCCGCTTTCTGATACAAGGATTTTACCTGCATTTCTCATATCAGGTGTCACCATGCCGGCAAGCCTTCTTGTAGTTTCAAGATTTACCTCAAATATCTTAAGATTACGGTTGTTAATTCCTATAATCTTAACATCAAGGTCTAACATCCTCTGCATTTCCTCTTCATCATGAACCTCACATAAGACATCAAGTCCTAAGCTGTATGCAAGGTCATATAATTCCTTGAACTTCCCATCATCAAGGATAGCTGCTATAAGAAGAATTGCATCTGCTCCTATGACTTTGGCTTCATACACCTGATACGGATCAATTATAAAATCCTTTCTGATAATCGGAAGGTCTGTCATCTGTCTTATCTGCTTAAGATAATCTACGCTTCCATTAAAATGGTCTTCCTCAGTAAGGCATGAAATTGCATCAGCGCTCTTTCCATACTGCTCTATTCTCTCTTCCAGCGAAATCTTATTATCCATTTTTCCGTGGCTTGGAGATGCCTTCTTGAATTCACTTATAATCGAAAGCCCATCCTTTGCAAGCGCATTATAAAAGCTTATTGGTGTCCTTCTGCTCTCCTTAGCAAGCTTAATCATCTCTTCTTCACTTATTCTTGCCTTATGCTCCGGAAGCCTTTTTAACTTATCCTGTACAATAACATCTAATATCATTAAACCACCCCGTTGACGAAATTCTCTATCATTCTCTTGCCATGCTCTGTATATATCGACTCCGGATGAAACTGCAGTCCGACCACCGGATAATCCTTATGCCTTACCGCCATAATCTCTCCATCCGCAGTCTTTGCAATAACCTTTAAGTCCTCCGGCATAGTCTCTTCAATTATAGCCAGTGAGTGATATCTTGCAACCTTTACAGGTGATTCAAGTCCTGTAAATATTCCTGTGCCGTCATGATATATCTCTGACTGCTTTCCATGCATTATGCTCTTCGCATATGAAACAGTTGCTCCAAATGCTTCGCCTATGCACTGGTGTCCTAAGCATATGCCAAGTATCGGCTTCTTTCCTGTAAAATGCTTAATCACATCAACACATATTCCAGCCTCCTTAGGACTCTTAGGTCCAGGTGATACAACAATTGATTCCGGGTTAAGTGCCTCAATCTCCTCAATTGTTATCTTATCGTTTCTTACAACCTTGATATCACTGTTAAATATTCCAATGAACTGATACAGGTTGTATGTAAATGAATCATAGTTATCAATCAGCAGAATCATAAATGTTCCTCCTTAACAAGTGTCTTGGCAAGCGCCATTACTTTATTACAGCATTCCTGATATTCCAGCTCCGGCTTTGAATCAGCAACAATTCCGGCACCAGCCTGAAGATATACCTTGTCGCCCTTTTTAATCATAGTCCTGATTGTAATGCAGAAATTCATGTTGCCGCCAAAATCAAGATATCCTGTAGCACCGCCATACAATCCTCTTCTTACTGTCTCAAGCTCATCTATAATCTCCATGGCTCTTATCTTAGGAGCGCCGCTTAATGTTCCGGCAGGAAGAAATGAGGATACAAGATCAAGCGGATGATACTCTCCATTCTTTCTTCCCTCAACAAGTGAAACAATATGCATGACATGCGAATATCTCTGTACATTCATGAACTGGTCAACCTTTACAGTTCCAATCTCACTAATTCTTCCCATATCATTACGGGCAAGGTCAACTAACATTACATGCTCTGCCCTCTCCTTCTCATCTGCAAGAAGCTCTTCCTCTAAGGCAATATCCTGTTCCTTAGTCGCGCCTCTTTTTCTTGTTCCGGCAATAGGACAGGTATATACGCGGTTATCAGACTGCTTGACAATCATCTCCGGTGAACTGCCTATAATCTCAAAATCCCCGAAATTAAAGTAATACATATATGGTGATGGATTAAGCTCTCTTAACTTTTCATACAGATTAAAGCCGCTCTGTCCGGTCTTAACAGTCCATCTTTGTGAAAGCACTGTCTGGAATATATGTCCCTCTTTAATATAATCCTTAATCTTATTAACCTTTTCGCCATACTCTTTAAGAGTGTCCGATTTTTTCAATATCACTCCATCAAGTGTCATGTCAGGCTTGTCATCCTTATATTTCACACAGCCCTCTCTTGCAGTCTTTATAAGCTCCTCTGCTTCCTTCAAAGCATTTGTCTTACCCTCATCAGAATCCTCGCCAAGCACTACCGCTGTAAATGTTTCAGCAGTATGATTAATAGCAATAAATTTATCTGCAAGCATAAGCTGTATAGTCTCAATTCCTATTTCATCAGGATTATCATCCGGAAGCACCTCTGTATATCTTATATAATCATATCCGAGACTTCCAACAAGACCACCGATAAAATCAAGCTCGCCCGGCTCCTTTACAATCTCGAATTCATCAAAATACTCCTTAAGCTTCACAAGTGGATTACCCTGTCTTACTTCCCTGCTGCCATCCTTTCTTGTAATAACAAGGCTGTCCTTGTCTGACTGGATAATCTCATTAGGTTCAACCCCCATGAAAGTATACTGGCCACTTTCCTTGTCAGTTC
This sequence comes from Ruminococcus sp. CAG:382, assembly GCA_963654395.1. Taxonomy (GTDB): domain Bacteria; phylum Bacillota; class Clostridia; order Lachnospirales; family Lachnospiraceae; genus Lachnospira. Next base: position 17,281 of record CAVKBP010000034.1, read on the forward strand.
CCTCAAGAAGAAAACCCTTCTTCCCGATTCCAAGTCCCTTGTAAAGCTCAATGGCTTTCTCATTAACAATGCTTACCGTTTTTTTATAAGCTCTTAATCTTCGTTTCATAAATCCTCCATGTCCTTTTGTTGCTCATTAGCAGCGCTCTATTTTTTGTAAACCAAGTCTTTCCGTTGCTCATTACCGGCGCTCGCCATATGAACGAGAGCCAAAGCAAGCTTTGCTCTCGTTCGCATGGCT
>CAVKBP010000035.1:0-17386 GCA_963654395.1 Ruminococcus sp. CAG:382
TGCCTGCTTTTCAAGGCATCTCAAGTTTGTGCGCAAGCACAAATCTTGCGTGTGAAAAATCTAAGATTTTTCACGCTAACCTCCTCACATTTTTCTTTACTCAACCTGTTTATATACATCAAAAAAGTTTTACAACTTTTGAATTAAGAATCACCCCAGCAAGTACACCCCCGGTTATTATGCATATTTGCAGACCCGATATTCCACCATAAAAATCAATATATGTTACAATTCCCGGAAATGTATAATAATGCAGAACATTAACACCTATTTTATAAATATAATACAGAACATTTATGGACAGACACGCTAACACTCCCACTCTGTAATTAATTTTTGCCGACAAATATGTAGCAATTGATGCAAATATATTTATTCCTAATATAGCCGTCACTATATTAACAATTATGTAACCTCTTACAGATATGTTAAAAGGATAATCTTCGAATGCCTGAATACTTTGAATTAATACATCATACCTTTGAATATCTAACACTTTGGTAACATTATGATAATAGTAACAATATGCACCTGCACACATTACTGTATTAACCACTGCATTAATAATAAGCTTCCTTATTATCCACCTCTTTCTGTTCCTTCCTGTCCTTACCAATGCAAGAACATTTTCGTCCTTTTCAAATGAAATCACTCCTATATTAAGCAGGCATGCGATTATGAGACATATGCACATCAATAGTTCCTTATTATCAAGCTGTCTTTCATCAAATAATTTATTATATTCATATTGATTTATAAGAGAAACATTTACCCCTTCATCATGCTTTTCATTTACATAATGAACCAGACTGATTTCATGATTAAGTATTACCATCTGTGCATTATTATCTTTTTCTGCCTGCATTAATTGAGATTTCTGTATGAGTTCTTCCTCCAGACTATATAATTCGCTTTCTGATAAAGCATTATTATTTTGGCAAAATGTATACACCGTACTTTCAACTATATTATACTTGAGCTTATATGCAAATGTATAACTACTGACTATAACAATCATAAGACAATACACTATCAGCATCCGCCGTTTTATCAGAATTTTCCACAATTCCTTCATAAAAACAGGAAAATTTGAAAATGTCCTGTTAAACTGTATGCTGATTTTTCCAAGAAGTCTCTCGACAACTCCTGCCTTACGCTGTGTCTTTTTGAGACTACATGTAAAAATCGTTATCGCTGATAATACTAATATTATCAAACCTACCCATACTGTACTCTCCTGTATATCACTTATAAAATATTTGTAACCCCAGTTCTCGTATTTAAACCATATTGCATTATCTATAAGATTTCTGATATTTATATATTTAATACTTCTGAATATGCTCTTTGCTGAAATCAATTTAGCAAGCAAAAATTCTATGCCAGCTATTATTACAGAAAATGATAAACCTATATTCTTATTATCAAATAAATTAATTAAAGCATATAAAAATACCGACATTGCAAATGTAACTGCCACTGTCTTAAAAGCAGCAGTCAAAACCAATCCTATTCTGCTCATCCCCATAGAAACAAGATAAATTTCCGAATCCGACCCTGACATTCCATTTATTGAACTCCAGTCATTATATACAAATAATGAAGTCATTGTAATCGCTGTATACGATAATAGTACTACAGCAATAGACAATATAAGCAACACAATTATACGCTTCAGCTCTAATATCATCCTGCCATTAGGAGCACTTTTTACAATATACTGCATTTTTTTCGAATCTGACTGCATTCCATAGATAAATATAAGCATTATTACAATGATAAAATATCCCATATATTTATATTCTGTTATACTTCTCAGCCATACATCACTACTATAATCGACATCATAATCATATGCCTTCTGCAAATCATTCTGTGTCTTTATTAATTCCAGCCAGCTTTCCCCTGATTTTGCATACATGGCATTATTTTTATATCTGTCTATATTCGCCAGCTTATTCTCTATATTAATCTTATAATTTCTGACAAATTCCACTTTTTCAGAAAAGAGCGTTTTAGCTTCTATATACTGTTCATTATCTGTCATATCAGAATTATCTGATTCATATTGTCTTATATATCCATGATAATCACTTATATTTCCCTCATTTAATTCCCTGTTATATTCTTTCAGCATATTATCATATATTTTATATGAATACTGTCCGCTATTAATAATGCAGAATAAAGCTATATTAAGCACAATTATGAGAACTGCTGTCAGAATTCTCTTTAAAGATATTATCTTAACTAATTCCATTCGCACGCCTCTGTTCCCTCTCAATTTACATAATGCCAGCCTTACCGTTTTCATGAAAGACTGGCATTTTATTATTTACTCCATTGATATATAGTTCTGGCAGAAATTTCCTGCATGTCTTTATCAGATAAATCTATAGCGTAGACAGAATATGTATTCACATATGGTTCAACTTTATTATCAAAAATTTCAATGTTATCATTTTTCCAGCCTTTTGCATTATTTCGCTGCATTCCTACATAGATATTATTGTTATCAATACCTTTAATTTCTATGCCGGAAAATGTTCCATCACTTGAACCATCACCATCAAAATTGCATGTCCACACTACCTGTTTATCCGCATTTACAGCCTTTATATTTCCTTCATTATGTAAAGCCTCATAGAAATATATATTCCCATTAATATATCTTAACGATGATATTTCTAATGCCTCCGGATTGCTATATATTTCCTCTGCTTTTCCATCAGCTGATACTTTAATAATCCTTTTATTGTCTGTAACAATATATAATGAATCATTATCATCAGCTGTTATAGAGGTCACTTTACTTATTATGCCTGTCTGGCTGCCAAGTATATCTGTCGCATTATCTGTATTAATGTTAAGCTTTTCCTCAAATTTTCCGTTATAAATGTCATATCTGTAGATTCTGTACTGCACAGGAGTATTCTTTGAACCATATCTTGTATCACCACCGGCTATGTAATATACACACTTATCTCCTACACATACTTTACTGCATGCCATATTAAACGATTCATAATCTATCGGAAATACAAAGCTGCCTAATTCTTCTACTTTAGAATTACCATTGACTGCAATTCTGTTACAGCTCACCTTAGTATTGTAATCATCCTCAACAAGATTCTGTGCATTCGTTGGCTGTACAGAATAATAATACAGGTAATTCTCATGCATAGCAGCAACCGTTGAGGTATTCGCAGATGCTATTCCCACAATCTTTCCGTCTGATGCCAGACATGCCACCTTACTTTCATTATTAAAGTTTTCATCATATTCCATAAGATAATCTCCGGACTCATCCCTTTTTATCATATAAATATGATTATCCTTATACCATACCATATTGCCCAGACAATTTACTGATACCCCATTTAAGTCATATGGATCATAATCCATCTTATCTGCTGCAAATGCTTTGCACTTATTATCCTTATGTGCACATGTCATATCCGAACACATCGGAACTGCTTCATTATCAGTCATATCATAAAAATACAGAATTCCATTTGTCAAAAAAATGAATCCGTTATCAGTAAATGCTGCACTGTTGCTCACAGATTTTTCATATGAATCATGATTATATGTGTAATTAATTGTCTGCTCCTGCGTAACATGATTGTCTACATCCTTAGCCGTAGTACATCCACATAATATTGTTGATATACTTAGTGCTATCATTGCTATGTTTTTAACCCTTTTATTCATCCCAACGCCTCCTCTTTCACTTTTATATATTATAGCTTATTTTTTTTTTTTAAAGTATTTTGGCATATTCTGCACATTTTTATTTTTCAAAAAAGCTAATATATTGAAAATGTGTCTAATTATTTTTATTATCACTTACAATCCGGCCATCACTGATTGTAATTATCCTGTCTGTCACCTTAGCAATTCCCTCATCATGAGTTACTATAATAACAGTTTTTCCAGACTTATTAATATCCTTAAGAAGTTCCAGCACCTCCCGTCCTGTCTTCTGATCAAGTGCCCCTGTCGGTTCATCAGCAAGTATAATATCCGCATTAGTAACTAATGCCCTTGCTATCGCAACTCTCTGCTGCTGTCCTCCGGACATCTTTCCCGGCAGCTTATTTCTTTCTGACAGTATTCCAAGATGTTCCATCTGTTTTAATATAATCCTTTTCCTGTCCTTTCGCTTTACATTGGCTGCAAGCAGCGGAAGCTCTATGTTTTCATATGCTGTATAGTAATCCATCAGTGCAAAATGCTGGAACACATATCCTATCTTTTCCTTGCGCAGCTTATGTATCTGTGAACGGCTTGCCGCTGTCACCTCAATATCATCAAGATAGTACTTCCCTGATGTAGGGCTGTCCATGCAACCTATTATCTTAAGCAGTGTACTTTTACCACTTCCCGACGCTCCCATTACAGATACAAACTCGCCGTCCTCTATCTTAAGGCTTACATCATCAAGAGCCTTCGTATCATCTACTTTTTCATTATATATCTTTGTAATATTTTCTAATCTTATCATTCCTTATCCTCCAATATTACAGCCGGATTCAGTCTCATTATCCTGTAAACCGGAACTATCATAGTAAATATCAGAGATGTTGCATTAATAAAGATTATTGACAAAATTACTCCCATATTCCAGTTTATCGTATATAGTCTTATCCTTAAAACATTCACTGCAATTATATGGCACGCCGTGTATATTATAAGTGATGTTCCTCCAAGTGCAATGATGTCTCTTGCTATTCCACCAATTATCCTTAACTGACTGTATCCATATGTTCTCTTAATTGCAAATTCTTTTTTTCTTTCTATTATCCAGAACTCTGACATAAGCATACAATTGACAATACAGAATATATATACAATGATATTGATTCTTATATTTTCTCTTTTCAATGTCCCGGCAACCGTACTTCTGCCTTCTCCTGATATATTAGTACTTTCAATCGCCGCATTCTTATCTTTCCTGATAATATTATTATACACTTTAGCATATGTTTCATTGATATCTGAGTAATTACTTCCTATAAAAATTGTATATTCGCTCATGTTCATTACTGCCGACATGACATTATCACCCAGACACATTATATTGAATACTATTGTATTATCAAGATAATCTGAACCAGAATTACCTATTATCCCAACCACTTCATAAGATTCATTTTCAAATGTTGCATAATGTTTTCCGTTCTCTTCATATGTATATTCGTACTGCGCCCTTCCAAGTGCAACAAGCCTTTTTCCCGCATCATCTTCCTGAGTTCCAGGTAATCTTCCACTCACAAGTTCATATGGAATATTCTCATTATCGGCTAAAATAATTTCCGGCTTCTTGTTATTGCTTTTTCTTTCTGAATAAAACAAAGAAACATTTTTTGCAATAACATTTCCTTCTGTTACATCCTCTCTGTCAACACTCAATATGTCCGATTTATTCAATGATGTAACATCCATCTCAATCCTGCTTTTATACTGTGCTGCCAGTCTGTCTGCTTCTTTCTGGTACGCCTTGTTATATATTCCAAGTGCTCCAAATATTGTTACATACATAATCACCTGCCCTATTATGAAAAAACTAGCTGTAAGTTTATATCTGAACACACTTCTCCATATATTAATAATTATATTCATACAGCACCTCATTTCGCCATAAGCTCAGCTATGCTTCTTCTATGCAGATATATAATTGGAATTATGCATGATATAATTGTCATAATAACTGCCTGCACCAGCATAATAAACGGCACATATACACAATGAGACAGCTTTGTTATCATGTATGATAATTCACTCGCAAATCCTGTATCCTGTGGAATAATTCCATGAAAAATCTTCCATTGGCAATACATCCATACTGCCGCCGCTGGCACAAATATGAGCAATGCATTTTTAATTACTATCATAAAATATACAACACGCCTGCTTATTCCATTAATAATGAACAGCGCATAATCTCTTTTGTTTATAAGGCACTCAATAATTGTAACTGCTGAAACTGCTACAATTGCAATCATATATAATAATACCGATGCCACAAATTCCTTATCATTTGTTATCATATTTTCATCAATATTCTTTTTGAATTCTTCGCCTTCATTCGCTATTCCTGCCCGTATACCTTTTTCCACCTGATAATTATTGATTTTATCTTTTACAATCTCATTATTCTTGTAATCTGCTATATAATACACTGGTGTTGTATATTCATATTCTTTCCCGAAGTCAAACTTTTTAAAGTTATCTGTTAATATAAGCCCTGACGATGATAAATCGAACTGTTTAATCGAAACATTATTATTTATAATCCACCTTGCATTATTTTTTAAGAAACCTGCAACAACTACATCTGTCCCCATATATGAACATTTGTCACCTGCATTATATTTTCCCTTATACGAGCTTCCAAGCCAGACCAGTTCATAATCCTTCCACTCTTCATGTGCATTGATATATGTATCCTTCGTAATTCCTGTATCACACATCTGCACAAGCGAGGCATCACTTACAACACAATCTATCAGCTCTTCTGTACTGTCCATCTGTATATTGGTACTCGTCATTAATCCGTATGCTGACACCTCTTCTATGCCCGAAAGCCCATCAGCCATATTTTCCTGCTCAGCGTATGAACTTTTTGTAGAAAATGTTATCTTGTTGACATCATACGGATTAATATTATATGCACCATATTTATACCTGACCTCAAGCTCTTTCTCCAGATATGAATTCCATGTCTGGTCTGACATATAAAATGAAATTACGCATATCAATACAAGCATGATTGTAACAAATGCTCTTTTCAGATATTCCCGATATATAATAATTAATTTATTAACCATTCTTTGTTATTCTCTTTCCATGCCTTATAACTATCCACATTTTCTATTTTATAATGCATATCATCATTGATTACAAATGCGTAATCTAACGGCATTTCATCAAATTCCACTCTGGTTATAAACTGATTGTACATTCCATTATTGTTATAACTATTATAATCTATATAGTACACTCCAGTCATCGTAATTCTTTTACTGGCAACCTTATCACAACCAGCAAATCCGTTCTTTTCCAATTCTGTCTTATCACATGTATCAGCTTTTACTCCATACACATCTAATGTAACGCCCGGAATATTATCATAAAAGTTCTCATATAAAGCAAATGATACTGCCTGCAGATCATAACTGCTGCTGATTCCTTCAGCATAAGCTTTTGCAAGTCTTATTTTCATAAGCTCAATCTTAAGCTGCTCCATTTCCTCTGATACATTTGCAAAATCAGGCCATGCTCCAGCACAACAGGAAAGCTCCAGAGTTCCATCCCTGACAACACTTGTTCCATCTGGTTTGTTGATTTTCCCGTACACACTGGGAGCTTCTATCCAAAAGTACGCATCATAAAGATACTGAACCCCTCTTACCTGTTCGCTTTCTTTAATATATGGAAGATATATCTCGTCCTTGCCAACGAAAACCTTTTGGTATCCATTAATAAGCTCAGGCTCTTCCTCTGTGCTGCTCTCCGAACCCGCATTTTCAGTAGCAGCCTGCGCAATTTCTGGCTTTGTCAGCAATTCTGACTTTGTCTCAGATACATCTTTATTCTGCTTTGTTGAACATGCTGATAAAAGCATTAAAAATATTGCTGATGACAATAATAATTCTTTTTTCATATCTTCTCCTCAGAAAGACAGATATAATATCAACCTAAATCAATATTAAATCTGTCTTTCTCTTAGTTAATAACTTAATTTTTCATGAGAATATCCTAATCCTCCTCTAATCATCTTATGATTACTTTCAAAACCATCTATGTATCCCCAATCACGAAGAACCTCTGTTGAACCTACACGCACTCCATCTCGGCTAATTTCTTCATCTCCATTATCATATACAGTTGTTAATAACGTTAGTGATGATTCACCATTCCCTGGAACAGTTCCAGCCTTTGCTTTTCTTAATATGGCCGAACTGTCTGTATTTCCAAATAGATATCCGTACCCATTTCCAAAGTAAACAGTTCCAGACTGTGCAAAGGCTGTTACTGATGTGGCTACAATAAATGCACTTGTTATAATTGCCGTTTTTATTGTTCTTCTCTTATTCATACCAACTTCCTCCTTAAAGTATGTTCCGTTGATCCATCTATCATCAACATTTTTAGTTATTTGTGTAATTAATCTCTTACACCATTACTGCTTTTCTTTCTTCTTTAATATATCAGGCTCTTTAGGCTGATATATCGCAAAGAACGACGCAGAATTAACAGAAGCCTTTGCTGTCTTTTTAGCAACTTCCGCCATTCCTTTGAGAATCTGTTTCATGAAATCTCCCCTCCTTTCGCATTCCTAACAATAGCAGTATCCCTATTATCAGAAGTATTGTATTAATATACAGATTCATATGACATAAGATTGAATATTTTTCATATCTTGTGATCATACCTATAATATTTAGTATAATTGATACCAGCATAGCCGATGTTACTAACATCGTACTTATAACCATATAATTGTGCTTTTGTTTCATAGTAAGCCGCTTATTATGATGTTCCATCGGTGCATTAAGTGCAATTATCAGATATCCTGCGATAGCTATAATCCATGTAAGAGTCTCTCCTTTAACAACAATCTGGATTCTAAACATAAGCAATGAGATTAGGAAAACTCCGCAATAACATATATTACACCCAAGATGCGTATCTGCATGATATCCTCCCGCATACATCCTTATAATAATCATCATTATATTGTATACAATAGCATACCATATATTGCCTGTTATTAACCCTATAATAAGTACCAGTGCTATACTTATAATTCCCGATATTATCAACTCCATGCCATATGCACACACTTCTTCCTCTTCTTCTGTAATCACATCCTTAGAAACAAAAAAATCAGCTATAACCAATGCAACCAAGTGAATCATATACATAATTCCTTTCACTTTATACATTCGATTATAGCTGATTTAAATTTTTAAAAAAGAGGTTTGGCATATTCGGTAATATATGGCATATTCTGCACATTTTTATTTTCCAAAAAACTATTGACAAATCTTTTTTAATATGCATCTGCACATCAGATAATTATCCCCATGCTGTTCATAATTGATACTTCCGTTATATTTATCAATAATATCCCTGATATTCATAATTCCGAAGCCATGTATTCCTTTGTCTTTCTTGGTCGTATTCATGTCTGGATTACTCTTTAATACATTAAACATAGTTGTATTACCTATATCTATATACAGCCTGTCATTATCCTCTGATATCTGTAACTTTATTGTAGAATTATCACATTGTCCTGACGCTTCAATAGCGTTGTCACACAGATTCTCAAGAAGTATATACAAATCCAAATCATCAATACCCTCAATATTTCCCAGTACATAACACCCCATGTCTATTCCATTATCACGACACTCGTTAATCTTTCTGTTTAACAGATAATTAAGTACAATATTATTACTTACAATCTCTGTAACATTAATGTTCTTATAACCTGTGCTGTATTTATCAAGTACCTCAAGTGCCTTTGAATACTTTTCATCCTGAATAAGCTCTCTGATAAGTATCAGGACATTCTTAATATCATGTTTCTGCTTGCTGTTCTCCTTCTGCATATCAAGTATTGATTCTATATCTTTCTCCTTCTGCTGATATGCGCTAAGCATAACCTGCTGCCGTATCTTCTGTTCATATAATTTCTGTTCCATAATAAGCAGCAATATACTAATAACATTAACTATTATAATGCCAGTCATAGCAATAAATGTATATATTACATTAATCTCATAACTTTTATCTGAACGATATACCATAAGGCAGCATACTATTACCGATATCGCCGGAATCATAGACATTATAAGCATATACTTATTGTCTTTTTCTTTTAGCACTGACTTTAATTTTATAATCAGTAACAGAAACATCATAAGCAAAATCTGTACCAGTACAACACTTGCATATCTGGAAGCTGTACCAACCGAAACTGCATTAAGAAAATCTTTCTTTATAACCAGTGATACCAGCCCACCACCTAAAAATGAGCTTCCTGTCAGACATCCTATCATCATAATATTACAGAATATCTTTTCAATAACATTTCCACCTAATAATGCAAAGCTGAATATCAGGGAATACACCATATATATGTATATTCCCACACTCTCAAAAAATACAATATAGTTAGATATTGTAAGATATATAAATGTAATCACTGTCCCGCTTATGCCTGCGCATTTCTTATTATATCTGTCATTACATCCAAGACTTGTAATCAGAAATGCTGTCACCACAACGCTCTGAAACAGATTGATGATATTCTCGAATATTATATCTGTCATATGAACATTCTCCTTATTTCATCAACTCTGCTCCTGCTTATGTGATAGCTTGTGCCATTCTTCATAATAAGGTCATCTCTTTTTCTCTCTTTCACATAATCCTTATTAACCATTTCGCCCTGTGATATCTTAATGAAGCCAAATCGTTTCAGTTCATCCTCGTATTGTCTAAGGTTTGCCCTTATTTTCCTCTCGCCATTGACACCTTTGAATATAAGATTATGTTTTATTACATTGATTGTCACAACATCCGAAAGTTTTATTATGTCACCATCTTCAACTACAAGTATTTTATTTTTCTCTCTGAGATAGCTCATAATATTATACATGGTATGTACAATATCTTCCTTCATATTGCTTTTCCTTATGAACCCTATCGGTCTGAAACTAAATGTCTGATACACATAATTATTATATGATGAACAGAACACTATTCCTGCCTCTTTCTTTAGTTCATGTATTCTCATCGCAATATCAAAGCCATTCTCCGTTCCACACTCAATATCAAGTATAAATACTTCTGTATCTTCTACTGCTTTATCAAACATTTCTTTAGGAGACTGATATATCACAACCTCCGCTATATCAGTCTCTGGCACATGCTTTGCATATTCAGTCTTTATGAATTTACTGATTAATTCACCATGCTCCGGTTCATCATCACATATAGTAAATCTCGTCAAATGCCTTCCCCCTGTGTGTATTATCTAAGCATTTCTTCCCAGTTCAAATGCTTTCCTGTTAAGCTCAAGGAATTTAGCCGGTACATTTTTCTCTATAGCATCCTGCCACTGCTCATCTGTTATATCAGGGAAATATGTTGAAAATCTTCCCATAAGTGCTATATTAACAGCCTTAGAAGAGCCTGCCTCCTGCGCAAGTGCAAGGAAATCCTTCGCATCTACCTTAGCGCCTGCTGCCATAAGCTTCTCGATAAGTCCCTCCGGATACTCTGTAGCACCAGTAATTACAGGCATTGGCTCCATCTTCTGTGTATTGGTGATGATAACTCCGTCCTTCTTTAAGAATTCAACCCATCTTGCAGCCTCTAACTGCTCAAATGAGATGATGACATCAGCCTCTCCTTTATCGATTACAGGTGAATATACCTTTTCACCATATCTTACATAAGTTACAACTGAACCGCCTCTCTGGCTCATTCCATGTACCTCGGAAACCTTAACATCATATCCCTGCTTTAATAATACATATCCTAACATCTTGCTGGCAAGAAGTGTTCCCTGTCCGCCAACGCCAACTATCATAATATTCTTTGTCATATTGAACCTCCATTCCGTTATCTGTCTAAACTTTACATTCCTATTGCATCGAATCTGCACATCTGCCTGCACACTTCACATCCGATACATAATGTCTGGTCAATATGTGCTTTCTTATCCTTGAATGATATAGCAGGACAGCCAATCTGCATACATGCCTTACAGCCTTTACATTTGTCCTGATTAATAGCTATTGCAGGCTTGTGGACAGTTCCCTTAATCATTACACATGGTCTTCTGCTTATAATTATAGATGGTTCTTTAGCTGCAAGCTCCTCTGTTACTGCTGTCTCAACGGCTGCAAGGTCGTATGGATCAACAACTCTTACTCTGTTAAAGCCCAGCGCCCTGCACAATGCTTCAAGGTCAACCTTGCCTGCCGGCTCACCTCTTAAGTTCTTGCCAGTCGTAGGATTCTGCTGATGTCCTGTCATACCTGTGATTGAGTTATCAAGAATAATCACTGTTGAATTACTCATATTGTAAGATATGTCTGTAATCCCAGTCATTCCTGAATGCATAAATGTTGAATCTCCGATAACGCCTACGCTGTTACTCTCACCAGCTTCTCCCATAGCCTTGTTGAAGCCATGAAGTCCTGAGCAGGACGCACCCATGCAGACATTAAGATCCATTGCATTAAGCGGTGCAACTGCGCCCAATGTATAACATCCGATATCTCCGTATACCATAAGCTTTTTCTTGTGAAGAATGTAGAATATTCCTCTGTGTGGACATCCGGCACACATAACTGGTGGTCTGCCCGGAATCTGTGCATCTATTGTTGTGTATTCAGGTTCTTCCATTCCCATACATTTCTTAATAAGATTCTGTGAAAATTCTCCGCATATTGGAAATGTATCCTTACCATGAACCTGTATTCCTAACTGTTTACAATGGTTCTCGATAATTGGATCAAGCTCCTCTATTACATAGATTTCATCCTTGCCCTCTGCGAAATCCCTGATAAGCTTCTCTGGAAGCGGGTATACCATGCCAAGCTTAAGCACGCTTACCTTATCTCCAAATACTTCCTTAGTGTACTGGTATGATGTTGAAGATGTGATAACACCTATCTTCTTGCCATTGACAAGGCTTCCCTCTGCACACTCTTCAATTCTGTTAATTCCACTTGTCTCTGCGTACTGTATAAGGTCAAGTGTTCTCTGCTCAACTCTTACATGTGCATCTCTTGAATTCTTAGTCATCATGACCTTTGTTGGGTCTTTTACATAAGGAACCTGTGCAGGCTCTACCCGTTCCTCTGGACATACAACACTCTGTGAATGTGCAACTCTTGTACACATTTTTATAAATACTGGTGTATTGTACTTCTCTGATATCTCATATGCTTCCTTAACGAAAAGTCTTGATTCTTCTGAATCTGCTGGCTCAAGCATTGGTACTTTGGCTGCAAATGCATAATGTCTTGAATCCTGTTCGTTCTGTGATGAGTGCATTCCCGGATCATCTGCCACACAGATTACAAGTCCGGCGTTAAGTCCCTGATATGATATTGTAAATAGTGGATCTGCTGCCACATTTAAACCAACATGCTTCATCGCACAGGCTGCCCTTACCCCGCCGAGTGTTGCTCCATGCGCTGCCTCTAATGCAACCTTTTCATTAGGTGCCCACTCGCAGTATATTTCATCATATTTGGCTGCTTCCTCTGTTATCTCTGTACTTGGTGTTCCCGGATAACTTGATATCACCTTACAGCCTGCTTCATACATTCCTCTTGCAACTGCCTTGTTGCCCAGCATTAATTCTTTCATAACATTCCTTTCCTGCCTGTTTTTCAGGGCATTGTGTGAAAAATCTTTGAATTTTCACTCTATTCTCTCTATGTATCAGCCTTTATTTTCCTGTTCTACAAGCCTGTCTGCGCCGTACATCTTACGAAGCTTCGGCTTCTCAATCTTGCCTGTAGCATTACGCGGAATCTCTGCAAATATAATCTCTTTCGGACGCTTGTATCTTGGAAGCTCCATGCAGAAATCTTCTATCTCTTCCTTAGTGCATGTGACTCCATCCTTAGTCTCTATAATAGCCGCTGTCTTTTCGCCAAGCCTGTGGTCCGGAAGTCCGATAACAGCTACATCTTTAACTTTATTGAATCGTCTGATAAAGTCCTCTATCTGGACTGGATAAATGTTTTCTCCACCGCTTACGATAACATCCTTCTTTCTGTCTACAAGGAAGTAGAAGCCGTCCTCATCCTGCATAGCCATATCGCCTGTATATAACCAGCCGTCCTTTAATACCTCTTTAGTAGCATCCTCGTTGCGGTAATAGCAGGTCATGACACCCGGACCTTTCACACAAAGCTCGCCGACATCTCCATGCTTAACCTCATTACCATCCTCGTCAACTATCTTACATTCCCATCTGTAGCCCGGTATTCCGATTGCGCCGACTTTATTAATATTTTCAACGCCAAGATGTACGCAGCCCGGACCTGTTGATTCTGAAAGTCCGTAGTTCGTATCGTACTGGTGCTTAGGAAAGTACTCCTTCCATCTCTTGATAAGTGAAGGTGGAACAGGCTGTGCGCCTATATGCATAAGTCTCCACTGGTCAAGCCTGTAATCAGACAGCTTGATATCTCCCCTGTCAAGCGCATCCAATATATCCTGCGCCCACGGCACTAACAGCCACACAATTGTACATTCCTCATCTGATATAGCCTTAAGAATAGTCTCCGGCTTAGTTCCCTTAAGAAGTACTGCCTTACTTCCTGCCACAAGGCTTCCCATCCAGTGGAACTTCGCACCTGTATGGTACAGTGGCGGAATACATAAAAATGTGTCATATCTTCCTGTTCCATGATGCTTCTGCTCCATCTGTGCAGCCTGTGTAAGGCTCTGGTGCTTGTGAAGTATCGCCTTAGGAAATCCTGTAGTTCCTGATGAAAAATATATTGCGCCATAATCGTCTTCTGTTATAGTCACATCAGGTGCCTTACTTGAACAGTCAGCAACCAGCTCGCGGTAGCTCTCTGCAAAGCTTGGACAGTTATCACCTACATAGATAAGCAGTCTTCCCTTTGTAAGTCTCTCAGCATTGACTTCAATTCGTCCGATAAACTGTGGACCAAATACAATGACATCTACCTCTGCAAGCTCCGCACAGTAGAAGATTTCATCTGAATCATATCGGAAGTTGAAAGGTACTGCTATAGCACCTGCCTTTAACACTCCGAAATATATTGGCAGCCATTCAAGGCAGTTATACATAATAATCGCCACCTTGTCGCCTTTCTTGATTCCTCTGCCAATAAGCATATTGGCGAATCTGTTAGCTTTCTCATTAAATACACTCCATGTAATTTCCCGGCGGTATGGCGAGTAAGTTGTCGGCTCAATAAGTCCGAACTCCTTCCATGTAATTCTTCTCGTATCCTTTACCTCAGGATTGAGCTCTACCAATGCAACCTCATCCGGATACTCTCTTGCATTGCGCTCCAAATACTCTGTAACTGGCATTTTATTTCCTTCCCTGCTGCCCCGACAGCATGCTTTTTAATTAAACTATATAATACTATATTTCATCAAAAAAATCTAGAAAACGCCCCACCTTTCTCCACTCTTTTATATCCACTCATTTGTCAAACTTCCCCTTTAATTCCACATGAAAAAATGCTATAATTCAGTTAGTTAGGTTGCGCGTGTGTATCAGGCTGTCCAGTCCCTGTCTGTGGTGCTGGAATTAATATTTATGAGCTGTGCAGGAGTTAGAGCCGTTGGCTGCATAAGTTCATTGAGCAAAAGCTCGTCCAAGCGAAGCGCGTTTGCTTTTGCTCAATGTAATAGACTCTGCAGACAGCGGCTTTTACTCTCCTGCTAAGCGGGGAAAATCTGAATTCCAGCGCCACAGACAGGGACTGGACAGCCTGATACACACGCGCAGCTTACAACAAAACACTCTTAAAGGGGGATATAATATGGCATTACATGTTATGGATGAGGCCAACCGCTGTTTACAGTGCAAGGTGCCTCAGTGTCAGAAGGGGTGTCCTATAAGCACTAACATCCCTGTGGCAATCCGGTTACTTAAGGAGAATAAGCTCAACGAAGCAGGCAAGATGCTTTTTGAGAATAACCCTCTTACTACCGTATGCAGTCTTATCTGCAATCATGAAAATCAGTGCGAAGGCCACTGTGTACTTGGAAGAAAGGGTGCGCCTGTACATTTCTCTACTATTGAGAACTATATCTCAAGTACATATGCCAACCAGATGACCGAAGGTCCTAAGCCTTCCAATGGCATGAGAGTTGCAATCATTGGTTCTGGTCCAGCCGGTATCACTATTGCAATTATCCTTGCAAGGTACGGATATCAGGTTACTATATTTGAAGGAAAGGACAAAATTGGCGGAGTATTAAGATATGGTATTCCGGAATTCAGACTTCCTAAGTCTGTTCTTGACGATATTGAGTACAGACATCTTATCTTAAAGGGTATTAAGATTCGTCCGAACACAACTATCGGTGGTGCAATCGGAATTGATGACCTGTTCAGGGACGGCTATAAGTCTATATTCATAGGCACTGGTGTCTGGAAACCTAATTCTCTTCATATTAAGGGAGAGACATTTGGTAATGTCCACTTTGGTATCAATTACCTTAACAATCCTGACAGCTATCACCTCGGTGAAACTGTTATCGTTATCGGTGCCGGCAATGCCGCCATGGATGTGGCAAGAACTGCCAAGAGAAAAGGCTCGCGCAATGTCATCTGCTTCTCTATCACTAAAGAAGTAGCCGCAAGCAAATACGAATTCAGCTATGCACAGCTTGAAGGAATCACATTTGAATATAATAAGCGTCCTGTCGAGATTATGGATGACGGTGTTATATTCAGGGATATCATTGAAAATGAGGACGGAACCTTCACTGATGTAGAGGGAACTGATACGCTTCATCATTCTGACAGCGTCATCATCTCTATCAGTCAGGGACCACAGAACCGTATCGTCAACACAACAACAGGTCTTAAGGCTACTGCAAGAGGACTTCTTGATGCTGACGAAACAGGCCACACAAGCCGTCCGGGAATCTTCGCATCAGGAGATGTTGTCAACGGTGCAAGAACCGTTGTAGAAGCTGTTGCACACAGCAAGGTAGTGGCAGAATCAATGCATCAGTATATGCAGTCGCTGCCGAAGGATAGTGAGTAAAGGATTTTTAATTTACACTTTGCCATAAAAAAATCGTCTGCAGCTTCCGCTCTCATGATTACTACGCTTAGTGGGAGTAATCATGAGAGCGTAAGCCATATACAGATGAGCTGGTGGAATACCGTACGCCGATATCACTTCAACAGCACCATATCCG
Source organism: Ruminococcus sp. CAG:382 (assembly GCA_963654395.1). Lineage (GTDB taxonomy): Bacteria > Bacillota > Clostridia > Lachnospirales > Lachnospiraceae > Lachnospira. Next base: position 16,969 of record CAVKBP010000035.1, read on the forward strand.
CAATATACCACTTGCCACTTCTTTTCACAAATATATACTCTATATGCGTCGGGTAATTCTGTGTATTGCCGTTGCTGTATGATACCTGCTGATTAAAGCTTACCTCACACGAAAAGCAGTCCTTTGTATATGACTGGTAGTTGTATACTTTCATGTCGTTGAATACTGGTGCCTGACTTACCACCAGCCAGACATTTGTCTTGGCTATATTTGAAAGGTATGTGTACGCATACGAGCCTGACAATATGTACGGTGACAATTTTGAGAAGCTGCCATAATTGACTACATATCTGCCGTAGATTTCTGTAATCTCTATTATGCGGCTTTCCTGTTCCTCTATCAGCTTGCTGTTGGCTTCAAATCCGAACTCATACACATTATCTGCGCTGCTTATAAGCTCTAATTCGCTGTTATACAC
>CAVKBP010000036.1:0-17295 GCA_963654395.1 Ruminococcus sp. CAG:382
TATTCTTTCGAGATTATCCATTTGTGGCATGTCGTGCTTCCTTTCCTTGATTTTTCACTGGACAAGGGAAGTGTGCTATTCCTGTCAGATTCCTTGGAGAAAACCTCGTATACTCATATAATCGGGGCTTTCTAGTGATTATATTATAATATAATCATGAGGTATAATCAATGTCATTATCTGTCAATTACGCATGAACTCTAGGGCATCAGTAGTAGTTGGTGGATAGAAAAATGCCCGCCCTGTTACCACCAGGACGGGCGCTTTTGTAACATTAAGCTTGCATAAGTTAAAATTAATTCATGAAAACCACGCCAAGGGTGGCAGCCTCCCGAGCTATTGAACCGGCTTTCCGGAATACATAGGGAAAGAAGTGTTGTTAATGACAGCTTACGAAACTATTATGGTTATCATCGGAATAATCAGCTTGCTGATTTCATTTTGTAGCTCTTTCATTACATTACTTACCTCGATAAGAGAAAAAAGGTAAGAGGATAAACACCTAGTCGGAAAGCTCCACCTTTTGGAGTGGGGTTCCATGGAAGGGCATCTGTTAGAGCAGGTGCCTTTCTTTATGCTTAATATAACATAAGCAGTTGGGGAGTTCAATCAATTTCCCAACTTTCTGAAAAAATCCATATCTCTTACAATATTAGGATGGGAATATGTCACATGAAAAACAGGCTGAATGTGTCCATAATTTGACAATCTTAAGCAAAATAGGTAAAATACATACAAATATATGCATTTAAATATGAATATGCATCGTGAATCAGGAGGAATTTAATATGGCATGTTTTATAGTACCGGGTACTGAAGCTATTGTTACAACAGCAATAACTAAGATTGTTGAAAATAAAGAGAAAAAGGAAGCATGTTCTGGTAAGACGGAAGGCGCGTTAGAAGCATTTAAGGAGAAGAAGGTGCTTCCATTCTCAAGAAAGTTAAAATGGCTTAACAATATGCTTTGGGGTGGTACAGCATTGCTGGCGTTCGAGCATGTATGGCATGGAGAGGTTATACCATGCTTTCCATTCTTAACAGCAGCGCGCGATGCGCAGGACGCTGTGCAGATGCTTAAAGAGATGGCAACAGCCGGTGTTGGTATGGCTGCGGTAGTCACAGTTGTATGGGTTGGAATGGTTGCAATTGCTTCTGGCATGGAGAAGAAAGAAGCTGCGGAAGCAGAAGCTAAGGAGAGCTGATTATGACATTACTTATAGCTGTATTTGCAGCGGTTATAACAACTATCATATGGTACACGAATGATAAGCGTTCACAGTTAAAGCTGGGAATGCTCACACTTATGTACTGGGGGGCATCACTTATGTGGATGGTGGATGCAGTTGTTGAATATATTGAACTTGGGGCAGAATACTTTACTCCGGCACCGGCGGATATGCTTAATGACACATTTTTAGGCTTATCAGTGACAGCTTTCGGACTTATCATATGGATTGTCGTTCTTATGGTAAAGGATCCGCTCGGGGTAGTGCGCAAGACTATACTTAACAGATAGAGAAGATTATTAGGATATGGATTTTAAGAGAAAAGAACTGGCAGGGAATGCCAGAAAGAATCTAAAGAAACATTACTGGCTGTTAGTTGCAGTCTGTCTTTTTGCGGCTTTCATCGGCTCTGAATTTTCAGGGACGATGGAAGCCTTTAAAAGTTCAAGGGCTGTAAGTGGTACAGGTGTACAGGGAGCTGCATCTGTTGAAACTAATGTTGATAATATTGCAAATGCTTCAATTATAAGCTCAGTTGTTAAAGCGATGGGTTCAGTCATAACAGGAGATGAGGATTTTGGAAGAACGCAGTCAGATGCGAAGGTATCAGAGGCAAAGGATAACGCAACCAAGGCATTAGGAAGAACAAGAGGTGTCTTTGCATCAATGATTAACTCCATAACCTCTGGCGGAATTGTGTTTACATTTGTAGATTCATTATCATCAGTTATAAGCTCAAGAAGGGTAGTTGTGCTTATACTTCTTATTGCCGCGCTGATGATATATGTGTTTATAACATTTTTTATCAAGAAAACTTATCTTGTTATATCGAGAAGAATAGTGCTTGAGACACGCACATATGATACTGTCCTGCCGGGAAAGTTCATGTTTCTTCTTCGCGTGAAAAGGTGGATGAAGGCTTCATGGGTGCTTATTGTCCAGACTGTCTATGAGATATTGTGGTCGCTTACAATTGTGGGAATAGTTGTGAAGCATTTTTCGTACATGCTTGTTCCGTATATCATTGCGGAAAATCCTGATTTGAAGGCAAATGAGGCTGTAAACCTGTCACGAAGGATGATGGACGGCTACAAATGGCGGGCTTTTCTTTATGGCTTGTCCTTCGTCGGCTGGACGGTGCTTGGAATGGCAACCTTAGGAATTGCAGGCGTGCTTTATGTGAATCCTTATAAAGCGGCATTTTATGCGGAATTCTATGCGCATGTAAGGGCAGCATATCTTGAAAAAAAGCCGGAGGCGGCTAAGCTTTTAAATGATTCGTATCTGTACGAAAGACCATCTGGTGAGCTTTTAAAAAATGTATACGCAGATGTGTATGAGCTTATGGACAGCCCACAGCCGCAGGTCGATTTTGACGATTACCACAATTCGAGAATAGGAAGATTGAAGAGATTAAGAGTATTTTTAGCTAACACATTTGGCATAATACTCTATAACAGCAGGGGCGAGCTGGAATTCGAGGAAAAGAAAAAGGAAATGCTGCGCATGAGCAAGAACAAAGCAGAAGCGGTTGGAAAAGCTTATCCTGCCCGCCTTTTTGGTCTTAAGGAGCACAGGGTTGACCTCGAAAATACAGTATATATGCGTAATTATTCAATACCGTCGCTTATACTTATTTTCTTTTCATTATGCTTTGTAGGCTGGATATGGGAGGTTACACTGCATCTTATATCTTCGCATACATTTGTAAACAGGGGAGTACTGCATGGACCATGGCTTCCTATATATGGTTCGGGTGGAATACTCATTCTGGTATGCCTTAAGAAATTAAGAAATAAGCCGATTGCGGAATTCTTTGCGTCGGTAGTTCTGTGCGGATTCGTGGAATATTTTACATCTCTGTATCTGGAGATTAGCTGCGGACGAAGATGGTGGAATTACAATGGTTATTTCCTTAACCTTAATGGAAGGATATGCGCTGAGGGACTGCTTGTATTCGGACTTGGAGGAGTTGCAATTGTATATATTATTGCGCCGCTGCTGGATAATTTTTTCAGAAAGCTGGATCTGAAAATTACCGGAGCATTGTGTGTGGTACTGATTGCTGTATTTGCAGTGGATATGGTATATTCTAAGAAGAACCCTAATACGGGGAAGGGAATATCGTCAGGTGTGATTGCACAGAGCCAGATTAAATTTTATGAATCAGATGTAGAATACCGGCATTTTTGAATCTTGCAATCGGATTTGCTGACAAGTGAATAGGCTGGTTATACAGTGAAAATTAATTATCTGCTATATTGGCACAGGATGATTATTTTATATGCGAGGCGGAGAGGTATGAGAATAGAATATCTGTTAATCAGGAATTTTAAATCAATCAGGGAGCTTGAGATTAATGATATTGAAGATGTGCTGATTCTTGTAGGCAGGAATAATGCCGGAAAGAGTGTGGTTCTTGATGCGATAAGGGCAGTGACTGGGGATTACGAGGTTTCGGCAGATGATTTCAATTATAATTCGGGCAATATAAGCATTAAAGTGCGCATGAGAATTGAAGATGAGGACTTGTCTGTACTGTATCAGAAGGGACTTGTCAGCTCTTTCAAGCATTATGATTTATGGTATAAGGACTTCTGTAATAAGCTTCCGTCGCTAAAGGATGGGCTTCTTGAATTTGAATATGTATACAGTCGTGACGGTAAGATTAAATATAAAGACGGAGTCAAGAAGAACAACATTTATATAAAAATGGTTCTTCCTAAGATATTCTATGTCGACCACGAAAGGCGCAAGTCCTCAATTCAGGAGGATCTGATTATGCTGCAGGGCGGTACTGAATATGCAGACCTGAAGGATAATGCCTGCATATTTGACAAGCACAGGACATGCAACCAGTGCTTTAACTGCATCGGAATTATTAACCGCAAGAAACCGGAACAGCTTTCTTTGTTAGAGACTGCAAGGCTTATGCAGTATAAGCTGTTTAATTTTAATCTGGCGAATTTCGAGAGCAAGCTTAATGAAAAGTTCAAAAACAATGGCGGGCTTGGTGAAAAAATTCATTATCAGATTACATTTGACGCGGAAAAGCTTATGCATGTTGATACAATCGTTCATGACGAAATCCGCGATATCAGCGGAGATGTGAGTAACATGTCAGATGGCTTGAACAGCATTTATATTCTGTCGCTTCTTGAAACCTATGCGGAGTACGGAAGCACTGTGCCATATATTATTCTGATTGAGGATCCGGAAATATATCTGCATCCGCAGCTTCAGAAGGTTGCCAGTGAAATTCTGTATAAGCTTTCAAGAAAGAATCAGGTCGTGTTCTGCACACATTCACCGCAGATGCTTTTTAACTTCACGACTAAGCAGATCCGTCAGGTGGTTAATGACAGGAACAATAATACAGTGATTACGCCGGATACGGACATTGATGATATATTAGATGACCTCGGCTATGCTGCCAATGACCTTATGAATGTTAGCTTTGTGTTCATAGTGGAGGGCAAGCAGGACAGAAGCCGCCTGCCGCTTCTTCTGGAAAAATATTATTCAGAGGTTATTGATGAGAATGGCAACCTCAACAGAATAGCGATAATTGCAACGAATAGCTGCACGAATATCAAGACCTATGCCAATCTCAAATATATCAACACATTGTATCTTAAAGACCAGTTTCTCATGATAAGAGATGGTGACGGAAAGGATGCTGACCGCTTAAGAAACCAGCTTACTAATTATTATAAAGACCGGGCGAAGCAGGATTATGGCAATCTTCCAAGAGTTACTGACCGGAATGTGCTTATATTAAAATATTATTCATTTGAGAATTATTTTCTTGATCCGGAGGTAATGACTAAGATAGGCGTTGTAAACAGCGTAGACCAGTTCTATGACATATTGTATGACAAATATAAAGAATACCTGTACCGTCTTGTAAGTACCAGAAAAATGTTGGAAAAGCTGGACATAACAATCGAAACCAGACAGGACATCATAGACAACATGGAGAATATCAGAAAATATGTCAGGGGACACAACCTGTATGATATATTCTATGGCAGATACAAAGGAGATAACGAAAATAAGATATTGAAAGCATACATAGATGCTGCTCCTAGAGAAAATTTTGATGATATATTTACGGCTATAGACAATTTTGTCTATTTTAATAACCGGAAGAATTAATTTGAATATAGTGTCAGCGTGAGGGTGTCCGTCCGCCGCGGTGTATATGCATGGCGCGTGTTCGATTTATTCCGAATCGTGTGTGAGTTAATGCCGCCATCTATAAAAGTTCGGAGAGGTAAATCTCGTTCAAGCGAAGCGCGTTTGATTTACCTCTCCGTAATAAACTATATAGATGGCGGCATTAACTCACACTAGATGTAGGAATCCATGAGAACATGCGCCATGCATAGACACCGCGGCGGACGGATACCCGTATCAATCTCAATATCTGACCGTTCAGAACTAAACAAAATTTTTTGAAAATCCGTTCAGAGCCAGCCTCCAAAATGTTCCACATTTAGTCGGTGCGGCGTATCCGCTAAATAAAATTTCAAAATCAAATGTAGAAATGCAGGCATTCTATAATCTGATTTGTGAAATTTTACTTAGCTCTAATCAGCTATACAAATAATTAGTTGATAGATTCCTTTATTAGATTAGCATACCAGTACGCTGAATCCTTAGGGATTCTCTGCTGTGTTTCATAATCAATATAGATTAACCCGAAGCGTGGATCGTAGCCGCTGTGCCACTCGAAATTATCTGTGAACGACCAGTGGAAGTAGCCGAGTATCGGGACACCAGCCTTGTAGGCTTTCTCAAGGTCTGTGAGATATCTTGTCAGGAAGTCTATGCGGTTGTTGTCGTGGACTTTTCCGTCAAGACTTACGATATCGTTGCAGGCAAGACCGTCCTCGAAAATATATATTGGGAGATTGTACCTTTCATACATATATCTGATGCCATAATTCATGACACCGGGAGTTACAGGCCAGCCGAGTGCTGTTCTTGGACTTCCGGGCTTTTTGCTGATGAGCCCTGTTGCACTTACCTCATGTCCGTTATACACATTTATACCAAGATAATCTATTGGCTGATGAATCAGCTCAATATCTCCTTTTTCTACAAATGGCAGCTCCTCATAATGTCCGATTTTTTCAAGACCGGCTTCGAGGCGTAATTCTGTACCGGCAATGTCAGGATACCTGCCAAGACATGTCATATCACAGAAAATAGTGTGGTTAAATGTCATATTGCCCTTAATGATATTAAAGCTCTCGGCTCTTGCGGTATCAATGTCTTCATCATCTTCGCTGGCAGGATAACATAAGTTTCCGGTGCTTGAAAAACCGATATTTACAGGCTGCTTTGCAACAGCACGCATCTTAGCAACAGCAAGACCATGTGCAAGCGCAATATGGTGGATTACGGACAGGACAGATACCGCGTCGAGCTTCTTTCCAGGAGCGTGAAATCCAAGCATGTAGCCAAGTCCTGATATAATCTGAGGTTCGTTGATGGTTGCGATATTAGTAACTCTGTCTGAAAAATGTTCGCACAGGAATGCGGCATAATCAGCAAATATATAGGCAGTTTCGCGGTTAAGCCAGCCACCTCTATCCTCAAGTGCCTGTGGCAGATCCCAGTGATAAAGAGTGATGAATGGCTGTATACCATTTTCAAGGCAGCAGTTTACAAGGTTGTCATAGAATTCAAGACCAGCCCTGTTGTAATTGATATTTCCAGAAGCATCAACCACATTGCCATCAGGAAATATCCTTGTCCAGGAGATAGAAAATCGGTAAGCCTGAATGCCCAGACTTTTCATAAGTGCGATATCCTCGCGGTAGCGGTGGTAGTGGTCGCATGCCTTATTGCCATTCTCATCATGTGCAATATTACCCTGCTTATTAGAAAATGTATCCCAGATAGAAAGACCTTTGCCATCCTCGGCAAAGGCTCCCTCTATCTGATAGGAACTTGAGGCAGCGCCCCATAAAAAATTCTTATCAAACATAAATATTCCTTTCGTTATAATCTCGTACAGTAAAAATTAATATCTGCTATATTGGCATAGGATGATTTTCTCGTATGCAAGGCGGAGAAAAGAGGCGTAGCGGTGGCTACGGCGATTGACGACAATGCAGCATATGAAAAATCAGACAAGTCAATATGGCGGTTATTTAATTTTAGGTGTACTAGTACATCATCATATATTGACAGTTACATCATATACCTTGACATCCGCGTCATAAGGAACTGTATTTCCGCTGATTTCACTGCCATTGACGATAAGCGAAGAAACTCTTTCGTGCTTAGTGTTGCTGATAGTGATATTATATACAGCGCCCCTGAATTTCCTTGTGATTGTAAGATTCTTAATAGAATCAGGAAGACAAGGATCAATTGTGAGTCCGTCAAATGAAGCTCTCACACCAAGTATATACTGGGAAATGCTTGTAAATGTCCATGCGGCAGTTCCGGTAAGCCAGCTATTCTTGGCTTCGCCAAACCTTGCGGCATCCTTACCAGCAATCATCTGTGAATAAACATAAGGCTCAGTTCTGTGAATTTCGCTTATCTCCTCAAGGTATGCAGGGCATATCTTTTTGTATGTTTCAAATGCTCTTGCTTTATCATCAACAACCGTTTCGGCAATAGATACCCATGGATTGTTATGACAGAATATTCCGGCATTTTCTTTATATCCGGGTGGATAAGAGGATACCTCACCAAGCTCAAGGTGATATGACCTGTAAGGTGGCTGTAAAATCATGATTCCGTATTTGGTATCAAGATATTTTTCTACTGAATCCATAGCTTTCTTAGCAAGACCTTCTTTAACACCGATTCCAGCCATAACGCAGAAGCCCTGTGGTTCAATAAATATCCTGCCTTCCGCACATTCCTTGGAACCGACCTTATGACTTTCGGCATCATAAGCGCGGAGAAACCATTCGCCATCCCAGCCAGCCTCAAGCACAGCCTTATACATATCGTCAACATGGGTGCGCACCGAAGCCTCTTCATCTGTAAGACCTGTTAAGCGGCAGATATCTGCATATTCGTTACCGTATTTTACATACATTCCGGCTATAAATACTGACTCGGCAACTGGACCTTCGGATGGTCCGGTAGTCTGGAAGGATTCGCCCGGAGTTTCTGAAAAACAGTTTAAATTAAGGCAGTCATTCCAGTCAGCCCTACCAATAAGCGGGAGCTTATGTGGTCCGAGATGAGTAGTAGTATAATTAAATGACCTTCTTAAATGTTCCATAAGAGGCTGTGCTTTGCTGGTATCACAGTCAAATGCCACCTGCTCATCAAGAATACTGTAGTCTCCGGTTTCCTTAAGATATGCCGCAGTTCCAGCAATAAGCCAGAGCGGATCATCATTAAAGCCAGAGCCGATATCAGAATTTCCTTTCTTCGTTAAAGGCTGATACTGGTGGTAAGCGCTTCCGTCCTCAAACTGTGTGGCAGCAATATCAAGAATTCTCTGTCTTGCTGAATCCGGAATAAGATGTACGAAGCCAAGCAGATCCTGACACGAATCCCGGAATCCCATGCCTCGTCCTGTGCCTGACTCGTAATATGAAGCAGACCTTGACATGTTAAATGTTACCATGCACTGATACTGGTTCCATATATTAACCATACGGCAGAGCTTTTTGTCTTCTGCATCAACTATATAAGTAGATAGAAGCCTGTTCCAGTGACCCTTCAATGCAGAAAATGCTGCGTCAAACTTCGCCGGAGTATTATATTTTTCAAGGAGTGCATAAGCAGGCTCTTTATTAATAATTCCGAAAGACTCCCATTTCTTATCAGCCGGATTTTCTACATATCCGATAATGAATACATATTCCTTTTCTTCATCCGGTTCAAGGTCAATATCAATTCTGAAGGAACCAACGGGTGACCAGCCGCTTGCGATAGAATTATATGAAGTTCCTTCTTTGACAGCTTTCGGCATGGACGGACTTCCATATGTACCGATAAAGCTTTCCCTGCTTGTATCAAAGCCGCTCGCAGCAGTGTTTACAGCGTGAATGGCATAGTGATTGCGGCGCTCGCGGTATTCTGTCTTGTGGTAGACTGCTGACATTGCGGTGCTGCCAACATTTATTTCAGGCTGGACCTCGACTTCTCCAGTGCTGAAATTACGCTGGAAGTTGTTGCAGTCATCAACAGCATTCCATAAGCAGAATTCCACATAAGAATATATAGACAAATGCTTTGCAGTATTTCCAGTATTCTTAACAGTCAGCTTATCAAGCTCACAATTGTCCCCAATAGGGACAAGGGCTGTCTGAGTGGCTTTAATATTATTCTTGGATGAAGCTATCACTGTGTATCCGAGTCCATGTCGGCAGGTATAATCGTCAACTGGTGTCTGCGTCGGCTGCCAGCCAGGATTCCAAACGGTGTCCTCATCTTTAATATAAATATAATGACCATTATTGTCTAAAGGTGAATTATTATAGCGGTATCGTGTAAGCCGGAGCAGCTTGGCATCCTTATAGAAGCAGTAGCCTCCACCGGTGTTACTTTTAAGACTGAAGAAATTCTCGCAGCCAAGATAATTAATCCATGGCAATGGAGTTTCTGGTGTAGTTATAACATATTCTTTATTGATGTCATCAAAATAACCAAATTGCATACTGTACCTCCATTTCTGTCCATTTTCAGGGCATCTTGATTTACAGAAAACGATTAAGTACATTATGCCGGATGATAGTACATGTTTAAATATTTATTCTATATCATTAAGTATATTTTAAGGTGCGGATTAAATCAATGGTTATTTGACAAGAAAATGAGAATTGTATAAAATGCACAAAAGATAAGCGAAAAAGTAATAAAAATAGCGAATTTTATAAAAGAGCTTGCATTTATATGAGTTATGCGTTATATTAAAGCTACGAAAACGATTAAGTAAGGCATGAAAGGAAAGAAACTATGGTATCTATGAAGGATGTCGCTGTAGAGTGTGGCGTATCAGTTGCCACAGTAAGCAAGGCTCTCAATGACCATAGCGACATCAGTGAAGAGACACGCAGGAAAGTTAAGGAGACTGCTGACAGGCTTGGATATCGTCCTAATCTGGCGGCAAGGGCGCTTAAGACGAACCGCACATACAACATAGGGGTTCTTCTTAATAATGGTCTTGCCCATGAATATTTCGCCGAGGTTCTTGAAAGCTTCAAGAATGAAGCGGAGAAGAAAGGGTATGATATCACATTTGTAAGCAACCACTCTAAGAAGATGACTTTTTACGAACACTGTTTGTACAGGAATTTCGATGGCGTGCTCGTAGCTTGTGAAGATTTCAGCAATCCTGAAATCTACGAAATGGTTAATGGGAGATTACCAGTTGTGACCATCGACTATATTTTTAACGGAAGTACATCGGTCAATTCTAACAACGTGAAAGGGATGAGTGAATTAGTACGATATGCGTACAGGCAGGGACACAGAAAGATAGCTTATATTTACGGCAATGTTGAATCGGTAGTTACGAAAGACCGTCTGACGGCCTTCTATATGACAATGGGTGATTTAGGTATAGAAGTACCGGACGAATATATTAAAGAATCGACTTACCTGGATTCAGTTAAAGCCGAGAAGCTTACATATGAGCTGTTGAAGCTGAAGGAGCCGCCGACATGTATTTTTTACCCGGATGATTTATCTGTGGTTGGCGGGAAGAATGCTATTGAGAGTATGAAGCTTAATAGTCCTGAGGATGTGTCTATTGCAGGTTACGATGGAACAAGATTCTCACAGATGTTAAATCCTAGAATTACAACAATTCGTCAGAATACTAAAAAAATCGGCATGATTGCCGCGGATGAGCTTATAAGCGCCATAGAGAAGCCTAAGTCAACGATAGTGAAGAGAGTTGTTGTAGATGCGGAGCTTATCGAAGGAGAAACAATTAAAATGATTGGAAACTAATGGTGTCGTCTAAGATTACGGAGGGTTTTTTTATGAAAAAGAGATTATTAAGTCTGGCACTGGGTACAGTTATGGTACTTTCCACATTAGCAGGTTGTGGATCAAAGAGCGGAGGTTCTACAGCAGTTAATACCGATCCTGATAAACAGGGAAAGGTTCTTAATATTTACTGCTGGAACGAAGAATTTAAGAGCAGATTTGAAGGCTATTACAAGAATGTTCCTTCAGATGTCAAGGTTAACTGGGTAATTACTCCTAATGAGAATAATGCATATCAGAATGCTTTGGATGCAGCATTGTTAAAGCAGAATGATGCGGCAGATGATGATAAGATTGATATGTTCCTTATTGAAGCTGATTATGCTTTAAAGTATGTTAACAGCGATTATACACTGGATGTAAAGAGCATAGGTCTTACAGATGATGACCTTAGTGATATGTATCAGTACACTAAGGATATCGCAACTGACAGCAGCGGAAAGCTTAAGGCTACAACATGGCAGGCAACTCCGGGACTTTTTGCTTACAGGCGTTCTATTGCAAAGGATGTTCTTGGAACAGATGATCCGGATAAGGTTCAGGAAGCACTTTCTTCATGGGATAAGTTCGATAAGGTAGCTGAACAGGCTGCTGCCAAGGGCTATAAGATGCTTTCAGGCTATGATGATTCATACAGAGTATTCTCTAACAATGTATCATCTCCTTGGGTTGATTCTAATAACAAGATTGTTATTGATGACAACATTATGAAGTGGGTTGACCAGACTAAGACATATACAGACAATGGCTATAATAATAAGTCATCTCTCTGGGATTCAACCTGGGCAGCAGATCAGGGACCTTCAGGTAAGGTGTTCGGATTCTTCTACTCAACCTGGGGCATTAACTTTACACTTTTAGGCAACTCACTTGCTACACCTGTAGCAGAGGGCGGCAAGGAAGAAGTTGGCAATGGTATCTATGGTGACTATGCAGTATGCGAAGGTCCACAGAGCTACTACTGGGGTGGTACATGGATCTGTGCGGCAGCAGGAACAGATAATGCCAACCTTGTAAAGGATATTATGAAGACACTCTGCTGTGATAAGACAACTATGAAGAGCATCACACAGGATACACAGGACTATACTAATACAATATCAGGCATGAATGAGATTGCCAACAGCGACTTTAAGTCAGATTTCCTTGGTGGTCAGAATCATATTAAATTATTTGCTAAGTCAGCAGCTAAGATAAGTATGAAGAATATCTCTTCTTACGATCAGGGACTTAATGAAGAGTTCCAGAAAGCTATGAAGGATTACTTCGATGGCAATGTTACTAAGGATAAGGCTCTCGATAACTTCTATAAGGCAGCTATTGAGAAATATCCGAACCTTTCAAAGTAAAAGTAGTTAGTAGTGATTGCTAGTCATTAAGGCACAGTCATTATATAAATGTTTATTATAAATGTTTTGTATGGCTGTGCCTTTTTCATATGGCAGGAATGGAGATATGTATGAATAAAAAGAAGAAAAAGTTCGTAAGCTATGCCAAGTGGGGCTACATATTTCTTATACCGTTCTTTGCAGTATATATAGTGTTTTCATTAATACCACTGATATCAACATTTTATAATAGTTTTTTTGAGAACTATATGGTTGGACTTATGCAGGTCGGACCGAAGTTCGTTGGACTTGACAATTACAAGGCTATACTGTTTGACGGTGATACATTGCTTTATCTGAAGAATACGATGATAATGTGGCTGATGGGATTTATCCCACAGATTCTTATATCACTGCTTCTGGCGTCATGGTTTACAGATCTTAGATTAAGACTTAAATGTACAGGATTTTTCAAAACAATAATCTATATGCCTAATCTGATTATGGCATCTGCATTTGCAATGTTATTCTATGCGATATTTGCAGATCAGGGACCAGTCAACAGCATGCTTAACAGTATGGGACTGCCTACATATAGATTTCTTGCACAGGTAGCAGGAGCAAGAGGGCTGATTGCTCTTATGAATTTCCTTATGTGGTTTGGTAATACAACTATAATTCTTATGGCTGCCATTATGGGCGTTGATCCCTGTCTTTTCGAGGCGGCAAGAATTGATGGTGCTAATTCAAGACAGATATTTGGAAAGATTACACTTCCACTTATCAAGCCTATTCTGGCATATACACTTATTACATCTTTGATTGGTGGTATCCAGATGTTTGATGTTCCACAGATTCTTACTAATGGTAATGGTAATCCGGACAGAACAAGCATGACGGTTATCATGTACCTTAACAAGCATCTGTACAGTAAGAATTATGGTATGGCTGGTGCGCTTTCAGTTATTCTATTTATTGTGACAGCGCTGCTGAGCATTTTTGTATTCAACTATATAACTAAGGATATGGAAGCGTCGGGAATCAGAAAAGCTAAGAAGAAAAAAGCAAAGGAGGCGAAGTGATATGAGTAATCAGAGTAAAGCCTCTGCAGGCGCAAAGGGCGCTAATGCCGGAGTGAAGGATAAGATAATACTTACGATTGAGAGGGTGTTATGTTATATCGTGCTTATTCTTATAACATTCTTGTGTCTCTTCTCATTCTATGTGCTTATTATTAATACGACAAGATCACATCCTGACATCCAGAAGGGCTTCTCATTCCTTCCGGGAAAGTCTTTTATAGTCAACTTGAAAAATGTTCTGGCTAATAAGAATATTCCTGTTGTCAGAGGTATGTTTAACAGCTTGTTCGTTGCAGCATGTTCAGCGGTTCTGTCAGTGTATTTTTCAGCACTTACAGCATTTGCAATACATGCATATAACTTTAAACTGAAGAAGTTTGCATTTACCTTCATTCTCCTTGTAATGATGGTACCGACACAGGTTTCTGCACTTGGATTTGTTAAGATGATGGGAGACTGGAAGCTTCTTAATTCTTACATTCCACTTATTGTTCCGTCAATTGCGGCACCTGTAGTGTTCTTCTTTATCAAGCAGTATATGGACAGCGTGCTTCCTATGGAACTTATCGAAGCGGCTAGAATTGACGGTGCAAGAGAGTTCAGGATATTCAACCAGATTGTCCTGCCTCTTATGAAGCCGGCGCTGGCTGTTCAGATGATATTCACATTCGTATCATCATGGAATAATTACTTTATACCATCACTCCTTATCAATAAGGCTGAAAAGAAGACACTGCCTCTGCTGATTGCACAGCTTCGTAGTGCGGATTTCCTGAAGTTTGATATGGGACAGGTGTATATGATGATAGCCTTTGCTATTGTGCCAGTAATTATCGTATATATCTGCTTGTCAAAGTTTATTGTAAGAGGTGTTACATTAGGTGGAGTTAAAGGCTGATGGGCGTATGTCCGGAGAGCGGCAGGGTATAACCGGAATGAATTCTATTCTGCTGTAGTGCGATTCTTGCAGAGTAATTTAGTACATCGAAAATGAAATATAAGAACCATATATAAGAACCGTCCTGAATTGAATCGGGGCGGTTCTTTTAGTGCAAATATAATGATTGTTCAGTGCTGTAAAATGTTATGCCCTTAAAAAATATATTCTATATATCTGTCAAGATGCTCCCCCGCCTTAAGGACAGGCGACGGGAAGTTATCATGGTGCATTGAATCAGGGAAGAACTGTGGTTCAAAGCATATACCATGCTGGTCGTTATATTGCAAGCCATATTTGCCGGTACAGTTACCTATGTAGCTTCCGTTATATAGCTGCAGTCCCGGAAAATCTGTCTTTACACACATGCTTATGCTGCTTTCAGGATCAGTTACCTTGGCGGCATATTCACAAGTATCTGAAAGTGCGAAATTGATATCTATATAATCTGTGCCAACTCTTCTGGGCTTGCGGAAATCATAATTTGTGCCATCAACCGGAAGAATATCACCTGTCGGGATGCTGTGGCTGTCTATAGGAGTGTAGCAATCTGCACCAACTGACACAATGTAATCACATACATTTTCCACACCTGAAAAGTTGAAATAACTGTGGTTAGTGAGATTGCAGACGGTGTCCATATCTGATACTGCGTCGTAGTGTATTCTGACCGAATGTCTGTCTGTAATGGTAATGGTCTGCGTAACAGTAAGATTACCGGGAAATCCATTGTCAAGATGCGGACTGGCGAGTGTGAGAGTAAGAGCGTCGGAGCTGACCTCATACTGCCACATACATTTGTTAAAGCCATGTCCCCCATGCAGGGTGTTGCTGCCCTCATTGGCTGTAAGCTGCCAGTCCCTGCCGTCAAGAGTTATGCATGCACCGGCAATCCTGTTGGCAAAGCGTCCCATAGTACCGCCGAAATTCTGCTGGTCATGGTAGTATTCTGCTGGCGTATCATAGCCAAGAATTACATCACTCTGACTGCCATTCGGACTGGTTATAATCAACGACTGGAATGCAGCGCCATAGTCTGAAACAAAAAGTGATAGGTTATTATATGAAAGCTCGATAAGATGACACATCGTACCATCGGGGAGAGTTCCCCATTCTCTGACATTATATTCCATGGCTTCTCCTTTCTTTTTTGTAAATATAATATATGTTCAGAGCCTGCCTTTAAATTCACCACATTTTCTGCATAGCTCTGAACGGTTACAGAATATGACTAGTACAGCGATTTCTAAATAACTATCACAATAACTTGCCTGTTTTTCTGACTGCACATACCCAAAAGCCTCGCCGTAGCCCGCTACGCCTGCGTTTTTTGATATGCACATTCAAAAAAACATTCTGCGTTTTTGGGATAGTTATTTATGAAACGCTGCACTGGAAAGAATACTATGTATGCGTTAAGTATACCATTTTATACAAAGAAGTTCTATGTTTTTGCATAAAAATGTGATATATTTATTGGCATGTCGGATATTATCCGGTCTTATGGATGGAGTGAATATGAAGATATTACATTGTGCAGATATTCATCTTGATTCTGCAATGACAGCCAATCTGGATAAAGCTAAGGCTAAGGAAAGAAAAAGTGAGCTGCTGGCTTCCTTTAAGGACATGGTGGCTTATGCTGCTAAAGAGAATATAAGGATTATTATAATTGCCGGAGATTTGTTTGATACAAGAAATATTGCTGCCGGAGTAAAGAAAGAGGTTTACAATATTATAGTTAATAATCCCGATATAATGTTTTATTATCTTCAGGGAAATCATGACAATGGAAGCTTTCTGGCGTACTTAGAAGAGGTTCCGGAAAATCTTCGCATGTTTGGCAGGGAATGGACAAGCTATAATGCCGGAGTTATTGATAATGGCAGCATCAGTAAAAATGTGGTTATTACTGGAGTTGAGCTTGACAATGATAATTGCGGTAAGATATACGGAAGTCTTTCGCTTAATGCAGGTGATTTTAATATCGTTGTACTGCATGGTCAGGAGGCTTCGCACATTTCTAGGAATAATGCACAGGTGATAAGCCTTAAGGCTTTAAGAAACCGGGGGATTGATTATCTTGCATTAGGGCATGTGCATGAATATTCAAGTGACAGGCTTGACGGACGGGGTGTGTACTGTTATCCCGGCTGCCTTGAGGGAAGAGGTTTTGATGAAGCCGGAGAGCATGGCTTTGTTATACTTGATATTGATGATGTGACAGGCGGGTTTGACACATACTTTGTTCCGTTCGCAAGAAGAAATGTATATGTTGCACAGGTTGATGTGACAGGCTGTTCGGATACATTTGAAATAGGACAGCGTGTGAAAAGGTTTCTGACAGCTTCCGGCTATGAGAAGGAAAGTCTCGTGAAGCTCGAGCTTACCGGAGTGCTGGATGTTGAAGGTGAGAAGGATATGGATTATCTGTGCAGGCAGTTTGAGAGCGGATATTTTGCATTTAAAATAAAGGACTGCACGAGGTATGAGGTCGATTATATGTCATACGGGCATGAGATTTCGCTTAAGGGTGAGTTTATAAGAAATGTTATGGCAAGGGATGACATTAGTGAACAGGATAAGGCGGAAATTATAAGATATGGCCTGCAGGCATTACAGGGAGAGGAGCTTGGCTGATGAGGCTTATCAGTTGTACAATTGAGAATTTTGGAAAACTGAATAATGTTACATACAATTTCACTGATGCCTGTAATACAATATGTGAGGATAATGGC
>CAVKBP010000037.1:0-16961 GCA_963654395.1 Ruminococcus sp. CAG:382
CTCCAAGAGTCATCTTATACAGCTTTCCGATACGATTCTTAAGCTCTTCATATTGGACAAAGCATGTAGGATCCTTCTTCTCAAGAAGCTTCTCCATATCAAGTGCATCTTCCCATGGCTTCATGCCATAATCAGCAGTTATATCCGCCTTGTGAAGCTTTCTTAATACCGCCAATATCTTCTTTGAATCCTCAAAGGATTCATAATCAGGCTCGCGGAATTCCGGAATAAATACTGATATCTTCCAGCCTTCATTGACATCAGCATATATGTATGTAGGATCTACACCTATTTCTTTAGCTTTAATCAACGATTTCTTTTCATTCCTTCTGTTGATTATGCTCTCTGTTCCATCTCCCGGATGCCTGTATATATAATCAATTCCATCTATCCTGAATATAAACGATGTATTGGTCATTCCCTCACTTACATTCCTGAAATCTATTATATCCTCCTCATCACATCTGAACACAAGCTTAATATTCCTTATAATTTCACTATGTGTATGTCCAAGATACTGTGAATCGAACTGCCTGAGTTCATCAAAATAATCAAACTCGAAAATATTTCCCTGCTTATATTCCTTAAAATATATCGGTGCAAGATTATCCAGGCGATCCATCATAAGCAGTTCCCAATAACAGTTATTATACTGTCCGCCGTCTCTTATCTGCTCTACAAGGCGGATGAAGCTCTCTGAAAAATCTCTGTTCCAGAATGCATGTCCCATAAGGACATTACCCTCTTTAACATCTCTCTTAATCTTAACAATACGGCTGTCTCCATCAATATCAGCATACACTTCATCAGAAGAAACTTTTCCATAATATCCTGAATAAAATGTGTTGTACTCATACTGATTAAATGGATTCTCAATATAATAGCTGTCACTTGCACACACATAAGTATTCTTAAGCTCTCTCCTTGCAAGATAAAGACTTTCAATATTATTCTTAATGATAAATGAATCATTAAGAATGAACTTAACGCCATATTTATCTTCCAGGTAATAAAACTTTTCTTTCTTATATCCAAGTACAACTGTAATATTCTTAATACCGGCTTCCTGAAGCTGCTTAATCTGTCTTTCAATAAGACGCTCGCCCTTTACTTCAAAAAGTCCCTTTGGTCTTTCAAGTGACAATGGAATAAATCTTGTAGATGCCCCTGCCGCAAGAATAACAGCATTATTAACCCTGTAAGGCTCAAGTGCCTCTAATCCCGTCTCTGTAAGACTTCCTGTCTCCTTTTCAATATAACCTGCTGTAACAAGATTATTATAGACCCTGGAATCATTAAGAGCCTTTGCAGCCTCAACATCATAGCTACAGCCTGCCCTGCCAACGCTTCCATTATACAAACTGTTCAATACATAAAACTCTTCTTTTCTCACCACATATCTCCTCATGCCATGATTTACTGTTCCTGTCCCGGATAATCCTTATAAGAAGAATCCAGTTGTACAAGCTCGTAAAAATTATCTATCTCCATAATATCCGACTTCTCACATGGTCTTACTTCTACAGCATATCTGTCCTTGCGAAGCACAAGCGGAATGAACTCCCAGAAATAATCGTTGCCATCCGGTTCTTCATTATACACCTGTGCAAAATCCTCTCTTAATCTGGCACTGTCTTCCTTAGTCCAGTAAGATATTCCATAATAATTAAAGCAGTATGTATTACCCTTCTGGTAATCTGTTATATGTCCATTATCAAGCTTGAAGCTCCAGTCATCAGTTTCTAACGAATACGAACCAAGAATATTACTGCTGTACTGATACTTTGTAATAATATCCGGATTAGATATGTACAGGTCTGCTTCACAAAGATAACACTGGTCAATATGCTCTAATGCAGCCATTGCTGATGATATATTATTGGTTTTATCGTATATATCGTTATCTATAAGCTTAACGAATGGATACTTGTCAAGAATCTCATCAAATTTTTCTTTCTTATAACCTCTGACAAGCGTTATATCCTTAATTCCTACAGATACAAGTGCATCAAGTAAGGTATCAATAATCCTTACCCCATTGACAGAAACCATTGGCTTAGGTCTGTCTAATGTAACCGGAACCATTCTTGAACCAAATCCAGCCGCCATAATAACTGCTCTCTTTACCCTGTATGGTTCAAGTGCCTCAAGACCTTTTTCAGTAATCTCCATCTGGTCTTCAACTTTTTTTATAAGCGCTTCATTTGCTAATTCATCAAGTGCCTTAGATATAGCTGTTCCTGATATCTTCAATGTATCCGAAAGAGTCCTCATCGGATAATCCTTCTTACCATTCTTCTCGATATATGCTAATACTTCAAACTGATAACGGTTCATAATTCCTCCTATATCTTTACAGCACCATCGGAATTATGTAGATTCCAAGTGCAACACATGTAACAATTATTGTACACACCTTCCATACAGTATACTGTCTGTCCATCTTAGCCTTAGTCTGTTCATCCGGCTCTTCTATAACACCAATCTCTTCCTCAATTGTCGGCATAACACATTCTTTTCTGTGAGAATATGCGAAGTAGAATATTATACATATTACTGTTATGATTCCTGATGTAAGAAGTGCTGCCTTATCTGCAAATATTAACATGAAGCAATACACAACAATTGTAAATATACATCCAACAACTCCCAAAGGTGCCTTATAAGGTCTCGTCATATCAGGATATTTTTTCTTTAATCCCATATATGAAAGACAGCCTATCATATAACATATTGCAAGTGATATAAGCGATACTGACGCTATGTAGTTAATCGAACCGGTTGCAATAAGTATGAAATTAATAATACCAACTACAATTACAGCAACATATGGTGTCTTGAACTTCGGATGAATCTTTCCTAAGAATCCTGGTAATGCACCATCCTCTGCCATTGTATATATATATCTTGCCGGCGCTGCAATGCCCGGATTAATAGTAGATAAATCTCCACCAAATGCAATTCCGATACATAAAAGTATAATAGGGAATCCCACAAGTCCTACTGCCTTAAGACCCTCTGCATATGGCGCATCTGCTGCCGCAAGAATTCCATAAAATTCTTTTGGAACAAGTCCAACAAGGAACCACTGGAATAAAGCATTAAGCGCAAATACCATGAATACTGAAATCTTTAACGCTCTCGGAAGAGTATACTGTGGATACTTAGTCTCCGCTCCCATAGATACGCATGTCTCAAATCCTGTATAGCACCACCACACAAGACCGAATATATACATCATCTCATTAAATGGTGGCAGTGAGTTCATTGCTATTCCGCCAAAATATTCAACATGAACCTTAGGAATCATGTAAAGGAACCAGCACGCTGAACAGCCCCAGAAGAAAAACATGAATGCTGTCTGTGCTTTACCTGACTGCTCAATTCCCCTGAAATTAAGGACAAGAAAAATTGCAACCAGAATAATAGCTATAATTCTTGAATCAAGGTTAACTATGCTTATTCCAAGCTGTTCCATAAGAATCTTAAAATAATTGGCAAATGCCAGTGTCTCACCTGCACCGATAGCTACAACTGATACTATATAATGCCATCCTGCCATATTAGCCCATACTCTGTTAAGTCCTCTCTTGGCATAATTATATGTACCACCCGCGCAAGGAAGTGCTGCAGACATCTCACCATATATAAGACATGGCCATATAGATATAAGAAGTGCAACAAATGTAAAGCCTATTATCCATGAGCCTACGCTTCCTATCTGTGCCGAGCCACATGTAAAAAGTCCTACACCAACAACAGTTCCAATTGTCATACTGATTGATTCTTTAAGCCCTAATGCCCGAACCAGCTGATTTTTTTCATTCATAAATATTCCCTCTCAACATGTTCATTCTATAGTTTTTTCGTTCATTTGTATGAACAAAGTGGATTATAGCAGATAGCAAACTAAATTACCAGTATAAAAAAGCAACAGTTATAACCCATTTAGGTTATAACTGCTGCCTCATCATTAATTATTAATATTTTCGCACTTGTCTTCCAATTAATTAGCTGCCTGCTTCAATGAATTCAACTGATATATTCTCCATCCAAACTCATCATACAATATTGAGTAATCATAATATTTTTCAAGAACCTTATCAAAATCATCACTATAGGTTCTTGATGCAATATATTTAACCCCAATCTTTTCCGCATCTTTATAATTAAGATTCAACTGTAAAAGATCCTGCTGTACAAGCTCCTCATTGGTATCCTCTTCTGTAAGTGTAAGTATCATATGTGCAAATCTGTTATAACAATATTCATTCTCTCTCTGCGGATCCAGAATATTCCATAAATCCCAGTTAGGCACATTATTACATGTATTAATTGTCGGCGCACCACAGGCTGCCAGATACATTGATTCTACCCATGAGTCAATCATGACCCACTTGCCATCCTTATCTTCACTTGTAATCTCGCTTATTTCCTTAGCCAGAGGTTTAGAATATATTGCATCTGTTCCAACATTAATTGTTAGTGAGCATATTCCTGACATAAACACAATAGCCGTAAGAGATAATAATGCTATGTTCTTAAGCCTGTCTCGCTCCCTTACACAGAACACAACAACAGTTATCACTGTAAATACAACAGTAACCACAATTACGGCATACTGCAATATTCCTTCAGACCCTGTTATCTCATATACTCTTCTTGCTTCTTTCCAGCTGCAATAAGAACTGATAAGCATTGGAATAACTACAATGGCAGGATTCACTTTATATTTGTTCTCTCTGCACACATATATGCATCTTATAAATAATATAACCTGTAAAAGCCCTAAAATATCTACTGCTCTTTCTTCTGGTACATAGCTGAATAATGTAAGCTTTGCCACAATCAGTGGAAAACCAATCGTACAATATATAATATATACACACGACACCCCTGACAGAATATCAATCAGTATATCCTTTCCTTTCTGCTTAATAATGCAATACACTGCCATTACCATTGGCAATGGGAACAATGTCACCATCATTGAGTACTCACTATTATTCAGAGTTGACTTAAATGGATAAAATAATGTCGCAGCATATTCAAACATTTTGTATAATGAATATCCGCCAGTCGAAACTCTTGAGCCCGGATAGATTGTTTCCATTATCGCTACCACATATGAGCTTCTATCCTTAAGATACACAATAACTATTGATGCCATAAACAACATTGAAGCACCGAATACCAGCCATTCCTTAAGCTTTATATTCTTGAAATTATCCCATGAGCTCACAACCATCCATATTACAATTCCAAGATATACATATCCTGAAGGCACCTGAAATGCCGGATATAATATTGTTATATATGCCGCTCCAAGTATAGCAATACATGGACACAGTGCCATCTTCTGCCATGTTTTCTCTGCATTAATAAAGTAATATATACATACAAGTGCAGACAGTCCCCATGTCAGATAATCAACATTCATCCACCACATCTCATATCCGGAAAATGCTACCATAACACCACCGGTTACTGCCAGCACTTTATTCTTTCCAGCTATAATGTAGAAGAACTGGATTGACATAACAATAAGTAATATGAATGGAAAACACCATTCAACCGACATACCTATGCAGTCTCCAAAAAGGTAATATCCCCATGTACTTGGTTTCGCTAATGCTGAATATGACTTATACAATCCAGTTTGTGCTATATTATCTGTCTGCTTCGCCATAATAATATAATTATATTTCCCATAATCAGTATACTTGGCTGTCAGGTATCTTGGTGTAGAAACTGCCCACTCATCACTTCTTATCGAATGCGGTTCACCATAAACAGGTGTTACAAACTCACTTCCCTGTCCCGGCTGCACATAATCATCGAACATTCCTATAGACGAAAAATTAACTCTCATAATTACAAGAAGCAGAAACAGAGCAACAGCAAGATAAAATCTCTTATCAAATATGAATTCACATAATTTCTTAGGTCCGGCTATAATAAATGCACATACCAAAACCATCAGAAGTGTCATAAATACCATTCTTATTGCAAATACACCATAGTTCTCAGAATCGTGATAATTTCTTAACACAGCATAACAAAGTGCACCATCCTGTTTTTCACCATTAACGCTGTATTGCACTGATTCATCAGTTATATTCTGATTATCTGTCCATAATGTGAACTTCTTTCCATTCGCTTTAGTATCTGCCGATACCTTAAGTGTATAAGCTTTTCCACCTGATATAACATTTTCCTCAGCGAAATTAGTGAACTGATTATCATTGATATTAACACCATTAACTTTCTTATAAAAAACAACCTCGCCTGTTGTTTTATCAACAAGCTCCACAGTTACCTTAGAAAAATTTCTTATGGCATTAGTGCTGAAATAAAGTGCTATTCCATTAAAATCTTCATCTATATATATATCCTGGGTCATCTCCATATCTTTTTCCAGACCAACAGTTTCCTCTCTGGCTGCAAATCCAGAATCATACATATCTACAGTTTTTTCAGTAGTAACATTATATATATGTATCCCCCTTAATACGAATAATACTGCTGCCACCACAAGAAGCAGTACCTTAATATATTTTAATTTATCATTCATATTCATATTCTCCTAACATGCTTAATCTTTTTTATTATATCATGCCATTATAAACATATACAAGCTATTTAACACCTTGAGTTTCCTCAGTTTTATCTGCATCCGGATGTTTTTTCAGATACTGTCATAAACAACTTTCAAAAATGGTTCAGACATCAATCAATGTCTGAACCATTTTTCTTGTTATTAATATAACTACTCAGCGCAATCTCCTGTGCCATCTTTCTGACTCTTTCAGAATTTCTTGAAAGAGACATTGTAAGCGAAAAAATAACCATAATAATAAATACAAAGCCCAAAAAGAACAGCATGTTAATCTCGTTATATATCCCCAGTGCTTTTGATACAACATTAAGAAGATTCGGTATTAAAGTGATTATTAATATCCCTAATTCCAGAAACAACCATGAAAGCGCATACTTTAATTCCAGCTTGTTCTTTTTAATAAGACCTAATATCTTTAATAGTCCTAATATAAGAACGACTATTATTACACATTTAATCCTTATACTCATCTATGCCTGTCTCCTCTGAAATTTTCAAACAATATTGCCAGTGTAACCTTAACCATATAATAAACAGATTTCTTAAGTGTTATTGATGAGCTTCCTCCCTGTCTTTCTCTCATGACAACCGGAATCTCATCAACCTTAAAGCCCTTCTTTAAGATTGCCACAACCGTTTCTGGCTCTGGATAATCCTTAGGATACTTTCTGGCAAACTGTACTATTGTCCGTCTTCCTATCATTCTTAATCCCGATGTAGGATCTGTTATCTTATTGCCTGTACATAACTTTATCAGTCCTGTAAAATAATTAATTCCAATTCTTCTCGCTTTAGATGACTGGAATCCCTGTTTTTCAATAAATCTTGAACCGATAACCATATCAAGGTCATTCTTCTCGAGATAATCTGCCATCTCTCCTAAAAATTTTGCATCATGCTGTCCATCACCATCTACCTGCACGGCAATATCATATTCATACCTTTCGGCATACAGATATCCTGTCTGAACAGCTCCACCTATTCCAAGATTAACCGGCAGATTAACAATATTAAATCCATTATCTTCACATATCTGTCTTGTATTATCAGTAGAGCAGTCATTGATAACCACATAATCAAATGATGGTGCGTTCTCAATAATATCCCTGACAGTCTTCTCTATACTTTCACTTTCATTATATGCTGGAATTATTATAAGTTTTTTCATAGCTTCTCCATAATCGTCCATGCGCTAATCATCAATATTTTTAAGTTCTTCGTCAAATGGTCCAAACTCAAGAATCTCAGGCACATGATTCTTTCTACTCTCTACCGGTGGAAGTTTCATATAATCGCCAAACATTCTCTTAAGAAATACATCGTTATTCTTAGGAACCTTTACCATGATATCTTCAAACGGCTTCTCAACCAACGGGAATAAATCATCTAACTTTATAGCCTGTTTTAGAGGATCCATCTCTCCAAAGAAGCATGCAACCCATCTTGTCTTCTCATTGTTATACTTAAGCGCATTCTTCATATAACATCTGTTAATGAACTTTCTTGAGAAGTGTGTCCATGTAAGTAATCTGTTAATCACTATACACATTGCACTTACAACTTTTCTCTTCCATCCATGCATAAACAGCACAGGTTTTTTGAATTCTCTTAATATTCTTAACTTGCTCCAGAAGAATGCTGATGCTCTCTGTCTGCTTCTCTTTTTAGCATCATCAGGAACATTGTCGAAAGGATAAAGCGCAATATCTATTCCCATAGGAACATTCGCGTCCTTGAACACATATGGTATATTCTTTGTTCCAATTCTTGCTATTTCTGCATTATAGAAAGGAAATGTTTTCTGTGAATCTATATCAAGAACAACATACTTATCTGCATGTTTCTCTCTATATATCCTTAAAACTTTTTCATAGTCATCTCTTAACATTCCGATATCTATATCATCATCCCATGGAATGAATCCTTTATGTCTCTCAACGCCAATTGCACATCCTGCAAACAGGAAATATGAAAGTCCATTTTCATCACATATCTTAATAAAATCCTTAAAGACCTCTAATTCTGCAAGCTGCAGCTTTCTCAGAACCTTTGGGTCATACTGTTCATTCTGACTCATTATCTTTTCTGTCCTTTCTAATCTGATATAAGATATATCCCACTAATAATACTCCCAATAACACAACAAGTATCAGATACCCCAATGCGGCTCCGTTAAGTCCGAATCTTCCTGTAATCGGATTCATAATAAGCAATGCTGCTCCGCACACGATAAGATACAGAATAGTCATATACTTCTGTTTACGCATTATAGCAAGTACATAATAGAATATTATATTGACTGCATTAACTCCTCCACATAACAGAAGCAGAAGCAATGTCATCTTGTAATCCTTAAGATTCACACCATAAAGCCATGACAGCACAGGAATGCCCAGTATATATGCCCCGACCTCACATATAAGTGTAAATCCGGCTATTATAGCAAACATTCTGAATATTATATGCCAGAAATTCTTATACTTCTTTTCAAAATAATTAACGGCCATTGATGTCTGCATTGGCTTAAATATTATACCACTAAACAGATTAATTACCATATTAGGCATGAATACAGCTGTATAATACAGCTGCGCCGCATCCCCTAACATTCTGTCAACAGCTAATTTTGATGAATTAATAATATAGTTACTTAAAAAAGTGCTTACAGCAAGCGGAAGACATACCTTAAAAAGTACGAAAACTCTTTTGTAATCATCGACAATACATATCTTAACTCTGCCAGCTGCAACAGATACATCAAGGCACAGGATTATAATAAATGCTGCTACATTCATACATGCCAGAGAAAGTATCAGATTTCTCGTTGTAATTACTATTATAACAAGAAGCAGTATACTAAAGAAAGTCCTGTAAAACTCTGATTTACCAGACATATCTATTCTTTCTTCTTTCTGGAATTCTCCTTCAAATGTATCTGCTATTGAATCCAGCATCTTGTAGATACATACAAGTAATATAACAACAACCTTTTCCGTACTGTATCTGTTGAATATAACATATATTATACTCGCTAAAAATGTTATAAGGCACATCATAAGTCTTAAAGTGAAATAATATCCGAAAAGATACTCATTCTTAACATCCGTAACCTGATATGTTCTTATTTCAAAATAAGCTATTGTAACAAGCCACTGTGCTATTGAAAGACCAATAGAGAACATTCCAGCTTTAGTCTCTCCCAGGAAACGGCTTATAACAATTGTCATAACAAGTGTGGCAAGAGCAAAGCATGCTGTTCCCATCGTAAACCAGATATATTTGTACTTATCTTCTGGTGTTCTATCCACGCCCATTATTCTGGAAATAATATTCATATATACCTCTTAGTCTCTAAATTCCAATTTATATGGGTAATGATTCTTTCTCTTTTCAACTGGAGGAAGCTGCATATAATCTCCATATATTTTTCTTAACTTCTCATCTTCATTGGCTGGCAGAGGCATCTTAATATCTTCAAAATCATACATCTGTAATGGATATATCTCATCCTTTACCATTATATGATAATACGGATCTGTATCAAACAAGAATGCCATTCTTTTAGTATCCACATCATTATATCTGGATGCAATCTTTAAGCATTTACCTGCAATCCAGTTATGGGAAATTCTGAACACGACAAGTCCGGCATGAATTAACGCTGTTGCTATATGTGTAATTTTTGCCTTAACTCCCCTATAAGGAAGTACTGGAAAAGCAACATGTCTGAGTATCAGCAGCTTACTCCAGAACCAGGCAGCTCTTGCCTGCTTTTTAAGTTCTTCCTCATCATCTGATATGTTATCAAGCGGATATACATCAAGAAATATTCCAAGATCACATTTAATATTCTTAAGCGGCTCCTCAATAAATGTTGTTCCCTTCATCATAATTCTTGTTGTCATTAATGGATAATTCTTCATTGTTTCAACATTGGCAATTGAATACTTATCGCTATAATCTCTCTTAATAACTTTTATCATCTTATTGAAGTCCTTACGCGGAAGCATTACATCAATGTCATCATCCCATGGGATAAAGCCTTTATGTCTTATTGCTCCAATTCCTGAGCCGGCATCACCAAACCATGTAAGATTATTTTCATCACATACCTTGATAAAATCTCTAAGAATTTCCATCTCTGTCTGCTGTACTCTTTTTAGGGTTGCCTCATCGTATTCTTTCATCTTTAACTCCTATCCCTGCTTCATATTGTTAGATTCTTCGCTCTTGCTGTATGCCCTGGTAAGCATTTTTGCAATACATTTTGGCCAGAACTTCTGGTACATAATGTAATCTTCCTCTGACCTCTTATTGTCATTAAGAATCTTGGTTGTTTCAGAATCTTCATGTATTCTGTGATATGTCAGAATCTTATTACAGAATATAAAATCTCCCTTCAGCCTTGATAATCTTTCCCATGCCTCCCAGTCTTCATCAGCTCTGAATCCATTAAGGAATACCTGCTTCATCAGATTAGGTCTGTAATATGCTGCAGATGGACAACATATTGGTGAACCGAGAGATAACACTCTTCTTCTAACAAATCTGCTTCCCCAGGCAGCCTTCGGGCGCATTATAAATAGCATTATTCTCTTTATTTTAAGAATCTTGTTGGTTGTTACAATTTTACCATTTCTTATCTCTGCATAATCCGTAAAGAAAAGCAAAGGTCTTTTAGATTTCGCTGTATACGCTAACAAATTCTCAACATATTCAGGTGCGTATTTATCATCCTGATGAGCTATAGTGACATAATCTGTCTGTACTTTAGAATAAGCAAAATTCCAGTCCTGTGTAATTCCACTTTCTCCCTCATTTACATACACCTTTAAATTATATTTTGCTGCTATATCATCAATATATTTATTAGGTGTAGATGTAGCAATAAATATCTCTGACTTTACAGTCTGTTCCATAAGTGATTCAATACATTCTTCAAGATATGGACTCTCCTTATATGCACATATCGCAAATGTATGATTCGTATTGATATGTTCCTCTGTCATTATAGTTCCTCCAAACGCTATGTTTAAGCATATGTATCTTCATACCGGATTCTACAGATACTCATTCTTTCCTTCTTCACGAAGCTTAGCAAGTACCTGCTTGATTTCGCCCGCATTCTCTTTGGTTGTAATAAGAGTCGCATCCTTAGTATCGACAACTACAACATCTCTTAAACCAACTGTTGCAATAAGTTTTTCGCCACCTTCAATTACACAGCCCTTAGTATTGACAGCAACTACATTTCCATTAATTACATTGCTGTTATCATCATTCTTCTTGATTCTTCCTACTGCAAGCCATGAACCGACATCATCCCATCCGAAGTTACCCGGAAGTGTATAGATAGAATCTGCCTTCTCCATAATTCCATAATCAACCGACTGTGATTCAAGATTAGGAAACTCTGCCTCAAGCACCGCATTTTCATCAGCAGCTCCAACAGCTGCCTTAATCTTTAACAGACCTTCATATGTGTCTGGCATGAAATTCTTAAAGCATTCTAATATTGTAGACACTTTCCATACGAACATTCCGCTGTTCCACAGATAAGTTCCATCAGCAAGATATGATTTAGCTGTCTCAAGATCCGGCTTCTCAACGAACTTCTCAACTGAATAGGCATTATTCTTCTTATCAGTCTGATTGTACTTGATATAACCATAGCCTGTCTCCGGATAATTAGGAGTAATA
Organism: Ruminococcus sp. CAG:382; assembly: GCA_963654395.1. Classification (GTDB taxonomy): domain Bacteria; phylum Bacillota; class Clostridia; order Lachnospirales; family Lachnospiraceae; genus Lachnospira. Next base: position 12,320 of record CAVKBP010000037.1, read on the forward strand.
CCAACTGTTACAAGGTTAGCTCCCTCTTCTGCAATCTGGACTGCTTCTTTAAATGTATCTGCAAATACTTCGTTATTCTTGATAAGATGATCCGATGGAAGAACTATCATAACAGCATCATCACATTTGCTTGCAACATGGACTGCTCCCAGACCTACACATGGCGCTGTATTTCTTCCAACAGGCTCACATAGGATATTCTCCTCTGGAATACCTGGAAGCTGCTGCTTTACAAGTTCTTTGTAATTCTTATTAGTTGCAACATACACATCCTTAATATCAACTAATGGACTGATTCGCTCTACTGTGAGCTGAATCATAGTCTTTCCGTCATCTGTAAGTGAAAGAAACTGCTTCGGCATATTAACACGGCTCTTTGGCCAGAATCTCTCTCCCTTGCCACCTGCCATAATAAGTGCTGTAGTTTTCATATAATCCTCCTTATTGTACAATATCCTCTTTATCATTAATTACGATACATACCTGCGCATCGTAATATTTCCCATCAGCCCTGATGGCACATTTGTAAGTACCACCTTCCATATCTGTTGTGTCTATTCCACAGAAAAATGGTGCATAATTAATATTCTTATCTACACCCTTTCTTAGATGAAATACTCTGTCACATACTGACTTTGCCTTAACCCTGTAACAGTTCTGCTCATTCCACAGAAAAATTACCGGATTATAATACACTTTATTTCCATTATATGCAAATCCGCGTAACTGCATATCATCATGATATCCTGCTTCTGTCACCTTAACTGTCGTTAATACTTCCATGTCACCTGCTGCCGGCTTCAACCTGTCAGCCTTCTGCGGCTTTCTGTATATTACTGAATATATCTCATCACCGAATCTGTAATTATTCTCTGTCTGGGTAAGAAGCGGGCTGTAGAATGGGTCGTATTTTTCAAGCCTTGGATGCTTCCCATATACCATGTCCCTTGCATACATATTCCGCCTGTTCTTTTCTTCATCAACCTCATCATCACCTCTTGAGAATGATTCATGATGGAATAGAACCACATCATTTCTTAAGACATTATAATAACCCTCTTCATACAGAGTCAGGCATATATCAACATCATTATGTGTTACTTCAAATGTTTCATCAAAGCCACCAGCTCTCTCAAACTTAGTCCTCTCTATCATAAAGCATGCGCCTGTAACACACAGACAATCATAATCCGCATAATTCCTGTGAGCCTTGATATCTCCGTCATCAACTGCTTTTGCATACAGATGTGCAAAGCAGCTTGATTCATAATTAATCACTCCCACATGCTGTATATATGATGAATCTGGATACAGAAGCTTTGCACCAACCGCCCCTGTATTTTCCTGCTTTGCCTGTCCTGCAAGTACTGAAAGCCAGTCTGTGTCATCATAATCCTGTCCGGTTATTTCAATGTCATCATTAAGAAATAACAACAGATTTCCTTTTGCTTTACCTGAGCCGGTATTACACATATGCGAGAAATTAAAATCTGCCTTTTCATACACATATGATGCCTGTCCTTCAAATGTATCTACAAGCTTCTCATACTCGTTTCTGTTGCTGTCATTGCTTCCATTATCCACAACAATGATTTCGTAATTGATACATCTGGTAAACCTACTGATACTCTGTAAACAGCATTTTAATATATCCGGATTATCCTTTGAGGGAATTATTATGCTTACAAAATCATGCTCATCCGGAATATAATGCACATGCCCTACTTCTGAATCATGCTTGTCTGCTATAATATCCGCATTAACTCCTGAGCTTTCCAGAAGCATTTTCTTAAACGCTGCAATGTCTCCATCAGCAGCTATGTCTGGCTTATCATCAGCTCTTATGTCCTTAACGAGAATCTGATGAATGTGCCCTGCTTCATGCATTTTACATCCTGAAAGAATCATTAAAGACAATTTATAATAATTAACTTTATCACCCACGCCATGCTTCTTGCATTCATTAACAGCCTCTATAAGAACGCTCTTCTTTGCAACAAATGCATCTCCGATATAATTGTAAGACAACAGTGTATCCCATGAATAATCAGGCTTGCAGTCGGGAAGCCCGCACCCGGCTTCCTGATTATACTTTTCTGAATCAGTGTATATATAGCTGAGAGTGCGTCCTGCCCTCTTCTGCGTTCTTATATAATGTGAAACAACCGCCGTATAAGCTTTATCGAATTCACAGCCTTCAGCACACACAGCTATATATTCCGCCTTGCTGCCAGACACCTCTGCCAGCATGCTTTCATAATTCCCACTATGTCTGCATATATCCACACAATCTGCCTTGTTATCAGTAATACGCTGCTTTGGCGCAAGCCTTTTAAGATAGCCGCTATAGGCTTTCGCATCCGTCGTATTCTGATGCCGCTTCTGGTGTAATGCATATCCGAATGTCCTGAAGCCTTCTTTTCCAATAATCTGCGCTGCTCTCGTTAAAAACATCTTTACCTCTGATAATTACTCTAATTCCAATGTATACGACTCTGTATCAAGAGGAAAATTCCTGTTATAAAAAGGATCTCCTTCATCCAGCTCTTTCTGCCACTTACTCTTGAATGTATCTATCTCATTCTTGAATCTTTGCTGCTTTTCTTCAGTATCTTCATATCCTCTTGACTTGGATTCATAATGATACCACTTTGAAAATGCATCATATACCACAAGATATCCCTTGCTCCTGACTTTCATACAGAAATCAACATCATTGAATGCAACGGCATATTCTTCACATAAGCCACCAACCTCGTTATAGATATCCTTTGATATCATAAGGCATGCAGCTGTAACTGCAGAGTAGTCACTTGAAAGATACGCTCTCGACATATATCCGTACTGGTCAGCATCTAATCCGATAAATGCGTGGCCTGCAATTCCACCTAGTCCGATAATTACACCAGCATGCTGGATTGTTCCATCCGGATACAATAACTTGGCACCAACAATTCCTACATCCGGACGCATACAATAACCAAGCATATCTGATATAGAATCCGGAGCAATCATTTCTGTGTCATTGTTAAGAAGCAGTATATAATCCCCCTTTGCTTCTTTCACTCCGAAATTATTAATTGCAGAATAGTTGAATCCGCTCTCCCACATCAATACCTTAACATTGGAATATTCCTTCTGTATACTGTCATAATATTCAAATGTTTCTTTCTCTGTACTGTTATTCTCAACAATAATAACTTCTATATTTTTATAAGTGTTGACATTAAACAGGGAACGGATACATTTATCAAGATCCTCTGTGTGGTCTTTATTAGGAATTATAATTGAAACGAGCGGATTGCCCGGTGTTTCATATATAACCCTGCATCCACCAAATAATTTGCTAAGCTCCACTTTTGCTGGTATTCCAAGTCTCTTAAGGTGGTCTTCAACCGCCTTTCTTCCTGCTTCATGACAGTATGCCTTGCTTGCCGGATTAGCTGCTGTTGAATTATCATGCATTCTCCAATGATATAATATTCTGGCAATATGCTCGGTCTTGCGTGCTTTCTCAGTACATCTTAATATAACATCATAATCCTGTGCACCATCATACTCAGCCTTAAAGCCGCCGATTTCCTTAAGAAGCTCTGTCCTAACACAGAAGAAATGTGTTATATAATTATGCGATCTTAACAGGTCAATGTTATAATCCGTCTTAAAATTAGGATCCACATTTATCCAGTCTGATCCTAGTATCTTGTCTTCATCTGTATATACAGCATCCACCATCTTATCCTGAAATGCCTTAACGACTTCATATAATGCATCCGGCTCTAATGTATCATCATGGTCAAGAAGCCCCGTGATTTCACCATCAGCCAGTTCAAGTGCAGCATTCGTGTTGCCTGCAATTCCCTTATTATTGTCTAACAGCTTATATATTATTCTTGAATCCTTATTACTATATTCTTCCAGAACCTTCTCCAGCTTTGCGTTACCGCAGCTGCCATCAGCTATACACAGCTGCCAGTTACTATATGACTGCTCAATCACTGACTTAATCATCTCTTCGAGATATTTAACAGGAGTATTGTATGTCGGAACAATAATACTCACTTTAGGCTCATAAGAGAATTTTACTTTTTTCTGGTTATCCAGTTCTTCCTGTGTGGCTTTGTGAGTTGCAAACCATTTCTTATATATCTCGGCCTGATCCATAACTCCATATAGTCCACCATATACATACTCTTTGAGATCCTTAAATCCATATAATCTTATATGATGGCAGAGACGCGCAGCATTGTGAGGCGTCATTGCCTTAATCATTCTCTTTGTCTTATCTATATTGTAAACTCTTCTCTGTCTCTTAATCTCTTTGTCTATATCAATATCAACATTCTTAGCCGCTGATTTAAAATGTAATACATAGCCTGGCTTTTCGTCTATAGTTATAGTGAATCCAACGGCTTTCTTCTCATCCTCTGTATAACCATTATCAATTAAGTCAAGACGCTCACAGCGCATTTTCTTGAATTCAAGCGGATTATTATTAACATCGGTAACATCGAAGACTATGTCTCCTTCCTGTACGACAACCCATCCTGCTATCCTGTAAACAGCTCTGTCATCGGTAGTCTTTTCCGGCCATATTTTATCTATATTATACTGTAATATCTGATCCTGTATTGTATATACA